>JANYKT010000115.1 GCA_025358085.1 Deltaproteobacteria bacterium | reverse complement strand
GCAGGGCACGGCACTCCGCTCGTCCCCTCGGCCGGCAACCAGCTGGCTGCTTTTGCGCAAGGATGCTTCTGGGGTAGCGAAGAGCGCTTTAGAAAGGTACCCGGCGTCGTCGCCACGGCTGTGGGCTATACGGGCGGACATACCGTCAATCCCAGCTATCAGGAAGTTTGTGGCGACGGGACGGGTCACGCCGAGACGGTCCTGGTGGAATTCAATCCAAAGCAACTGCCCTACGACCAGCTGCTGGCGTTTTTCTGGGAGACCCACGACCCGACCAGCGGCGACCGCCAGGGGCCGGACTCGGGCAATCAATATCGCTCGGCAATCTTTACCTTCAATGCGGAACAGCAGAAAGCAGCGACGCGCGCGCGCGACGAGGCGCAGAAGCGTCTTGCGCAGAAGATCACCACTGAGATTGCGCCCGCCGGTCCGTTCTGGCTCGCCGAGGGTTATCACCAGCAGTACGACGAAGTGCACGGCTCGCTGTCGTGCCCGCTTCCGCATCGTGCAAAGAGCAAGTAGCAGATACAGCGATGCTTACTGCAAGCAGATGGGGACACCATGGCTTCCAAATGGTGTTCCCACCTGGTTGCAGAAGGCGCTCCATGGCCCTCAAAGGCGCGACCTGTTATGAGGCGCCATGACGCCCGACCCGGAGCTCGTGCCTGAGGACGTCAGGGCCGTCCTGCGCCGGCTGCGCGAAGCGAAGCGCAAAGCCTACCTCGCCGGCGGCGCCGTCCGCGATCTCGTCCGCATCGCGCACGGGCTCGGCGCAACACAGCCGGATGACTTCGACGTCGCAACCGACGCATTGCCGGAAGAGGTGGCGCGGCTCTTTCCGCGCGTCATCCCCACCGGTATCGCGCACGGCACGGTCACCGTTCTCTCAGGAAAGCACAGCGTAGAGGTCACCACTTTCCGCGGCGAGGGGCCCTACCTGGACGGGCGCCGGCCCAGCAGCGTGACCTTCCTCGGCGACATTCACGGGGACCTTGCCAGGCGGGACTTCACGGTCAACGCAATTGCTTGGGATCCCATGGATGGAGCGCTGATCGACCCCTTTGACGGGGTAGGCGATCTGCGGCGGCGGCTGCTGCGCGCGGTCGGGGAGCCGCTCGAGCGCTTCTCCGAGGACGGGCTGCGTCCGCTGCGAGCCGTGCGCCTCGCCTGCACGCTGCGGCTCGCGCTGGATCGCCGGACCGAGCAGGCAATCACGGCATCGCTCGCGACCTTCGCCAAGGTCGCGCAGGAGAGAGTGCGAGATGAACTGCTCAAGCTGCTCGTGCGCGGCAACCCGGCGAGCCGTGGACTGCGGCTCCTTTTGCGCACCGGCCTCTTGCGGCGCATTGCGCCCGAGTTGCTGGAGAGCGTGCATTTTCCGCAGAATCGCTGGCATGCCTTCGATGTCTGGCGACACACGTTGCGGTGCGTAGATTTTGCGCCTGCCGATGGCGTGCTGCGCCTCGCCGCCCTGCTGCACGACGTCGCAAAGCCACGCTGCGCGGGCCCCGGACCTACGCCGGGCGAGCACACTTTCTACAATCACGAGCGAGTTGGTGCCTCGCTGGCGGAGGAGATGCTGGGGCGGTTGAAGCTGTCCCGCCGGGAGATCGAGCGTGTCTCGCTCCTGGTGCGCGAGCACAATTGGCACTACCAGCCGGAGTGGACCGACGCGACCGTGCGGCGAACGCTCGCGCGCATCGGCGAAGAGATTCCGGCGCTCTGGTCGCTGCGCCGTGCTGACTTGCGCGCGCGGGGACGGGCGGTTGCGGAGGGTCTCGCAAACCAGCAGGCGGCCGAGAACCGTTTCGCCGCCGAGGCCGCGCATGCCTTCGCCCTGAAGGTCAAAGACCTCGCCATCGGTGGCGCGGACGTCCTGCAATCCCTGGGCGTCCGGCCTTCGCCGTTGGTCGGCCAGGCGCTCGCAAGCCTCCTCGAGCGGGTCATCGAAGCACCGGAACTGAACACGCGTGAGGTCCTCCTCCGACTGTTGCCGGATATCGCGGCGGGCTTATCCACAAGGAATCCACAATGAGCCTGCAACCGTCCCGCTCTCCTGAGGCTGCTTGCACACGAAGGTGAGCCGGGCTTGGCAAGCAACTTGTGGCAGAACTTATTATCCAGTGATGTCAAGTCTTTACTGTGGCCGGGCGCGATTGGCGATGACAGACAGAAAGGCAGTCCCGCAAACTGCTTTCACTCCGTGTGAACAACGAGCCTGTGGATAGGTTGTGGACGAGTCGAGCGATAGGAGTAAGGCAGGCTGTAAGGACAGGGGCTCGATCCTTGGCCTGCCGGCTTCACGGCCAGCCCATTCAAGTGGTAGATTTTTGCCGCGTACGTAGTCGGTCGCGAAGCGCGACCGGGGACGCTCATCGATGGCCGAACAGACCCAGACCGCGGCTCCACGGGTCCTCTACATCGAGGACAATCCAGAGAGTCGCGCGCTGGTGCGGAACGTGCTCGAGTCGCGCGGTTTCGATGTGCTCGAAGCGAGCGACGGCATGGCGGGGATCGACCTTGCTATCGCCGCGCACCCGGACCTGATCCTCTGCGACATCGAGATGCCGGGCATTGACGGGTATGAGACCGCGACGCGGCTGCGCTCCTATCGGGGGCTCGACGGCTGCCCCATCGTGGTGCTGACGAGCCACGGCGACCGCGGACTTTCGCTGAGCATTGGCTGCGACGGCTATATCGAAAAGCCGATCGACATCGAGAAGTTTCCCGGGCAGCTGCGGGAATTTCTCAAGGGCAAGCGCGAAAAGGTGCAAGGCGCGGAGGAGCGGCGGTACCTGCGCGAGTACTCACAATCGCTGGTCGAGCGCCTCGAGGCGACGGTGCGCGAGCTGACCGCCGCCAACAGCAGGCTGCGCGCGGCGGCGCGATCCAAGACGGAGTTCATGCAGAACCTGTCGCACGAGCTGGCGACGCCGCTGACGCCCATCACCGGTTACCTCAAGATTCTCCGCAGCGGAAAGACCGGCGAGATGACGGGGCAGCAGGGCAAGATCCTGGAGTCGATGTCGCTCGCCTCCGAGCGTCTGTCGCGCACCATCGACAACCTGGTGGACTTTGCCACGCTGGACAGCGGCGGCTACGCCGTCCACAGGGCCACCTTCGATCCCGCGGCGCTATCGCGGTCCGTCTACGAAGAAGAGCGGCTCAAGGCGCGCGCCCGCAAGGTCACGCTCGAGCTCGTCCTCGACACGCAGGAGAGCGGCTGGGGCGATGAGCGCAAGCTGCGCCAGGCTGTCGCAAACCTGGTCGACAACTCCATCAAATTCAGCCCGCACGGCAGCCAGGTGATGCTGCGAGTTTCGTCCGACACCCAGCGCCTGTTGTTCGAGGTGTACGATCAGGGCGAAGGGTTGCTGCCTGACGAAGGCGAGAAGGTCTTCGATCCTTTTTTTCACGCCGATCGCATCGGCGAAGAGCGCGCCCCGGGCGCTGGGCTCGGGTTGCCGGTGGCCAAGCAGATCGTCGAAGCGCACGGCGGCCACATCTGGGCGGAGAGTCCGCCAAAGAACCAGCCGGACTCGGCCCATCACTACTCGGGCGCCAAGGTTGCTTTCTGGATCCCCATGCGCGCCGCAGCGCCGGTCGAGCCGCAGCCGACACCGCCGCTCTTCGCGCAGCCCTGACCCGAGGGCGGCACTTCCTAGACCTGCGTCAACACGCGTCGCGTGTTTGGGTTGCAGCTTGGCGCAATGGTATTCTATGTAAGGCGCAATGCTGTCGATGGTGGCCATGAGCGGAGGGGTGGACTCGTCCGTCGCTGCGGCGCTGACGCCCGATGATCGCGTCGGCGTAGCGATGCGGCTCTACTCGGTGGACGAGCTCGAAATCCGCACCGGCCGCACCTGCTGTGCCCCCGACGATCTGTATGACGCGCGCCGCGCCGCCGCCGCGTTGGGCATTCGCTTCTATGTCTATGACGCGCAGGAGCGATTCCGCGCGCAGGTGATTGAGCCCTTCATCTCTTCCTATGCGCGCGGCGAGACGCCAAACCCGTGCGTGCGCTGCAATGATCACGTCAAGTTCGACTGGCTCCTCGACCGCGCGCGCAGGCTGGGCGCGGATCAGCTGGTTACCGGCCACTACGCCCGCATCGAGCGCGGCGCCGACGGGCGCTTCCGGCTTCTACGGGCGGTCGACCCGTCGAAGGACCAGAGTTACTTCCTCCACGGCCTCACCCAGGACGAGCTTGCGCGGGTCCGATTTCCTCTTGGCCAGATGACCAAGAGCGCGGTGCGGGCGCTGGCGCGCGAGCGAGGGCTGCCCAATGCCGACAAGCCTGAGAGTATGGAAGTCTGCTTCGTCGGTGACGCGCGGCTGTCGGACTTCCTCGAGTCGCACGGCGTACCGAAAGCGCACGGAGAGATCGTCGACAGGGAAGGTCGCGTGCTCGGCGAGCACGAGGGCGTGCACCGCTTTACCGTGGGGCAGCGCAAGGGCGTTGGCGTCTCGCGCTCGCGACCGCTCTACGTAGCTGCGCTCGACGCGGAGAACCAACGCGTGACCGTTGGCACGCGCGAAGAGGTCTCGCGCTTGAGCTTCGCGGCGCAGGAGCCTTCGTGGGTCGCGGACCAGCCGGAAGCCGGCACCCGCTGCGAGGTCCAGATCCGCCACCGCGGGAAGCCGCTGCCCGCGATATTGGATGAAGCAAGCGATACCGGCGTGCGCGTGACTCTGCTCGAGCCCGCCATCGGCGTCGCGAAGGGCCAGTCCGCCGTGTTCTATCGGGGCGACGCAGTGCTGGGCGGCGCGCGCATCGTTTGAGTTCGAACCCGATCTAGCCCGATCTAAACCGAAGGTCAGGCTAGCGCCGGGGCGGTGCGCGCGGCGCTGCCGAACTGCAGCGCTTTAGCGGCCTGCGCCATCGCGTCGTGGATATGGAGCCGGACCTTTCGAGTCAGCGTGCGCGGCTCGCGCAGCACGCTCAGACAGTCGAGCGCGGACTGCTTCCCGTCGAATTGTCCGAGCACCAGGGAGATGAGCACGCTGTTCGCGCGCGGGTCGACCGGCCAGTCGCCGCTCTCCCAGTACCCGATGAATTCGGGCGAGACGTCGAGCAGGGACGCAAGCTCCTCGACCGAGAACTTCGATGCGGTGCGCAGATACCTGAAAGCTTCTTTGCTGCGCAATCCAGCCTTGGCGATCTCGACCGCGACCCGCTGTTCGAACTTGCGAACGTTTTCGCCATGGATGACGACCAGGCCGCAAGCGCCGCAGCGTTCCGCGGGAAGCTGAGCGGTGAAGGTGTGGCCGCAGGCGTCCAGGTTGTCGTCGAGGGTGATCTGGACGACGCGGGTTTTCTGGCACCGGCTGCACGTCTTCATGGCCTTCGACTCCGCCGCAGCTTGCCATCCGGCCCCCATGGCCGACCGGCAGACTGCCTGGAGGAAAGACGCTGCAAGCCTCGTGCGCAGCTTCGGCATTGTCAGGCGCGCAACGTCACGACGTGCTCCCCCGGCCCGCACTCGTCGTCATCCGGGCCGTCAATCCAAGGGTCCTTTCCCGTTGCATTCCGCGCGGCCAGCAAGTGCTCGGGCATCACGTTTCCCATCGCCCCAAAGATCGAAGCGCGAAGGCCAGGATGTTCGCTCTCCAGCGATTCGAGCAGCTGCTTGACCTTGCGGCGCTGTAAATTTTCCTGAGATCCGCAGAGGTCACACGGGATAATTGGGAACTTCTTTTCCATAGCGAACGCTGCGATGTCCCTCTCGGCCGCATAGCAAAGGGGCCGGATGACTGTATTGCGACCATCGTTGCTGCGGAGCAATGGCGGCATCGATCGCAACTTGCCGCTGAAGAACATCGAGAGCAGCAGCGACTCGATCAAGTCATCGCGATGGTGGCCGAGGGCGATCTTGCTGCAGCCCAGCTCCTGCGCGGCGTTGTAGAGGATGCCACGCCGCAAACGAGAGCAAACGGAGCAGGCGGTCTCTCCTTCGGGCACGAGCCGTTTGACGATGGAGAGGGTGTCCTTGCGAATCATCCGGACTTCGACGTTGAGCGAGCGCAGGTAACGTTCCAGCTGCGCCGCGGGAAAGCCCGGATGACCCTGATCGAGATTGACCGCCACCAATGAAAACGCGACGGGCGCGCTCTTCTGCAGCTCCTGCAAAACGTGCAGCAGGGTGTAGGAGTCCTTTCCGCCCGAAACGCCAACCAGGACGCGGTCGCCCGCGGCAATCATTCCGTAATCGTGAATCGCCTTTCCGGCGTGGTGCAGCAGGCGCTTCAAAAGCGTTGCCATGCGCTCCGTTACACCATCGGCATGGCGCCGCTCAATGCCCGCCTCTGCGCGCTGCCGACGCTGCTACGTACGTCTGCTTCACGGCCTTGTTGTAGAGGCCATGGAAGTCAGACGGCAGCTTTAGCCGTGGACATGCCGACGCGAATCATCGCCCGTGCCATTCGCGGCGTGTTGTGCGCCCACCCCAGCCGTCCATCGGGACCTGCCACGATGATGCCACCATCGCCTTGGGCGCGGTCGCGCAGCAGGGCCACGGCGGCCACGGCTGCCTCGCGCGGAGAGAGCCCGTCGCGCACGCGAAGACAGGCCGCGCGCGCCATGGTGACTTTCAGGATGGCCTCGCCGAGCCCGGTCGAACTGGCACCGGCTTCGCTGTCGTCGGCGTAGGTGCCGGCTCCGATGATGGAGGTATCGCCCACGCGACCGGGCCGCTTGTAGGGGGTGCCGCCGGTCGAGGTGCAGGCGGCGAGGCGACCGCGCGAATCGACCGCGACCGCGCCAATCGTGCCCATGCGGCCACGCGCTTTGTCGGCGCCCTCGCGCTGCGCGATCACGTCCAGTTCCCTCCATCGCGCGAGTTGGCGCGGCGTGATCAAGAGCGCGTTGTCATGGAGCGCGATGCCGCATTCGCGCGCGAACGCGTCGGCGCCGGGGCCTGCCATCAGCACATGCGGGGTGTCGTCGCAGACGCGGCGCGCGAGGGCGATCGGGTTCTTGACCGTCTTCACCACCGCGACGCCGCCGGCGTTGAGCCGGGTGCCCTCCATGCACGACGCGTCCAGCTCGCAGTCGCCCGCGGAGGTGAGGCAGGCGCCAGTCCCCGCGTTGAAGGTCGGGTCATCCTCGAGCAGCATGGCCGCGGCCTGCGCAGCGTCGAGCGCGCTCCCGCCAGCGAGCAAGACCTGCAAGCCGGCCTCGCAAGCGCGTCGCGTGCCGGCAAGATAGGGCGCCGGATCATCCGTCACGGCCGTGCCCGCGCCGCCATGCACCACCACGGCGGGGCCGCCTTTGCGGTCGAGGAGCTGCTCGAAGTCGGAAATGCTGAGGTCGCCTGCGTAGGGATTCATGGGCTCGCGGACATACTGCACGGCGAGCGCGGCGGCCAGCGCGAGCGGTGCCGGCGTTGAGCAGTGGAAAGGCGGCGCCGCTCGCCTTGACGAGAGGGCGCCGTTATGTCTCTTTCCCGCCGCTTGAACCCCGGGCAGCTTTGGAGGAACTCATGGCCACAGACCGCAAGCTTCACGATGTCGTGATTGTCGGAGCCGCGCGCACCGCTGTCGGCGCGTTCCAGGGCTCGCTCGCCTCGCTTCCGGCCCCGCGCCTGGGCGCCGTCGTCATCAAGGCCGCGCTCGAGCGTGCTGGCGTCGGGGCCGATCAGGTGAAGGCGGTCTTCATGGGCAACGTTCTGCAAGGGGGAGTTGGCCAGGCTCCCGCACGGCAAGCTGCCCTCTATGCAGGGCTGCCCAATACCGTTCCCTGCGTCACCGTCAACAAGGTCTGCGGGTCGGGCCTGGAGGCGGTGATTGAGGGCGCGCGCGTCATCGCGCTGGGCGAGGCCGATGTCGTCGTCGCCGGCGGAATGGAGTCGATGACCAACGCGCCCTACTTCACCCACGCGATGCGCGGCGGCGCGCGGATGGGCAACGTCGAAATGAAAGATCTCATGATTCACGACGGGCTCTGGGACCCGTACAACGACATGCACATGGGCATGTGCGGCGAGAAATGCGCGGCGGACATGGGCTTCTCGCGCAGCGCCCAGGACGAGTACGCGATGGAGTCCACGCGGCGCGCGCAGAAAGCGCAGGCCGAAGGCGCTTTCAAAGCGGAGATCGTGGCGGTCGAGATCACGGACAAGAAAGGCAACAAGACGCAGGTGGTGGACGACGACGGTCCCAAAAACGCCAGACTCGACAAGATCCCTTCGCTCAAACCCGCCTTCAAGAAAGATGGGACCATTACCGCCGCCAATGCCGCGGGCATCAATGACGGCGCCGCCGCAGTGGTGCTGATGTCGGCGGAGCGGGCAAAGAAAGAGGGCCGGACGGTGCTGGCGAAGCTCGGCATGTCGGGGCACGCGGCGCGTGATCCTGTCGAGTTCACCATCGCGCCCGCCGATGCCATAAAGAAAGCCCTGGACCGGGCCGGATTGAAGGCGGGCGATATCGACCTCTGGGAGATCAACGAGGCCTTTGCCGTCGTGGCCATGGCCAACAACAAGCTCGTCGGCCTCGACGGGAAGAACGTCAATGTCCGCGGCGGAGCAGTCGTATTGGGCCACCCCATCGGGGCCTCGGGTTGCCGCCTGCTGGTGACTCTGCTCTATGCAATGAAGGACTTGAACAAGAAGCGCGGCATCGCCTCGCTTTGCATCGGCGGCGGCGAAGGCATCGCGCTCATCGTGGAGCGCGAATAACATGAACAAGGTCGTTGCCGGGGCGGACGAGGCCATTGCGGATATGCAGGACGGAGCGGTGATCCTGGCCGGGGGCTTTGGCCTCTGCGGGAATCCCGAAAACCTGATCGCGGCAATCCATAGGAAAGGTGTGAAAGGCCTCACCGTCGTTTCGAACAACTGCGGCACGACCGACAAGGGCCTCGGGATCCTGCTGCAATCGCGGCAGGTGAAAAAGATGATCGCGAGCTATGTGGGTGAGAACAAGGAATTCGAGCGTCAATACCTCGCCGGCGAGCTGGCAGTGGAATTGAATCCGCAGGGAACGCTGGCCGAGCGCCTGCGTGCCGGCGGCGCTGGCCTGGGCGGCTTCTTCACGCCGACCGGCGCGGGAACCCTCATCGCGGAAGGCAAGGAGTCGCGGGTCATCGATGGCCGCGAAATGATCTTCGAGAAGCCATTAAGAGGCGATTACGCCATCGTGCGCGCCTGGAAGGGCGACAAGTGGGGCAACCTCGTCTTCCGCAAGACCGCGCGGAACTTCTCGCCAATGATGTGTACCGCGGCGCGGATCACCATCGCCGAGGTTGAGCAGCTGGTGGAGGTCGGTGAGCTGGAGCCGGATCAGGTTCACGTCCCGTCGGTCTATGTGAAGCGGATCTTCCAGGGCAGCGGCTATCAGAAGTGGATCGAGAAGCGCACCGTGAGGACGGCTTAAATGGCATTGAAGCGAGAGCAGATCGCCGCGCGCGCGGCGCAGGAATTGAAAGACGGCATGTACGTCAATCTCGGGATCGGCGTGCCCACGCTGGTCGCGAACTATGTGCCGAAAGGAATGGACGTCATTCTGCAATCCGAGAATGGAATGCTGGGGATCGGGCCTTATCCGACCGAGGCCGAGCTCGATCCGGACCTGATCAATGCCGGCAAGGAGACCGTCACTGAAATGAAAGGCACCTCGTACTTCTCCAGCGCCGACAGCTTCGCGATGATTCGCGGGGGGCATATCGACGTCGCGATTCTCGGTGCCATGGAGGTGAGCGAGCAGGGCGACATCGCCAATTGGACCATTCCGGGGAAGGTATTGAAAGGAATGGGCGGCGCCATGGACCTGGTCACGGGTGCAAAGCGTGTGATTGTCGCCATGGAGCAGGTGGCGAAGGACGGCTCGAAGAAGTTGCTCAAACAGTGCAAGTTGCCGCTGACGGGCAAGCGCTGCGTCAACACCATCATCAGTGAATTGGCACTGATCGATATAACGCCCGAGGGCCTGGTCCTGCGCGAACTTGCGCCCGGGGTCACCGTCGAGCAGGTGCAGGCGGCGACCGAGCCGACACTGAAGATCTCTCCCCAACTGCGCGAGATGCGTTTCTAGAAACGCAGGATCAAGTTGGTGGCAGCGCCGACGCCGAGCGACTCCGAGTATAGGACGGGAACATTGGCGCCCCCGCTATACCGGGAGCCAATGAGCGACGCGTAGACCCGTGCGTTGATTGCGAAGTGATCCCCGAAGCGCACTTCCCCGCCCACACCAGCCGAGCCGCCAAGCTCAAGCGTGGTGGCTCCACCGTTGCCAAGGGCAAAGTCAAACGTGTCATGCGCCGCGCCGATGAGGAGCGAAAACTCGACCAGCGGAGCGAAACCGGATTCGAAGCCGGTCAGGTATCTGCGATATCCTGGGGAGAGCGAGGCGCTCACTGAAGTCTGGGTGACGGTCTCGTAAACTATCGTCCCATCGGACAAAGGGTGCGAGCCGGTAAACCTTTCTCCGTGGCTCACGAAACCTCCAAGTTGCAGAAGCCAGACCGAGGCGTCATCCTCGATCCCGACCCCGATCGACGGGTTGACGACGTAGGCGCCGCCATTGAAACCGGTGAAGCCTGACGAGAGCCCGACCTGCAGCTGGTAAACCGATTCAGCGCGGGCGGCAGCGGCGGAGAACAGAATCGAGACAACGAGTACGATTCGCACGGTAAGCCTCCAGCCCTGGCGCCCCGGCCAGTCTCGTGCCGTTTGCCCCCGGAGGGCGAGAGCGCTCTTGTCAATCAGTTAAAGTTGACTGACAAGCTGGCAAGCGCGCGTGCAGGATTGACGACCCGGTGCTGTCTCGTGCGACAGTCTTCGGATGGCACTTTCGCAGCGCAGCGCTGACGCTCAGGGGAGGGTGCGCAAGGCCCAGGCGACGCTGATTGGCGCGCGAGCGCTGCTGAATCTTCAGCCGCCTTGCCGCGACGATGCGGTGAACCGCGCCTCGGTCGCCGCGCTGCAGGCAGCGCGGGCGCTGGTCGATTCGCAGTGGGCCAAGGACAGCCAGCCCGGCTGGGACCCGCACTGGCGGCCGCACATGACCACGCCGGGCGAACCCAAGGACCCGTCGTCGGTCCGCCGCCTGCACCAGCTGCTGGACAAGTTCGAGGTGCTCGCCCTGGGCCTCGCGCTCGAGCCCGACTTCACCGATTACCTGCGCACGCTGGTTGAGGACGGTCTCGAGGCCGACACCGGCGAGGCACCCGAATACGACGATGAAGAGGCGCGGGTCGCCATCGAAACGGCCGAGCGGCTGGTGCTCATGGTGGCCAACCAGCTGGGCCTCGCGAACGAGCTGCGCCCAGCCGCACCGTTGAATGTCGCGGCCGCTTTGCCCGTGCTAACGTCGCGAACGCCATGACCGAGAAGCCCAATGTCCCCGCACGGCGCTCGCCGCGCCTCCACCACGAAGTGATGGTGGGGGTGACCTCCGACCGGGGCAGCTTCAGCGGTTGGGGCACCAATCTTTCGAGCGGCGGCGTTTTCGTGAATTCGCAGAGCGCGCCGTCCATCGGGACCAGGGTCAGCGTGATCCTGCAGCTGCCGGGCGCGGGCGATTGCAAATTGCAGGGCCGCGTCGCCTGGTCGCAACCGAGCGGTCCGGGCGTGGACGAGCCCGGCATGGGCATTGAATTCATCGATCCGGATCACGCCACGCAGGAGCTGGTGGGGCACATGGTCGAGAAGCTGTCGCAGGACCTCTCGGCCTGAAGGTCCGGCTTCGCATCGAGTCGCTGGTTCACGGTGGCGAGGGCCTCGCGCGCAACGAAGGCCGCGTGGTGTTCGTCAGCGGCGCGGCGCCGGGTGATCTGGTCGAGGCGGAATTGTCCGGCGCCGGCAGCTTCGAGCACGCGCGCGCGCTGCGGGTGATCGAGCGCGGGCTTGCGCGCGTGGAGGCGCCGTGCCCCATCGTCGAGCGGTGCGGCGGGTGCCCGGTGCAGCAGGTCTCCTACGCCTTCCAGCTCGCGGAAAAACAAGCGCTCACTGCCGACGCGCTCGAGCGCATCGGCGGCTTCGCGCGCGGCACCTACGAGCTGGCCCCAATCATCGCGAGCCCGCTGTCGCTGCGCTACCGGCGTCGCGCGCGTCTGCACCGCACCGGCGCGCGCTGGGGCTTCGCGCAGCGCGGGTCCGCGCAGGTCGAGCCGGTTGAGGAATGCTTGCTGTTCGAGCCCGGACTGCAGGCGCTCGCCGACGCGGTGCGCGCTTGCGGAGACCTGCCGGGCGTCACCGATCTCGGCCTGCTCACCAGCGCGAGCGGGACGGGAGCCGTCGATCTGCGCGGCGAGAAGCTGACGCAGTCCCTGCGCGCGCGGGCGGGGAAGTTGCTCTCGTCCGTGCGTGCCCTCAAGGGCATCACGCTCACGAACGCGGGGACGTCCGGACGCAGCGCGCCGTCGGCTCCGGAGCTGCTGGGCGACCCGGTGCTGGTCGATGCGCCACTCGCAAACGGCGCCCGTCTGCGCTCGCGGCCTGACCTCTTCGCGCAAGCAAATCGCGGCGCGGTGCCGCTGTTGCAGGCCGAGGCGCTTCGTGCGGTCGGGCCGGCCAGGCGGGTGCTCGAGCTGTTCTGTGGCAGCGGGACGCTGACTCTCCCGCTGCTGGGAGCCCGCGAGGTGACCGCCGTCGAGTTCGAAGGGCCGTCGCTTGGCCTCTTGCGCAGGAGCGCGGACGAGGCGGGTCTCGCGGTCAAGTTGATCGCTGGCGATGCGGCAAAAGTCGCGCGCGCCTGGGAGGCCCCGGTCGACTGTGTGCTGCTCGATCCGCCGCGCACCGGCGCCGCCGCCGTGGTGCAGGCGCTGGCGAAGCGAAAGGTCCCGCGCATCGCCTACGTGAGCTGCGACGCGCCCACTCTCGCGCGCGACGGCAAGCTCCTCGCGTCCGCGGGATACCGGCTGGTCCACGCGGTCGCACTCGACCTCTTCCCCCAGACCGCGCACTTCGAAATCGTTGCCACCTTCACTCTTTAGTCTGGGGACACCATGCGTATTTCGGCGCCGCGGCCCTCGGCGTTCATGCGTATGGTGTCCGCAGATTGTTTTCGGAGCTTCCAGGCGAGGGCGTCCCAAAGGGAAAGCAGGCGCGCGCCATCGACCTCGACCGCGAAGCCGTGCCGGTCGGCAAGCGCCCGCACCTCGCGCCGGTCCGCGTCCGGATCGTCCCGGTAGGAGAAATTCAGCAGCGCGAAATGCCCGCCCGGCGTGAGCACGCGCGCAGCGTCAGCGAAGTGCCGGTCAACCAGCTCGAGGCCGGGCTGGATGAGGTAGGGGAAGGAGTCGACCGCATAGACGAGTTCGAAGCGCGCGGCGCTATAGATTGACAGATCGCGGCCCTCCGTCACGTCGAAGATGACGTTCGGAATCCCGGCGCAGCGGCGGCGGGCCGCAGCGATCATCTTCGGCGAGATGTCGATGCCGCGCGCCTCGGCCACACGACCCGAAAGCGCCGCCTCGAAACGACCAATGCCGCAGCCGATTTGCAGGCAGCGTACCTGGGTCCCCAGGAGCGCCCATCGATTGAAGAGCTCAACCACCTCGGCGGTCGCGGCGGCCAGCAGGTCGGCATTGCCGAGCGAGTAGAGCGCCACGCTCGCCTCTTCCGACTGCGACACCGACCAGTCGAAGAGTTGTCGCGCGAAGGCCAGATTTCCCTCGACGGTCTCGCTTTCCGCGGGGGCGTCCACGCCGCTGTGCAACATTTCGCAGATGCGTGTGCAGCCAGCGCGGTTGGCATCCAGCAATTGCCGCAGTTCCGCTGGCGCCGCAGATTCCACCATTTCCAGGTCAGCCGTAGAGACCAGCATCTGCATCAGCGCGACGGGCGCGGACAGCTCTCCGCCGAGGAACCGGTCGCGAATGGATTCGAGCGCGGGCACGCACGGACCCTAGCGCATCGAAAGGCGCGCTATATCCTCTGCCGCAATGGATGAGCGTCTCGAAGACTTTGCGGGCCTGCTGCGCCAGAACGGTCTGCGCATCTCGCCCGCCGAGCTGGTCGACGCCTTCCAGGCCTCGCTCGCGGTCGGGCTCGAGGATCGGGGTCTCTTCCGCTCGGCCCTGCGCGCGACGCTGGTCAAGCGCGGCTCCGACGCGCCCGTCTTCGATCGGCTCTTCGAGCTCTACTTCACCGGCACCAAAGACCTGGTGGATGGCCTGCAGGGCTCGCTGCTGGCAGCTCTCGGCGCAGAGAAATTCAACGAGCTGGAGCTGGAGCAAATCGCGCAGGAGCTGGCGCGGCTGCCCATGTCCGATGCGACGCGCGCGCTGGTGGAGGGCCGCACGGACGAGCTGGCGCGGCTGCTCCGGCAAGCGACGCTGAACGTCGATTTCCGCGGGCTGCAGAGTCCGCTCCAGCGCGGCTTCTACGCGCGCCGGCTGCTCCAGGGAGTGGGCGGGACCAAGGCCGAGACTGAGCTCGCGCATTTTCTCGCGGCCATGAAAGAGCGCGGCTTCGATGCGCGGAAGCTCGAAGTCGTCGGCAAGCAGGTCAGCCATACGCTGCAGGCGCTGGAGGAGGCGGCGCGCCGCGTGGCCGACCGCGAGCAGAAGGCGCGCGACCCGGACCAGCAGGGAACGGTGTCCCAGAAAAACCTCGCCACGCTGACGCCCGCCGAGGTCGAGAAGATGCGCACGGTGGTGCGGCGCCTGGCCGAGCGGCTCAAGGCGCGGCTGTCGAGGCGGCGCAAGCAGAAGCGGCGCGGGCAGCTCAGCGTCCGGCGCACGCTGCGCAAGAATTTCAGGTACGGCGGGGTACCGGTGAAGCTGGTCTTCCGCAGCAAGCGGCCCGAGCGGCCCGAGATCGTCGTGCTGTGCGACGTCAGCGACAGCGTCCGCAACGTCTCGCGGCTGATGCTTCAATTCGTCTACACCCTGCAGGAGCTCTATTCGCGCGTGCGCAGCTTCGTCTTCGTCAGCGACATCGGGGAGGTCACGCACTTGTTCAAGAAGACAGATATCTCGGCTGCGGTCGATCTCGCGACCGCAGGCAAGGTGATCAACCTCTCGGCGAATTCCAACTACGGCCACGCGCTGAAGATGTTCCACACGACTTATCTCGGCACCATCACCCGGCGGACCACGGTGATGGTCATCGGCGACGGCCGCACCAACTACAACCCGCCCAACGCGTGGGTGCTCGGCGAGATCAAGCGCAAGTGCAAGCGGCTGGTCTGGCTCTGCCCGGAGGAGCAGCACGGCTGGGGCTTCGGCGACAGCGAGATGCTGCTCTATGCGCGGCACTGCACACGCGTCGAAAGCGTGCGTTCGGTGGACGACCTGGCCCGGGTGGCAGCTGAGTTGATGCCGTGAAAAACTGGTTGAAGTCATGTTAGTAATCCGGTTCCCTCAGGAGCTGCGTGTCCCCGACCCCACCCGATTGGCAGGAGCAGCTCCAGGCCTCGCTGCGACGCGCGCAAGAAGCCATCGCGCGCGGAAGCACGCAGCAGGAAGAGATGGTCTCGGCCTGGACCGAGAGCTTGCGCACCGCATATCCCAACTGGGGCCGCGAACGCTGGCAGCGAAGGCTCGAGCGCAAGATGCGCAAGCGCGCCGAGAACGAAGCGAAGATCGTCAACGCCAGCCTGTTTGAAGGCTATCTCTGGCTGCTCGGCGCGGTGGTGCTTTTCATCGTCGCGCTCAGCGCGCTGCCGTTCCTCTGGTGGCTGCTCTTCCCCGCGGCGGGGCTGGGCAGCCGCGGTGCCCGCGTGGTCGCGCGCCACACCGGAGTCGCCGGCAAGCTCACCGTTCCCACTGCGCCTCTTGAGGCTCCCGAGGGGGTGACCGCCCCTGCGCGTGTGCCCGCGCTGCGCCTCGGCTCACTCGGTGGCATCCGGCAGGTGCTCGATGGGTCCGCCCTGCGGCAGCCGTTTCCGGGCGCGACTGGTCCCGCCGCCGGCGCGCCGCCCCAGCAGGATCCGCGAGATGTCCGGGTAGACTCCATCTGCGACAAGATCCTTGCCGAGCTGCGGGTCGCCCCCGAATCGGTGAGAGACATCTTCATCAAGCCCGAGGAGACCGTGCAGGCCTTGCGCGCCACCTGCCGCGACCTCACCCACCGCGAGCGCGACGTGCGCAAGTTCCTCGCGCCGGAGGAGGATATCCGGCTCACGCGCGAGCGCGAGGTGCTGCAGAAGCGCGTTGACGGCGAGGCTGACGAGGTGACGAAGATGCGGCTCGCGTCCGCGCTGGCGGCGCTCGATCAGCAGCGCGACCAGCGGCTCGAATTGTCGCGCGCCGCGGCCCGGTTCGACGCGGAGCACACGCGCATCTCGTACACGCTGGAGAATCTGTTCACGCAGGTGGTGCGCATGCGCTCCGCCGACTCAGCCTCCGCCGACGTGGCCGGCGCAGGCTTGCGGCGCTCGCTGGACATGCTCTCGCGCGAGGCAAACGCGCTCGCCGACGCGCTCGAGAAAGTAAACAGCGGCGAGGCCGAGAAGCTGCGTCGGGCGCAGAGCGAAGCGCCGCCGCTGGATGAGCCGGACGGGCCGGGCCCTCGCGGCACGAGGGAGAAGGCATGATCGTCACTGTCGCCGGAAAGACTCCGCTCCTCGGCAAAAACGTGTTCGTCGCCGGCAACGCCACGCTCATCGGCGATGTCGAGCTGGCCGACGGCGCCAGCGTCTGGTTCGGCTGTGTGCTCCGCGCCGACGTCGGGTGCATCCGCGTCGGGCGCGAGTCCAACATCCAGGATCTGAGCGTCATCCACGTCGACAGCGGTGGCTTCGACACGGTCGTAGGCGCAGGCGTCACCGTCGGCCACCGCGTCGTGCTGCACGGCTGCACGGTGCGCGACTTCGCGCTGATCGGGATGGGCTCGGTGCTGCTCAACGGCTGCGAGATCGGCGAAGAGAGCATCGTCGGCGCGGGCAGCCTGGTCACGGCGGGAACGAAGATTCCGCCGCGGACGCTGGCGTTGGGGTCGCCGGCCCGCGCGGTGCGTCCATTGAAGGATGCTGAACTCATTTCCCTGCGTGAGAGCGCCGCTCATTATGTCAGCTACGCTGCTCTGTATCGGCCATGAAGATCGCGGCCTTGCGCGCGGCACCGCTGTTGCGCGACTTTACCGAGGTCGGCATCCGGCTGCTCGCGGACGCCACCACCGAACGGACCGTCGGCCGCGGCGCCTTTGCCTTCCGGGCGGGCGAGCCGTCCGAGATGCTGAGCTTCGTGGCGCGAGGCACGCTCCAGCTGTTGCCGCGCGAGGGCGGAGCTCCGCTCGCCGAGATTGCAGCGGGAGACACGGTGGGCGGCCTCGCCCTGCTGACTTCCGGCGAGCACCTGCTCTCGGCGCTGGCCTCGAGCGAGGTCACCTTGCTCGAGCTTTCTCGCCACGGCTTCGAAGCGCTGCAGCAGGCCCGACCAAGGCTGTGTCTCAAGCTCACGCTCGCGCTGGCCCGTGACCTGGCGGAGAGACTGCAGGAGGCCAGGGGTCCTCTCCGCGAGTTCCTCCTCTGGCAAGTCAGCAAGCGCCAGTGAGAAAGCGCTGAAGTCCGCACTGCGCTAAGCTGGTAGCCTTTATCGAGGGCCATCCACTGAAGAATGCGCTCTACCACTTCCTGCTCCAGTTCCACGGTCCCGCGGCCTACGTCGGCGTTGGCTTCATCCTCATCTGCTGCGGGCTGGGCCTGCCGCTGCCCGAAGACGTGGCGCTCATCACGGGCGGCATCCTTGCCGGCTACGGTCCGCCGCGCGGGGTGGGTTCGGTCTGGGGCATGGTCGCCGTGGGTGTGATCGGCATCCTGCTCGGGGACGCGATCATCTTCCGGGCCGGCCAGCAGTACGGCGAGAAGATCCTTGAAACGCGACTTGGCCGCCATATCCCCGGCGAACGTGTGCAGCGCATCATTCACCTTTTCGAGAAGCACGGCGCGAAGTTCATCATGGTCGCGCGCTTCCTCCCCGGCGTGCGCGCGGTCACCTACTTCGTCGCCGGAACGAGCGGCGTTCCGTTCTGGAGGTTCTTGCTTTACGACGGCATCGCCGCCTGCGCCTCGGCGCCCGCCTGGGTCTTCCTGGGATACTGGGCGGGCAAGCATCGAATGCTGTCGAAAGCGTGGGCCTGGGCCACGCGGGTCCAGTTCAGCATCCTCGCCGTCGCGGCGGTTGCGCTGGTGCTGTGGGTCGTCACGGTCGCGGTGTTGCGCCGGTGGAAGAAAGCGCGGGCGAGCCTGCCACCCGCGGCTGGGCTCACCGCCATCGACGGCGGCCGCGATTGCAAGCGCGTCGAGCGTGCCTGACCGCGCCGGGTTAAACTTCAAGGCATGTGCGGTCGCATCACCCTGACCATGCCGGACCTGGACGATGTAGCCGCGGCTCTCGAGGCGAGCGTGTCGGTCGAAGACGCGCTGCTGTACCGGCCGCGCTTCAACGGCGCTCCGACCGATCGTCTCTGGATTGTGGAGCCCGACCACAAGTTGGTGCCGGCGCTGTGGGGATTCCCGGGCGGCACGATCAATGCGCGCTCCGAGACCGCGGCGCATTCGCCGGCCTTTCGCGACGCCTTCGCGCACCGCAGGGTGGTCGTTCCCGCCGACGGTTTTTACGAATGGAAGGGACCCAGGAGTGATCGCCGGCCCGTATGGTTCCGTCCGCGCGAGGGCAGCATTCTCTTTCTCGCTGGCCTCGCGGCAACGGCGCCCGACGGCCGCCCCTGCTTTGTCGTGCTCACCACCGAGGCGGCCGGGCCGGTGGCCGAGCTTCACGATAGAATGCCCGTTTTGCTCCCGCGCGATCGAGCCCAGGCTTGGCTCCAGCGCGCTGACTCATCATTGCTGGTTCCCGCGCCGCCCGATTTCCTCACCGCAACCGAAGTTTCGACCCGCGTCAACTCAGTCGCGAACGATGACGCCGAGTGCATTGCTCGCCCGATGCCCAAACGGCAGCTTTCCTTCTTTTGAATCGGGCTTGACCGCTCTCGCTGTTGCGGTTGACCACTTCAAGTGGTCCTGCTTCTCGAACCCGCGCATCTTGACGCCTTCTCGGGCGCGCATCAGGGTGCCTGCGTGAGACGACGAACCACGCTCACGTGGTCAACGAGGCCATTCGCCGCGGCCTCTCCAGGCACCCCGAGGACCGGGAAGCCGCCTCCCTTCCGGGTCAAGGTGCACCAGACTGAGCTGGTGCCGGGCATTGACCCGCCTGGCTTCAACCGGCTCGCTGACGAGATGGGAGAACCAGGCGTTGCCTGGCAGAGTCGCCAAGACTGGACCCCGTACCCGGTGATCGTGGGTCAACCGCTCTCGCATCGACGGGCTTGAACAAGCTCACGCCAACCTGCTAGGGGCGCGGCGGATTGGAACCGCCGAAGAGGCGCTTGAGCCAACCGACAAAGCCGCCGTTTGTCCCGGGTCCGCCAGAGTCTGGAGGCAAGGCTACCGGCTGCCTCAGCGGAGACGGTGTAGCCTCGTCCGGAGGCGGCGTGTCCTGCTGCAGCCGCTGTCGCACACTCTCCGGCGTATCGTTGGTCGAGAAGGTCGCGGTGACCGTTCGCGCGGTCGCGTGTTCTTCAGCAGTAACAGTCAGGATTGATTCAACCGAGAGCGAGAACATGATGTCGAAAGAGACGCTGCCGCGCGTCGCCCTGGGGAGGTCCGGGACCGTGAGCGTGCCCAGGTATTCATTTTCCTGCGCCTTGTCGCTGTCTCCCTGGAAGACCACGATCTCGAGCGACTCCTGGTCATCTCGAGCGGTCGAGAGACTCATGCTTTTCTTGTGCGGCAGCGAAGTATTGCGCTCGATGACCTTCTTGAATCGACCTCCGGGCAGTCCGACTCCAATGCTCATCGGCAGGACGTCAATCAGCACCACGCCGTTGATCTGACCCGATTCAATCGAGTCGGCGAGCAGCGCCGCGCCCAGCGCCACCGCCTCGTCGGGATGCACCGCCTTGGATGGTTCGCGGCCAAAGTAATTGCGGATGCGCTCGCGCACCAGCGGCATGCGGCTCTGACCGCCGACCAGCAGCACCTCGGCGACATCGGCCGGCTTGAGTCCGCGCGCGGCGAGCACTTCCTCGCAGACGCGCAGGGTGCGGTCGACCAGATGGCCAGTAAGCGACACCAGCTCACTGCGGGAGAGCGTCGCATCAAGGTCATACGGCTTGTCGTCCACCAGCGCGACGAAAGGAACCTTGACCACGTATTCGAGCGTTTCCGAGAGGGCGATCTTGGCGCGCTCGGCCGCGTCGGTGATGCGCTGGAGTGCGACGCGGTCGCCGGGAAAATCGATCCCGTGCTGGTCTTTGAAACAACTCAATAGATGATCGACAAGCACTCTGTCGAAGTCCACGCCGCCCAGGAAGGTGTCGCCGCCGGTGGAGACCACTTCATAAACATTGCCGTGCAGCTCAAGCACGCTGGCGTCAAATGTACCGCCGCCCAGGTCATAGACGATGACCCTTTGTTCCAGATCGCGGCCGTGCGCGAAAGCCAGCGCCGCGGCCGTCGGCTCATTCAGGATGCGTTCGACCTTGAGGCCCGCCAACTCGCCGGCCTCCCGCACCGCCTGCCGCTGGTTGTCGTTGTAATAGGCAGGGACGGTGATGACCGCGCGGGTGACTTCGGTCTGCAGCCACTGCTGCGCAATCTCTTTGACCTCGGCCAGCACCAGCGCGGAGATCCTTTGTAGCGAGAATTGCTGTTCGCCAAGCTGCACGGCGGCTTCACCCTTGGGCCCGGCGACGATCTTGTAGGGGAATCGGTCAGCGAGCGCGGTAACGACTGTCGAGGTGAATTGGCGGCCCACCAGGCGCTTGGCGCCATAGACCGTGTTCGTGGGATTGATCAGCAGCTGCCCTTTGGCAGGGTGGCCAACGATGATCTTGCCCTTCTCGTTGATCGC
The DNA here is from genome assembly GCA_025358085.1 of Deltaproteobacteria bacterium. GTDB lineage: Bacteria > Myxococcota > Myxococcia > Myxococcales > 40CM-4-68-19 > JANYKT01. The sequence continues at coordinate 7,102 of JANYKT010000115.1, read as the reverse complement.
CACGATCGAAGGAATGGTGTTGTAGCCCTCTCGCGAGGGAATCACGAACGGCTTCTTGTCCTTCACCACCGCGGCGCACGAGTTCGTGGTGCCGAGATCGATGCCGATCATCGGCCCCTTCTTGCTGCCGCTGCCGGGCTTCGGAGACGACGGATCCGGTCTCTTCGGGTCCGCGACAGGCACCTTCGGATCGACCACCACCACCACAGGCTTGACCGCGCCAGGCGAAAGCGTCGGGGGCGGCTGCACGGGCGGAGCAGGGCGACTTGAAGCAGGCAGAGCCGAGGGCACAGCCTGGCGCGGCGGAGGCGCGGTGATCCCGGTCATCGAAGTCACCGGCGCTTTGACCGCCGGTATCGCTGGCCGCGGCTGCGGTGGATCAACCTTCAGCGCCGGAAGCGCCTTGCCGCCGAGCGCAAGGATGAGCGCGCGCCCCGCCTCGTCGATGGCAAGGAGGTCCAGTCCCATGCCGGGACCTTGCGGCCCCACCTCCGTCGAGCCCACCTCGACCACGCGCGCGACCACCGCGGCCGCGCGGAAGCAGTGCGCTCCGGACGAGAACTGCGCCTCGAGCCGGACCAGTGTGTCCAGGGCTCGCGGAGTCTTGGTGCGAATGAAGAAGCGGCCTTGGCGCAGGTCATCGCCGTAGCGTGTCTTCACCTCGTCGAGCGTGGTGCTCGGGAGCTTGATTTGAAGACCAATGGCAGGCCGCTTGCCTCCCGGAGCGGGAGGGCGCCCGGGGGGGCTGGGTGGTACGCCACCGGGAGGCGGGGCTGGTGGCAATCCGTCGCCGTCGGGCATGGGCAGGGATTGTCAACGATGCCGGAAAGGTCTGCAAGAAATCCGGTGTCGATTGCCGCGCTTCGTCTACAGGGCTACACTCCGCGCCCTTCATTCCGAGGCTTTCAGGGAGCGATTGCACTGATGATGGACTCCAACGTCCCCCTTGCTTTGACCTTTGACGATGTCCTGCTGCTGCCCGCCGAAAGCGACGTTCTCCCCCGCCAGGTCGATGTCACTGCGCAATTGACGCGAAATCTGAAGCTGCGCATCCCCATCGTCAGCGCGGCCATGGACACGGTCACCGAAGCGCGGACGGCGATCGCCATGGCGCAGGCGGGCGGGCTGGGCTTCATCCACAAGAACCTGACGCCGATGCAGCAGGCGATCGAGGTGCTCAAGGTCAAGAAGTACGAGAGCGGCATGGTGGTGGATCCGGTCACCATCGAGCCCGACGCGCCGGTGCATCGTGCGGTCGCGCTGATGCTGCAGCACTCCATCAGCGGCATTCCGGTGACGCGCAACGGGCGTCTGGTCGGCATCCTCACCAATCGGGACCTGCGCTTCGAGAAGAACCTGGAGCAGAAGGTCGAGGCGATGATGACCCGCAAGCTGATCACCTGCCGGGAAGGCATCTCGCAGGACGAAGCGAAAGAACTGCTGCACCGGAACCGCATCGAAAAGCTGCTGGTGGTCGACGAGAACTACGAGCTCAAGGGACTCATCACCACCAAGGACATTGAGAAGACCCGGATGCATCCGCACGCGGCCAAGGACCTCAAGGGCCGCTTGCTGGTGGGCGCCGCGGTGGGCGTGGGGCCGGACCGCGATGAGCGTGTGCAGGCACTGATCAATGCTGGCGTCGACGTGATTGCCATCGACACCGCGCACGGCCACTCGCGCAGCGTGATCGAGTCGGTGCGCGAGGTGAAAAAGAACTTTCGCGGTGTCGAGATCGTCGCGGGAAACATCGCCACCGCGGAGGCCGCGACGGCGTTGTGCGAGGCCGGCGCCGACGCTATCAAGGTCGGCATCGGGCCGGGCAGCATCTGCACCACGCGCGTGGTCGCTGGCGTGGGGGTTCCGCAGATCACCGCCATCGACAACTGCGCGCGAGCCGCCGCGAAGCATGGGATCCCATGCATTTCAGACGGCGGCATCAAATATTCGGGCGATATCGTCAAAGCCATCGCCGCGGGCGCACACACGGTGATGATCGGCTCACTTTTCGCCGGCACCGACGAGGCTCCCGGTGAGACCATCCTGGCCCAGGGCCGCTCGTACAAGTCGTATCGCGGAATGGGCTCTCTGGGAGCGATGAAACAGGGCTCGAAGGACCGCTACTTCCAGGAAGAAGCGGAAGATCTCAAGCTGGTGCCTGAAGGGATCGAAGGCCGCGTGCCCTACAAAGGCGCGCTGTCCATGAATGTCTTCCAGATGGTGGGCGGCCTGCGCAGCGGCATGGGCTACACAGGGTGCCGCAACATTGAAGAACTGCGGACCAAGGCCCGGTTCGTGCGCATCACCAGCGCCGGCCTGCGCGAGAGCCACGTCCACGATGTGCAGGTCACGCACGAAGCGCCCAACTATCGGGTCGAGTAGCCGGTGGCACTGACCAACGGCGCTGCGGCTGGACAGCGGTCAATCGTGGCGGTGCGCCGGTCGAGATTGATTCTGCTGCTCATTCTCGGGATCCCGGTAGGGATGTTTACGCTGGCGGGCCTGCGGGCAGTGCAGCTTGCCGGTGAAGGCGAGGTGCCGGCTGCGTGGCGCGACCTCGACTGCGACGGCAAGGTTACGGTGATCGAATGGTTGCGCGGCGGCATCGATTTCCGCCTCCGGCCCTCCACGCTGGCCGCGGGCTGCCAGGAAATCTACGCGGTGAAGACTTCGGTTCCTGTCGTGGTGCGCTGTGAGAGTGAGCCCCGCTGCCGGCTGGCGCGTGATCTGCTCAAAGAGCGGTGACGCTGGCCGGCTCCGGCAACAGGGCCGCCAACGCCACCTCGATGCGCGCCCGAGCCATCGAAATCGCGACTTTCGGGGTCCCGGCAGGGCCTTCGCCGTCCGCTGCTTGCAGCGCGACCAGACCATCCTCAATGGCGGCGCAGGCGTTCCCGACCGCCCCGAAGCCGAACGAACCCGCGATGCCCGCCAACTGGTGCGCGCGGCGCCGCGCGACGCCGACAAGGCCCGGTGCCTGGGGCCGCGCGCGCAGCTGAGCCACGGCCGCCTGCACGCCGTTCACCAGCCCGGACAGCTCCGACGCGAAGCGCGAGCGCAGCGCGGCGAGCTCGCGCCCGGAATCCGCATCCAGCGTCGGCTCGGTCTGGGCGCCGACCAGGCGTTCGATGCGCCGCATGAGCTCCTCCGGTGCCAATGGCTTCGTCAGCCATGCCTGCGCGCCGGCGTCCTTGGCCACGGCGGCGAGCTCCTTCTTCCAGAACGCCGACAACAGCAGCATGAGTTCTCCGCTGCCATGAGCGGCGCGGCGCGCGCGGATGAAGTCGGGGCCCGTTCCATCGGGAAGAAGCGCGTCGACCACCAGCAGATCCACCGTGCGTCCGGCAAGGATTTTCGTCGCCTCCGAGCACCGGCTCACTTGCAGCACCGTGTGCCCTCGCCGCTCCAGGACCGTGGCTGCCAACGCACGGAACCGCAGGTCGTCGTCGAGGAAGAGGAGGGTGGCCATCGCCTAAAGAACCGTTGGCACACCGCCGGCTATTCCATCGCCCGGCACGAGCGACTAGAGTGCGCCGCCCAACAGCTTTGAAACGGAAGGCGGACGTGGCCGATTTGCATGCAGAGAAGCTCCTGATTCTGGATTTCGGGTCGCAATACACGCAGCTGATCGCGCGACGCATTCGCGAGCTGCACGTCTACTGCGAGATCCATCCTTGCACCTGGTCCTACGAACAGATCCGGGCGTTCGGCGCGCGCGGGATTGTTTTGTCCGGAAGCCCCTCGAGCGTGGAGGCTCCCGGCGCGCCACTTTTGGACCCGCGCGTCTTTGAGCTGGGCGTTCCCGTGCTCGGAATCTGCTACGGCCTGCAGCTGATGGCGAAGTTGCTCGGCGGAGCCATCGACCGGAGCGCCCATCGCGAATACGGCCTGGCGCGCATCGAGGTGCTCGAGCCCGTGGGTCTCTTTCGCGGCCTGCAGAAAGGAGAGCACCTCGACGTCTGGATGAGCCACGGCGACAAGGTCTCGGCAGCGCCCAAAGGCTTCCGGGTCATCGGCAAGACGGCGAACTCCCCCTTCTGTGCGGTCGCCGATCCGGCGCGCAAACTCTACGCCATCCAGTTCCACCCCGAGGTGGTCCACACGCCGCGCGGCAGCGAGCTGTACCGCTCGTTCCTCGAGGAGTGCGGGGTCAGCTTCAGCTTCAAGATGGGCACCTACGCCGAGCAGGCCGCGGCGCTGGTCCAGAAGCAGGTCGGCAGCGAGCGTGTCATCTGCGCGCTCTCGGGCGGCGTTGACAGCGCGGTGGTCGCGGTGCTGCTGCACAAGGCCATCGGGGAGAAGTTGCAGTGCATCTTCGTCGACAATGGGCTCTTGCGCGAGGGAGAAGCGGCGCAGGTACAGCAGACCTTCGCGGGCAGTTTCCATGTCCCGCTGCGCACCGTCGATGCGCGCGAGCGGTTCCTGGGAAAGCTGGCCGGCATTACCGATCCCGAGAAGAAGCGGAAGATCATTGGTAATGAATTCATCGCGGTCTTCGAGGAGGAAGTCGATAAGGACCGCCAGGAGCACGGCGACGCCCGCTTCCTGGCGCAGGGCACGCTCTACCCGGACGTGATCGAGAGCGTCTCCTTCAAGGGGCCGAGCGCGGTGATCAAGAGTCACCACAATGTCGGCGGGCTGCCCGAGCGCATGCGCATGAAATTGGTCGAGCCGCTCCGCGAGCTGTTCAAGGACGAGGTGCGCGCGCTCGGCCGCGAGCTGGGGCTGCCCGAGGCCATCGTCGGGCGGCAGCCGTTCCCCGGACCGGGCCTCGCCATCCGCGTGCTCGGCGAGGTTACCGAGGAGCGTCTGGCGCTGGTGCGCAAGGCCGACAGGATCGTGCAGGAAGAGGTCGCCAACGAAAGCCCGGAGTTGCGCGCGCGACTCTGGCAGATGTTCGCGGTGCTGCTGCCGGTGCGGTCGGTGGGCGTGATGGGCGACGAGCGCACCTATGAATCGGCCTGCGTTCTGCGAGCTGTCGAATCGCTCGACGGAATGACCGCCGACTGGGCGCGCCTGCCCTATGAATTGATTGGCCGTATCTCGAGCCGCATTACCAACGAAGTGCGCGGCATCAATCGCGTGGTCCTCGACGTGAGCAGCAAGCCGCCCGCGACCATCGAGTGGGAATAGCCCATGTCTGACTGGCTGCCGCTCGCGCTCCTGACCGCCGTCGCTTACGGGCTCTTCAATGTCTTTGCCAGCCGGGCCGGCGGCAAGATCGGCGACGCTCTCGGCGCCGGACTCCTCGAGGGAACGGCGGCGCTGGTCATCGGTATCTTCGCGCTCGCCACCCGCGCGTCCACGCAGGCCACCGCGGCGGGCGTACGATTTTCCGTACTCGCGGGAGTCTTCGCCGGCATTGGCACCCTGGCCTATGTGTCGATGTTCCGCCGCGGCGGCGCCTTGGCCTTTGCGGGCCCCATCGCCTTCTGCGGCTCGATGGTGGTCATGGTCGCCGTCGGAGTGCTGGTCTTCCACGAGCCGCTCTCGGCGAAGCGAGCCGCGGGCCTGCTGCTGGGCCTGCTCAGCATCGCGCTGCTCAAGTAGTTTGTTATCGATCGTTGCGCTCACGTGTCTTTGATGAATGGGAGGTTCCACCGAATGCGTCTTGCGTCTGTGCTGGGGTCGGTCCTGCTCGCATCGCTGCCCGCGCTCGCGAGCAGCAGTCTCTCCGATCAACTCTCGGTCGGGAGCACGCAGTCCACGGAGGAGAACCCACGCGCGGGGAGCGTCAGTGATTCGCTTGATGGGACTCTTGAATTGAACGATCAATTCTCCATTGGCGCGGGAGCGGTCCTCACGCTCGAGAACCGGACGCCCGCCGCGGTGCGTGGCCAGTTTCCCACCAGCGGCAGTGCTATCACGCTGCTCTCGCTCGGACTCGACTACGACCCGAACGAACACCTCAGCACCGGCGTGGTCTTCGACTTCTCGCCGAACAGCAAGCAACAGGTCGGCACGCAATTGACCATCACCGACGCGAGCGGAGCGACGCAAGCCCTGAACGCGCGCCTTCTCGCGCAGAGCGCCAACGCCGCTCTGGGCTTCGATGTCGGCTACGACACGGCCGGCGACTCCAACCTGGAATGGTCCTTCACTGCTGGCGTTACCGGAAGCAACTACACCACCACGCAGAACATCGACCTGGTCCGCCTGCAGGACACCGGGAAGGTCTACGATCCGGCGCAGGTCATTGCTTTTTGCAAGACGCACAAAAAAGGGAAAGGCGCGTGCTCGGCAGCGCTGCAGCAGGTGGTCAAGAATCAGGAAGCAACGCTCGACTCGCTGCGGAACTCCCTCGAGGTCACTTCAACGATCTATGCGGACACCGATGTCTCGCTGGGCGGCGACTTCTATTTGTACGGCCAGGATCCCTCGACGGTGGGCATCTTCAGCGTCGGCGCGGTAGGCAAGCAGAACATTTCCGGCGGCAACGGCGTGCCCATCGCGCCGCTGCGATACACCATCCGTCCAGTGGTGGCGCACCGGTTCGGCGACCTCTCGGTCAAGCTCTGGGTCCAGGCCGGCGAGTACGCCTCGGGCACCGCGCAGACGACCTCGGGCATCGGCACAAAGATTCAATACAAATTCACCAAGAGCTTCAAGATGTGGGTCACCGCGGGCGGCCAGAGAGACGTGGACGCGAGCGGAGTCGACTCCAGCTCGAGCAACTTCGCGCTCGGCGCCGGGTATCGCTTCTAGTCGACTTTTCGATCGCGTGCGGCCAGGGAGCTTTCAGCCAGGTTTGCTGGCGCTGGCGCTGGACCGGAGCGCAGGCGGGCGTTCTCGGACCCGAGAGCTTCAATGCGCTGCTGCAGTGTTTCGATTGCGGTGGCGACTTCGGCGAGTTGACATAATGTTTCTTATCAGACCCAGATGTGTAGACGCCAAGTAGGAATGTCCGCTCTCAGCCAAATAGAAATGTCCGCTTTCGGCGACCACCCGTCGCCCGAGAGGCGGACGGATGGCTGGGGAGTTGGTCGCGATGAGCACTACGGAGTTGGACCGCGTAGAGGTTATTCGGCGGGTTGTTGAGCACAGGCACTCTCAGGTCGAGGCCGGGATCCTGCTTGGTCTGACGGCGCGGCAGGTACGGCGG
>JANYKT010000099.1 GCA_025358085.1 Deltaproteobacteria bacterium | reverse complement strand
GAGGCTCGCCGGTTGAGCCGCTGTCCAATGCGCACCAGGGGCCGCCCGAAGCACTTTTTCCGGGCAACGAAACGCGCGCACGCCGTCGCTGTTGGTCTCGCTGCCGCCTGTGCCTCGCTCGCCGGTTGCGCGTTGCCGGTGGTGAGCGCCGGCACCTTCCTCCCCGCGGGCGATCTCGAGAAGGGCCAGCTGCACGCGTCGCTCTCGCTCGAGGCCGGCCGCGTGCTCGCCGGCCCCAGCGACGTGGGCGACGTGCCGCCCGCCGTTCCGGGAGCACAGCAATGGGAAGTTTCCACCTGGGTCGCCTCGGACGCCTCGCTGCGCTGGCAGGCGCTGCGACGGCTCTCGCTGGAGGTGCAACTCAAGCTCACCAACCCCATCGCGCCCTTCGTTCCCGCGTTCGTGGGAGGGTCCTTGGGAGCGCGCTTCCGGCTTACCGAGCGGCACACCGGCGAGTGGCTCTCGGTGGAAGTCGGTGTCCGCGGGGTCTTCGTCGGCGTCGAGGAACAGCTGCCGCGCAGCCACGGAAGCACCACGCAGATCGACACCTGGAACTATCGCGCGCTGGGCGTCGAGGTGCCGCTCATCGCGACCTGGCGGATCAATCCGCTCTTCGCCGTTACCACCGCCCCGTTCCTGCGCACGTATTTCATTCGCGCCTGGCACACCACCAGGGCCGCCGAGCAGACCGCGCACATACTGGAGTGGACGCCGGTGCTCTCGGGCGGAATGGGAGTCTCGGCGGCGCTGGATCTGGGGCCGCTGGAGATCGCGCCCGGCGTCGCGGTCGAGCTGGTGACGCGGCCCGGACCCAACGCCCCGACCCACTTGATCTTCGCGCCCGGCCTCAGCATCGGACACCGCTTTTGAGCGCCCTCGCGACCGCGCTGCAGTACCTGGTGTTCGCGGCGCTGCTGCCCTTGCTCCTGCTGCACCCGCGGGTGCGGCAGGGGATCCGCCGGCGCTTCGGGCTTTACGAGGCACCGGTCGAGCTGGGGCCAGGGCCGCGAGTCTGGCTCCACGGCGCATCCGCGGGCGACATCCTCGGTCTGGTACCGATCGTGCGAGAGCTCAAGCTGCTGCGGCCCGACGCGCGCGTGATCGTCTCGGCAATCACTGACTCGGGCGCCTCGATGGCGCAACAGAAGCTGGTCGCGCAGGGCCTCGCGCAGCTCGCGACCTTCCTGCCTTATGATCTTCCCGGTGCCTGCCGGCGCACGCTCGCGGCCTTGAAGCCGGACGTGCTGGTGCTCGAGTACACCGAGCTGTGGCCACAGCTCATCCACGCCGCGGCCGACGCGGGTGTGAAGCTGGTCATGACCAATGGCCGCCTCAGCCCCGGCAACGTCGGCCGCTATCGCCTGCTGTTCAAGCTGGTGGGGAACCTGCTCGAGCGCTTCGATCTGTTGCTGATGCGCGCAGAGGAGGAAGCCGAGCGCGCCCTCCTGCTCGGTGCGCTGCCCGATGTGGTCCACATCACTGGAAACACGAAATTCGATGCGCTGGCGGTCAGCGTGCCGCTGAGCGAGGACGCGGCGCTGCGGGCGGCTCTCGCGCTGCGGCCTTCCGGGGAGCGGCTCTGGGTCTGCGGCTCCACCCACGAGGGCGAAGAGGGCCCGCTGCTGGAGGTCTTCGCGGCGCTGCGAAAGGACGCGCCGGACCTGCGGCTCTTGATCGCGCCGCGCTACCTCGAGCGGGCGGGACGGGTGGTCGCCCTCTCCCGATCGATGGGCCTGGAAACGCGCCTGCGCTCGCAGCCTGGGGGAGCGACGCCCGTGATCGTACTCGACACCATCGGCGAGCTGGTGCGCGCCTACCAGCTCGCGACCATCGTCTTCGTCGGCGGGAGCTTCGGAAGCCGGGGAGGGCAGAACATCCTCGAGCCGGCAGCGTGCGGGAAACCGGTGCTGTTCGGGCCGCGCATGGAGAACTTCAAGGACAGCGTCGGCGTGCTGGTCGGGCGCGGGGGACTGCAGGTCCGCGACCCGGCCGCGCTGCTGCGGCTGCTGCACGATCTGTTGGCGCGGCCCGGCGAGATCGAAAAACTCGGGGCGCTGGCGCGCGAGGCGGTGTCGTCGGTGCGCGGAGCGAGCGCGCGCGATGCGCGGCTGATCGCGGAGCTGATTCCGTGAGAGGCCCTCTCAAGAGCCGGCCGAGCCGACCCGGCCGCCGGAGTCCGCGGTGAGCCAGCCGGCCTGGTGGACCACCGGAGCGGGGCTTCGCGCGGTGGTGCTGGCGCCGCTCTCGTTGCTGTACGGCGCCGCCGCCGACGCGCATCGAGCGCTCTCGCGGCCGGTGCGCGCCGCGGTTCCCGTCATCTCGATCGGCAACCTGGTGGCCGGCGGCGCGGGGAAGACGCCGGTGACTCTCTGGCTGGCGGAACGGCTGCTCGCGCGCGGACGCAGGCCGGCCGTGCTCAGCCGCGGCCATGGCCGCAGCGGCCGCGCCGATCTGGAGGTGCTGCCCGGCACGCAGGCACGGCTCGCGGGCGACGAGCCGCTGCTGCTCAAGCACCGCTGTCCCGGGGCGCTGATCTTCGTCGGCCCGCGCCGGGCGCGGCTCGCACGGCTTGCGGTGGTCCAGGGGGCGGACGTGCTGCTGCTTGACGACGGCCTGCAGCACCACGCGCTGGCGCGCGATCTCGACGTCGTGGTGGTCGACGCATCGAACGCTTTCGGCAACGGGCACCGGCTGCCCTGGGGACCGCTGCGCGATTCGCCCGCGCTGCTCTCGCGGCTGCCGCGGGCGCTTTTGTGGCTGACCCGCTGCGATCTCCCGCGCGACCCGGGAGCGCCGCGCGGCGATGTCGAGAGTGTCTTCGAGCCCGGCGAGTGCCGGCTGCCTGGACCCGAAGCGGAGCGGCTCGACCTGCGCGACAAGCAGGTCTTCCTCTTTGCCGGGGTCGCGCGGCCAGCGAGCTTCGTCTCGACCGTGCGCGCCCTCGGCGCCCGGATCTTTGGCGAGCGCTGGTTCCCTGACCATCACCGCTATTCAAGTGCCGACCTGGCGGCGCTACGCGCGACCGGCGCCTCGCTGCTGCTCACCACGGAAAAAGATCTGGTCCGGATCGAGCCTTCACTGCTCGCAGGGCCTCCGCCCATCGCCGCCCTGCCTGTCTCGCTCCGCGTCGGCCGGGGCGAGGCCGCCATCGACGCGGCGCTGGATGGGATTCTCGCTGGTCCAAACCCGCATCGGCAGGCGTTCTGATTCGCGAGTGACCGCTTCGCCATCCGCTTCCGCTTTTTCCGCGAGGTCGCGCACCCGCGAATCAGCGACACAGACAGCCGAGGTCCCTGTCGAACACGGCAATGCTGAGGTCAGGGACGTGCCAGCTGCGGCAGGTGGTCAAAGTCTGCGTCGAACGTGAGCAGGGTGCACCGGTGCTGGATGGCGAGCGCCGCGATCCACACGTCGTTGATCGGGATGGGCGTTCCCTGGCGCCGCAGCTGCGCGAAGAGCTGCGCGTAGGCCAGCGTGGTCTGCTCGTCGCAGACGAGAATCTCGACCCGCGGCGCGTCGAGGAAGCGCGACAAGACGGCCTCGTTCCGCAGGCCGCGCGTGCCGAGCGCGAATCCCGCACGAAGCTCTGCCAGCACCGGCGCTGGCATGGCGACCTGTTCAGCCAGCTGGATGCAATCCAGAACGTCTTTGTCGCCATCGACGAAGCGCCGATAGGCGTTGGTGTCCAGTGCCAGCTTCAACGCCAGTCCCGTTCGTCCACGCGCCGTTGCTCGGCCAACGCGCGGGAAACCTTGGGGTCAGAAATCCAGCTTCCCAAAAAAGCGTCGAGGTCATGCTGTCGAGGCGTCTCCGTGCCTGTGCCCGCGGCGGCCTCGAGCGCTGCGACGAGGAGCCGATTGAGACTGATTCCGCGATCGCGGGCTTTGCGCCGCAGCGCGCGGCTGACGGAATCAGGCACGGCGCGCACTGTGAATTGATGAGTCTTCATGATGCAGGCATGATGGCGAGCAGGTGCAGGCATGTCAACGGCAGGCGGCCTCGGCGGACCCCGCGCCACCGCACGACTTGCCGCGATGCGCTCCGGGGCCGAGCCGGCAATGTTCGGGTGCGCCTGATTCATCGGGTCTCCGCTCCGGTTGCGTGAGAAGGTCGTTTCCAGGCAGTTGGAGCGCAGGAGCTTCACTGCGGGGAGCGGATCGCGTGAATGGAAAGTTCAGCCGACTGCTGCTGGCGCTCGGAGCGCTCCTCGGGCGGCTTGCTTTCGTGCTGCGCATCCGCCGGTCCGTGGTCCTGGAAGGGCTCGCGCGGGCGTTTCCTGAGAAGACCGCGCGCGAGCGGCGAGGCATCGCGCGCGCGACCTACCAGCAGCTGGGTCGCAGCCTCGTGGACGTCATGCTGGCGCAAAAGCTTTCTGATGCCGAGATCGAGAAGCTGGTCAGCTTCGATGGCTGGGAAAAGTTCGAGCCCGCGCGCGTGGCCGGCCGCGGCGCAGTCTTCGCCGTCGGGCACTACGGAAGCTGGGAGCTGCTTGGCCAGGCCTTTGCGCGACGCGGCCTGCCGCTCAGCACAATCACGCGAACGCTGCGCGGGGCCGCAAACAAGCGCCTTCTCGCCGCCCGCCGCAAGAGCGGGATGCGCGAGTTGTCCGACAAGGGCTCGTCCCGCGAGGCGCTCGCTGTCCTGCGGCGGGGCGAGACGCTCGCCATCGTGATCGATCAAAACATGCGGCCCAAGCGCGGCATCTTCGTCGACTTCTTCGGCGCTCGGGCTTGCACCACTCCCGCCGCGGCGGTCTTCGCGCTGCGCGGCGGCGCGCCTTTGTTCGCGGCTTTCCCGGTCCGCCAATCCGACGGCTCACATCGCGTTCAGTTCCACGGTCCGTTCACCACCGACAAGCAGGGTCACGCAGCGGTCGTCGAACTCACGCAAGCGGTGACTCGTGCCTTCGAGGATGCAATCCGCGCGCACCCCGACCACTGGTTCTGGCTCCACCGCCGCTGGAAGACGCGCCCGCCGGTGTCCGATGAGGCGGCTATTCCTGTGCCTGCGCCGCGCGAGTCGCCATGAACGCGCTGCGTTTCCTGCCCTCGCTCGCCACGCTGGTAGCGGCGCAGACCGGGCTCTTCCTGGTGCTCGCGCGCATCTACCTGCCGAGACCCGGCCAGCGCCGCGCTCGCCTCGCGCTGGGCCTCGCGCAAGTCGTGGTGGCAGCGGTCTTCATCGGCTTCCTCTTCGCCTCGCGCAGAGGGATCGAACTCGACGGCGCGGCGCGCTTCGTAGTCGAGCCGCTGCTGATCTGCGTCGTGCTGTCCTTGCCGCTCCTGGTGCTGCTCGGGGTGCCGCTCAGCCTCGCGCGCCGGCTGCCGCAGCGCGCGAAGGGCCCCCGGGAAAAGGCGGCACCGGAGGCCGCTCGCAAGTTCCCGGCTCCGGAGCCGGCTCTCGAATCGCCCGCGCCGGACCTGGTCGAGCACCGCCGCGTCTTCCTCGCCCGCGCCGCGACGGCCTTGCTGGGTGGCAAGGCGGCGCTCGCCGCATACGGCATCGCCGAAGCCGAGCGCGACCCCGAGCTCACCCGCCGTGAGATTTTCCTGCCCGGTCTTCCGGAAGCTCTCGACGGCCTGACCCTCTTGCAGCTCTCGGACCTCCACACCGGCGCCTTCATGACCGAGGCGCGGCTGTCGCGCATCGCACGGCAGGCAGCCCTGCTGGAGGCGGACGTGGTGGTGCTCACCGGCGACCTCATCGACGTCAGCGAGCGCGCCGCGCCCGCCTTCACCCGTGCAATGCGCGACCTGCATGGCAAGCTCGGAACCTTTGCCATCCTGGGAAATCACGACTACTTCGCGGGCGCGCGCGCGGTCGAACACGCCGTCCGCGACGCGGGCATGACCTTCCTGCGCAACAGCGGCGCGCGCATCGAGCGCGGCTCTGCATCGCTCTTCATCGGCGGCGTCGACGACCCCTCGCGAGAAAGCTCCGGCGGCCCCGCCCCCGCGCTGGCGCTGCGCCAAGCCGCGCCAGGAGAGAAGCGCGTCATGCTCGCCCACCGGCCACAGCTCTTCGAGGACTGTGCCCGCGCAGGCTCTGACCTGGTGCTCTCGGGCCACACCCACGGAGGCCAGATCGCGCTCTCGCCCGCGTGGTCCTTCGCGCGCCTGCTGGGTCCGTACACGATGGGTCACTATCGCAAGGGTCCAGCCCAGCTCTACGTACACCGCGGAATGGGGACGGTGGGACCGATGCCGCTGCGGCTCGGCTCGCCCCCCGAGCTGGCCTTGCTCACGCTGCGGCGTTCGTGAGAGGAGCGAGGTCGTGAACCGCGAGCTGTTGGAAATCCTCGAGCGCTTCTCCGGCGCCCGCATCGCGGTGCTCGGCGACCTCGTGGCCGACGAGTTCGTCTACGGCGAGACCGACCGCGTGAGCCGCGAGGCGCCGGTGCTCATCGTCCGCTACGAGTCCGACGAGCTCAAGCCGGGCTGCGCCGCCAACGCCGTCGCGAACCTCTGCGCGCTGGGGGCGAAGGTGCAGCCCATCGGCCTGGTGGGCGACGACGAGACCGGTCTCGGGCTCAGGGCTCTTTTGACCAAGGCCGGCGCCGACACGAGCTTCGTGTTCACCGCCGAGGGCCGCACGACGGCCACCAAGACGCGCGTGCTCGCGGGCGGCAAGAACACGCGGCGCCAGCAGATGATCCGCATCGATCACGACGGGCCCGGCGCGCCGCCGCCCGCGCTGCTGGCGAAGCTCTTGAAAGCTGTGAAAGTTGCCGCAGCCAGTGCGGATGCGGTGCTGGTCTCGGACTATGGCCTGGGCCTGCTGACGCCGCCGCTGGTCGAGGCCGTCTGCGCGCTCGCGAGGGGCGGGCGGCTGGTCTGCGTGGACGCGCGGTTCAGCTTGACGCAGTACCGCGGCGTCGCGCTCGCCAAGCCGAACGAGGTCGAGCTGGAGCAGGCCACGGGCCGCCGCATCGGCGACGACCCCGCCGCACTCGAGGAGGCCGGTCGCGCGCTGCTCGAGCAGCTGGGCAGCGGCGCGCTGCTGGTCACGCGCGGCCGCAGCGGTATGGCGCTCCTGCGGCCTGGGGCGCCCACTGCGCTGATCCCGCCGCACGGCGCGCAAGACGCGGTCGACGTCACCGGCGCAGGCGATACCGTCATGGCTGCGACCACGCTCTCGCTCGCCTGCAGAGCCGATGCGCTGGATGCCGCGCGGCTCGCCAACGTCGCGGGTGCACTCAAAGTGCAGAAGATCGGAACGGCTACGGTGACCGCCGACGAGCTGCGCATCGAGCTCGCGCGCGCCCCCGTGGCCGAGGCGTCCCTGGTAGCCCACCGGCGCGTGGCGCGAAGATGATCTGCGGGCTCGAAGAAGCGGTGCGGCTTCGCGAGCGCGCGCGCGAAGAGGGCCGAACCTGCGCGGTGGCGAACGGCGCCTTCGACCTGCTGCACGTCGGCCACGTCCGCTACTTGCGGGCCGCGAAAGACCTGGCTTCTCTGCTCATCGTCGGAGTCAATACCGACGCGAGCGTGCGCCTCTCCAAGGGACCAGGACGGCCGGTGGTGCCGCAATCCGAGCGGGCCGAAATTATCGACGCGCTCGCCTGCGTGGATCTGGTGGTCCTCTTCGACGAACGCGACGCCAGCGCACTCCTGCAAGCCCTGCGCCCGGACTTGCACGTCAAGGGCACCGATTACACCGCCGAGAGCGTTCCGGAGCGGGCGCTGGTCGAGAGCCTGGGTGGCCGGACGGTGATTGCGGGCGACCCGAAGGATCATTCGACCACCGAGCTTTTGACGCGGCTCAACCGTTGAAGCTATCGGCCACCATTATCGCGCAGGACGAAGAGGCGATGCTTCCGGGTTGTCTGGAATCCTTGCGGGGCATCTGCGATGAGATCCTGCTGGTGGACGGAGGCTCGAGGGACCGCACTCGCGAAGTTGCCGCGGCCGCGGGCGCGCGCGTGCTGGAGCGGCCCTTCGACGACTACGCCCGGCAGCATGAGTACGCGCGAGGCGAGGCCCGCTCCGAGTGGATCCTGTCCATCGACGCGGACGAGCGCGCCTCGCCCGAGCTGGGTCGCGAGCTGGCCTTCGAGCTGGGTTCCACGCGCTCATCGAGTCCGGCTGCCGCCTTTTCCCTGCCCTTCAAGAACCACTTTCGAGGCATCTGGCTCAGGCACGGCGGACTCTGGCCGGACCGGCATGTGCGGCTCTATCGGCGCGACGCCTGCGCCTACGATCTCTCGCGCCCGGTGCATGAGAAGCTGCTCGTTCGCGGCTCCGTTGCCGCGCTTGCGTCGCCCATCCTCCACTACACCTGGGGGTCGCTCGCGCAGTGTCTCGCCAAGACCAGCCGGTACGCCGAGCGCGCGGCCCAGGCTCGCTTCGCGGGCGGCGAGCGCGCGGGCGCGGTGCAGATCGTTGCGAAGCCAATCTGGCGATTCTTTCGCGCCTACGTGCTGCGGCTCGGCTTCCTCGACGGCCATGCGGGCGCGACGGTGGCGGCGATGCGCGCGTTCGAGGCCGGCGCGCGCGAGGCCCGGCTTTGGGAGCTGTCGCGCTTTCCCGGCGCGGCGCCCGATTCACTGGGATAAGCTTGCGGCCATGCCCATCGCCCCTGAGCTGAAGGAAATCCTCGCCTGCCCAAAGTGCAAGGGTGAGCTCGAGTTCCGCGAGCAGGAGAGTCGCATCCTCTGTCACGCGTGCAAGCTGGACTACCGCATCGAAGAGGACATCCCGGTCATGCTCATCGACGAGGCGAAGCCGCTCAAGTGAGGCCGCTGTCGTCAGGGTTTCGCAGTGCTGCCATAAAGGTTCTGCCGTGACAGTTCTGCAGCGGGCTGCTGGTGTGCAGGCCGTGCCGTGAGGGCTCTCATCGTCCAGACGGCGTTTCTCGGAGACGTCGTCTTCACTTCGGCGCTGGTGGGCAGCCTGGCCGCGCGCTTTCCGCAGGCGGAGCTGGAGCTGTGCGTGGCGCCGAGGGGCCGTGATGTGGCGCTCGCCATCCCCGGAGTCGCGCAGGTGCACGTCTTCGACAAGCGAGGCGCAGACCGCGGCGCGCGGGGCCTGCTGCGCGTGGCGCGGACACTGCGCGCGCGGCGCTTCGACCTCGCTTTCGTGCCGCACCGATCGCCCCGCAGCGCGCTCGTTCCCTGGCTCGCAGGCATTCCGGAGCGGGTCGGCTTCGGCTCTCTCCTGTTTACACGGCGGGTGCGGCGCCCGCGCGGTGCCGGATTCATTGAGCAGGAGGCAACGCTCGCGCAAGCGCTTGGCGCCGAGGCTGCGCCCATGCGGCTGGTGGCGACACCTGCATCAGTCGCGGCGGCGCGCGCGCTGCTGGGCCAGGCGCGCGTGGCCGCGCTCTGCATCGGCTCAGAGTGGGCGACCAAGATCTGGCCCGCCGGGCGCTTCGCCGCGCTGGCCGACCTGTTGGCCGCGCGCGGCTTTCTGCCGGTGCTGATGGGCGGCCCTCGCGAGCGAGAACTCGCCCGCGCTGTGACTTCCGCGATGCGCGCGCCCGCCGCCCTGGCAGCTGTGCCGCGCGCGCCCGTCGTTGATACCGTCGGCAATTCGGTCGCCGATGCGCTCGGCATCCTCTCGCTCGCAAGCGTCTGCGTCGGCGGAGACACCGGTCTGGTGCACGCCGCGCGCGCTCTCGGCACGCCCACCGTGACGCTCTTCGGCCCGACACCGTCGCTCGTTCACTCCTTCGGACCGCGCCAGGGGCTGGTCACGCTCGGACTCGAGTGCTCTCCGTGCAGCGCGCATGGCACCCGCGAGTGTCCGCTCGGCCACCACCGCTGCCTGCGCGACCTCGACGAAGAGCGCGTCTTGCGCGCCTGCGAGGCGTTGCTGTGAGCGCAGGTCTTCCTCAGCGGCGGGTGGCGCGATGTTTTGCTCGATGTGTCGCTCGATGAGTCGAGCTGCAAAAGCCAGCCGCCCGCGCGACCCGCGCCTCGACGACGAGCCGGGCCCGCTGGTGCGCGCCGCCGCCGCACTGGCGCGCCTGCTCCTGCCCTTGCCCGCGAGCCCTCCCACCCAGGTCGAGAGCGTGCTCATCCTCCGCACCGACGACCGCGTCGGCAACGCGCTCCTGACAGTGCCGCTTGTGCGCGCTGTGCAACGCCTGCTGCCCTCGGCCCGCGTCCAGCTGCTCCTCGCTGCCGGTCGCGCCCACGTCGCCGAGGGTCTCCCTTTGTTGCATGTCGTCCGCTTCGAGAAGACCGACGCATTCCGCCACCCGCTGCGCTTCGCGAAGTTTCTGCTCTCGCTGCGCCGCAGCGCCGACGTCGCCATCGACGCCGCGCACTGGCACGCCTTCTCGCTGACCTCGGCGCTCCTGACCCGCTGGGTGGCGCGTCGCTGGGCCATCGGCTCCGCGCGCGGTCCCGCGCTCTACTCCGAGTGCGTCCCGCTGCCGCCTTCCGGATCGTTCGAGGTAGACGCGAAGGTTCTGCTTTCCGCACCGCTCGCCGTAGCCAGGCGCCCTCCTGCGACACCCCCGCTCGAGACCTCGCTGGGCCGAGCCCCATTCGCCGCCGGTCTCTCCAGCTACGTCGCGCTCAACCCCGGCGCGCGCAAAGTCGATCACCGCTGGCCCGCCGCCCGCTTCGCCGCGCTTGCGGCCGGGTTGTGGTCGCGCCGGGGTCTGCGCTCGCTGGTACTCTGGGGCCCCGGCGAAGAGCAGCTGGCGCGCGAGCTGGTCGCCGCATCGGAGGGCGCGGCGCTGCTCTCGCCCGGAACCAGCCTCGACGAGCTCGCTTCAGTCCTGCGCGGCGCGCGCCTGGTGGTCACCAACGACACCGGCCCGATGCACCTCGCGGTCGCTTGCGGCGCGCCCGTGCTCGGCATCTTCCTCGACGCCCTGGGCCTGCGCTGGGCGCATCCCGGCGCGCGTTTCGTGGGTCTGGTCGCGCCGGACGACGGTGCCGCGCTCGCCGCCGCAGAGCAGCTCCTTGACAGCGCAGCGGTGGCGGCGGACCCTCCGCGCTCCTTGCAGGAGGTCCCTTGATCCGCTCGATGACCGGCTTCGGAGCAGGCCGTGGACACGCCGGTTCCGAGACGGTGCTGGTCGAGCTGCGCTCGGTGAACAACAAGTTCTGCGAGGTGAAGCCGCGGCTGCCGCGCGAGCTGTCTTCGCTGGAAGCAGAGCTGGTTCGCACCATCAAGGCCCGGGTCGCGCGCGGCTCTGTCGACGTGACGGTCAGGCGCGAGTTCGTGGGCGCCGCGCGTGGCTTGCTGCCGCGGGTGGATCTGGCACTGGCCTCGGCGTACGCCAAGGCGCTGCGCGAGCTCAAGGCCGAGCTCGGTCTCGCCGGCGAGCCGTCGGTGCACGACGTGGCGGTGATGGAAGGTGTGCTGAGTCTCGCCGAGGCGCCACCCGACCTCGTGTCGATGGGAAAGGCGTTGCAGGCCGGGTTGAGCGAGGCTCTGGGCGCGCTGGAGGAGATGCGGCGGCGAGAGGGAGAGGCGCTGGCGCGCGACGTGCTCTCGCGGCTCGACTTCATCGAGCGGGGCGCAGCCGTCATCGCGCAGCTCGCGCCCGCGTCCATTGAACTGTATCGCGACCGGCTCACGGCGCGTATCGCGGAGCTCCTCCGGGGCGCCTCGCAGCCAACCGACCCGCAGCGCCTGGCGCAGGAGGTCGCGTTCTTCGCGGACCGCACCGATGTTGCCGAAGAGCTGACGCGACTCGCCTCGCACCTCGTGCAGCTGCGGAGGCTCGTCTCCGGAGACGTGCCGGCCGGGCGCAAGCTGGAGTTCCTGGTGCAGGAAGTAAATCGCGAGATCAACACCGTCGGCTCCAAGGCGCAGCACGCCGGCATCGCGGCGCAGGTGGTGGACCTCAAGGCCGAGCTCGAGCGCGTGCGCGAGCAGATCCAGAACATCGAGTAGAACGTGCCCTCCGGAATCCTTCTCATCCTCAGCGCGCCTTCGGGTACGGGCAAGACCACGCTCGCCCGGCGGCTTTGCGCGTCGAACGCCGGCAGCATCTTTTCCATCAGCTACACGACCCGTGCGCCCCGCGGCGCCGAGTGCGACGGAATCGACTACCACTTCGTCTCGCCTGCGCGGTTCGACGAGATGGCCGCGGCGGGGGCATTCGTCGAGTCGGCCCAGGTGCATGGACACCAGTACGGCACGCCCCGCGAGGTGATCGAGCGAGCGCGCCAGAGCGGGCAGCTTGCTGTCTTCGACATCGACGTGCAGGGCGGAGAAGCGATCAAGCAGCAGCACCCGGACACGGTGCGGGCGTTGATCCTTCCGCCTTCGCTCGCCGAGTTGGAGCGCCGGCTCCGGGCTCGCTCCACGGACGACGACGCCACCATCCGACGCCGCCTGCACGTTGCCCGCATCGAGATCCGGCTCGCGCGCGCCGCGGGTTACGAGTACTGGGTGGTGAACGAAGAAATCGAGCGCGCCTACGCCGACCTCGAGGCCATTGTCCGAGCGGAAAAGTGCAGGGCAGGACGCCGCGCGCTCGCGGCGGATCTGGGCTGAAAAGACCCGGAGTTGAGGCTGAAACGGAACGGGGTTGACACCGTTTTCACCCTTTGCTAGAAGGCCCGTCCCCTGAGGTTGAAGAGGGGAGCTGAACAAGGGCCGAAACCGGGCGCTTGACACCAGAAAAGAAGAGCGGTAGGAAGCGCGCCCCGCAGAGAGAAGTCGATGGGTTGCGGGGAGAGAAGCAGCAGGGCAGTTGAAGAGCTTGGCGGTCTTTGAAAACTGGATAGCAGGTCCACGAAGAGATTGCGGACACCGCAATGCTTTTGAGTGTAATGTATTGAGTAGAAGTGAGCAGTGCCAGCAGCTAAGGCATTTAGACTCCTTCAATTACGAAAATAATTGGAGAGTTTGATCCTGGCTCAGAACGAACGCTGGCGGCTTTCTCCCTCGACTTGCATGTGTTAGGCACGCCGCCAGCGTTCG
>JANYKT010000049.1 GCA_025358085.1 Deltaproteobacteria bacterium | reverse complement strand
TCGAGGCTGAACTCATCCTCTCGCTGCTCGAGATTTATGGTCTCTCCGCGGAGGGCGAGGCGGGGCATTTGCGGCTCTACGCGCTCTGGGCGGGCGCGGGTTTCGCGGACGCCGCCAAGAGCGCGGGGCTGCGCCTGGGCGCGCGCGCTCTGAGCCGGGTGCTCGCTGGCTCGCTCCCCGCGCGGCTGATCGCGCGAATCAACCCGGTGCTGGTGCGCGCCATTCTTCGCCGCCTGGGTCTGGGCTGGCTGCCGCGCGCTCTCAAGCTGTGGCCGGTCCTGGGCGCGCCCATCGCCTTCGCGCTTGATCGCGCGGCGCTGCAGACGCTGGGCGCGGCAACGCTCGCAGCTCTGGATGACGCCGCGCGCGAGCAGCGAAAAGCGCGCCGGCGAGCCGCGGACGCCTCGACTCCGCGGAAGCGAACTCCAAAGAAGAAGCCGGCGAGGCGAGTCCTGCGTTCACGGCTGACTCATGGCGAAGGAGAAGCGTAGGAGACCAGATTGAGGCGCAATCCCGCCGTCCAGGCCTGCGCCACGCAGCAGTTCTGCCGTTGAGCGCGAAACCAGCCCAGTTCCAGGCCGGGCTCAGCGCGAACTGCTGCGTGAGTCGAAACTCGTAGAAGACACCGCCGGCCAGGGCGGGCCCGAGGACTGTGCTTGACGAGTTTCCGGAGAGAGCTCCGAATCCGAGCCGCACCGCCGCGCACGCCGCCGACCGGCCGCAGTGCAGTGTCGGAGGCCCGATGCCCGGCTGGATCGGCTGCGGATGGGCCTGGCAAGAATTGCGCGCTCAGCTCGCGGCAGCGCCCCGACAACCAGGGCCAACACTGCGTCAGCGACAGGAGCGGCATAGTTGTCGCTGCATTCCGGATCGCGGTTGAGGGCGAGACGGTCGGGCGCCGGGAGCAGGTTTATAGACGAGCATCCACTGTTCATTAGCAGCAATGAGAGCGCGAATACTCTTGCCATCGTTCACGAACCTGCCAGACCGCCGCGGGCTCCCGTGCGAAGAGGGAATCGCTGCGCACGTCCCGCACCGTCGGTACACTCGACTATTTCCCCCCTGACGTGATGACTCCACGGCGCGGCGGCGGGCCACGTCCACAGCTTCTCGCCCGCGGTGGACCAGGCTTCGAGCGCGAGTCCGGCAGAGAGCAAAACCACCTCGCCGTGCTGTTCCCAGAAGCGGAAATTGCCGGGCGCGGTGGCGGACCAGAGTTTCGCGGGTGGCAGCAGGGCATAGGCCACCAGCCGCTCGCCGTAGCCAAGGAAGAGCGTGCCGAGGCGCGACACCAGCAGCGCACCTGGCGAAAGTCCGGCGGCCGCGGTGGAGCAGCCGAGTGCGACGATCAGGAACGGCCACGGCTCGCCGGAGCGGCGGACCGGGAAGCAGCAGAGGTCCCGCTGGTCCAGGGCGATTTCCTCCGTGAGCACCGCGCGCGCTCTGAGCTGGTCATAGATTTCGGGCAGTCCGCTGGGCGTACACTCGATGCTGTAGTCGCCGCAGACAATGACGACGTCTCGCGGCATTCAACCGGTCAAAGAGCAAAGAAGACGGTGAGCCATTCATGCAATCGCGCGATATCGGTCGCGGGGCTGTTGGCGCAGAGCCAGTGCAGCGCGCCCAGGTTGAAGCCGCCGCCGCCATAGACGATGACTCCCGGCAGCGGCAACGTCTGCAGATTCAGCACTGCATAGGGCAGCTTCTCGTCGGCGGTGCCGGAGACGCGCTGGTACTTTGCCTCCACGGCGAGGCGGTTGCCGTTGCGCGCGTCGCGGAAGAGGACGTCCACCTCTCGGTCTCGGCCATAGACGGTCTTGCCCACCGTCAGCTTGCGCCGGTAATCGAGGCCCAGTGAAAGTCCGATGAGGGCGATGAGCCGCTCGAACTCACCGGAAGACAACTCAACACCTTCCATCTGCCGCGCCAGTTGCAGGCACTCGGGAGCGGGCATCGGCATGCTCGCAGGCGTGCCCGGATCGGCGGCGAGGACCCAGCGGTCGATGCCGCCCGGCTCCCACGTCCGGAGGGCACTGAGCAGCTCGATTGCGTTGCGCGGGGCCAAAGCAAAATTCACCAGCGTCTCCCGGAGAGCGCCCACGCGCGCCAGGCGCGGAGCAGCAAAGGTTCATCTGGCCGCGGCGCCGAGGTGCGCAGCGCGCGCCGCACGGCTGCCTCGCGTTCCTTGAGCCGCAGCGCGGTCAGCTTTTCCAGCGCAGGCGTAGGCCCCGGGTCGAGCCAGCCGATGGAGTGCGCGGCTTCCAGCTCTTCGACGAACGCGGTGCCGTCGGCGAGCGCCTCGAGCAGGGGGGGCGCGTGCGCTGGAACTTCCGACGGCGCGGCGGCACGCGCGACGGCGGCGCCGGGCGGGGCCAGATGAGCGAGCGATGGGTCGAGATAAGCAAGGTCGATGTCGCCAATGAGGAACCGCCGGCCCTGCGCGCGCGCCTCCACTCCCGCGACACCGCTGCCGGCAAAGGGGTCGACCACCAGCTCGCCTGGCAAAGTGCTCTGCGTAATCAGCGTGCGCACCACCGCGGCCGGCTTCACCGCGGGGCCCGGAATGCCGGCGCGCGCGGCCATCAGCACGTCTGGAATTCCCAGATCGGAGAGGGCGCGCTTTCCCTTCTCGAAGAAGAGGATGCGCTCGCACGAGGCGCGATAGTGGTAGCCGGTGCCGCCGCGGATCTTGAGCCCGTCGCGGGTGGTCTTGGCCCAGACGATCTCCTTCCAGTAGACGAGGCCGCACTTCGCGCGGCGCGCGCCGGTGGGCAGGCGGGCGGCGCCGATGGCCTGCTGCTGCTTGATCACGTCGGCGGTGACCTCGTCGCAGAACAGGTAGAAGTGGCGGTCGGGCTTGAGCACGCGCGCCACCTGCTCGAGCAGCTCGGGCAGGCGCTCGTCGGGGAGGGTCTGGAACCAGTCGCTGGTGAGCCGCGTGGTGGTGCCGCGCGCGCGGTGCAATTGCAGCGATTGGTAGGGCGGGTCGGTGAGCA
>JANYKT010000015.1 GCA_025358085.1 Deltaproteobacteria bacterium | reverse complement strand
GAAAAAGCGGCTGGCCACCTCGTGCTCGATAAGTCTCTTCCGATTCTTCGTGAAGACGGTCGGAACGAAGCTCTCCTCGTCCATGTTCATGTCGAGGAACCAGCGGAACAGCAGGTTGTAATCGAGCTGCTCGCAGAACAGCCTCTCGCTGCGCACCGTGTACAGCGCCATCAGCAGCGATGCTTTCAGGAGCCGCTCGGGCGGGATCGACGGCCGGCCGACCGCGCTGTACATGGCGCTGAACGTCGGCGACAGCTCGGCCAGCGCGACGTCCGCCAGCTTCTTTACGGCACGCAGCGGGTGGTTCTGCGGCACCCGCCGCTCCGGCGTCAGCACGCTCAGCATCGTCGCCTGCTTCGTGTCCGTTCCGCGCATTGCCGCAGCAGATCAAATCTAAGCTTCGCTGTCGATCAACTTCGACAGGACTTTTTCCGCAACCTGCTAGTGACAAAGAAGGCGACCGTTCGCGATTCTCAATTCATTGGACGCAAAGGGCCGCGTCTACGTAATCCGCTACAATCACGACCAGCAAGCGGCTCCTTGAATGCGCTTGCGGTCCTCGCGCCCGTCGCCTGGCGGCTCCTGCTCCTCCGGCATCTCTCGCGTCACGAGCCCGGCGCGCTCGCGGCGTCTCACATCTTGGTGCTCCGCGCCGTCTCAAGGGTCCCCCGGCCACGAAAGCTCACCTACCGCGAGCCACTTCTGGCCATGGCGAAGCTGGCGGCCACGTGCGCGCGACCCGCTGCTCCGAACTTGCGCGGGGGCGCCAGCCGTCGCGCGGAATCAACTAAAGCTGATCCGCAGCGCCGGCCAGCAGGAGTTCCAGCTCGGCGGTCGACTCGAAATCCTTGGGACGGCCCGCCGCGCGCTTGACTTCAATCAATCGCCGCAGAGACAGACAGCGGACTGCGATTCCAAACAGATTGAATACCTCGGTCGCAGGCAGCAAGCCTCGTAGCCACCTCCGCCAATCATCTCCCCGAGCAGGTTGATCCAGCCGCGCTTTGTTTCGAGAGTGAAGTTGAGACCGAGCTTCAAGGTGCGCTCGTCGAGAACAAACGAAAGGCCGGGCGGGGCGCCGCGAAGAGAGGGGGCGCAAGGTGTGAGCGCCTGCACCAGTTGCTTGAGATTCTCGGGCGTTCGTCGGTAGACGATGTCGAGATCGCTGGTGAAGCGTGCACCCCCGTGTGCGGTCGCAGCAAAGCCTCCGACGACGATGAAGTCGACCTGGGCGGCAGCCAGCGCTTTGAGCAGAGCCGCGAAATCGGTCATGGCTTGCGAGCGCGGAGGGCGCGCTGGGCCTCGTCGCGGAAGACATGCATCGCGACCAGCTCATCGACGCGCTGCTGGGGCGTGCGCTTGAGGTTCGCGCGCAGAAGTGAGCGGTCGACGCCTCGCTTATAAGCCTCGATGACGGGATCGGGAGGCAACTCTTTTATGCGCCGATTCTATCACCGCGCGCGCGGCACGGCGGACCTCTACTTCCCGGCGAGGTGCAACAGCAGCCAGAGCAGCGCCGAGGCGCCGACGAGCGCATAGAGCAGAGGAGGAATCTGGCGCTGGTTCAAGTGCGCCTCCTCGCCAGCTCGCGACGATTCAGCAAGAGCACGCCCGCGAGCCACGCGCCGAAGAGCCAGAGCAAGTCGTAGGCGATGGGCTCGAGCTGGCTGATGGGCAGCGGCTGCTGCGGGCCCAGATACTTCCCTGCCGTCACCATGAGCGCGCCGAGTTCGGGGCTGGCGAGGCGGGTGAGGCCCATCAGCATGGCCCAGCCGATGCCGGCCACCACCACCAAGCCTGCGTTGGTCCAACCGCGCGCGGCCGCCCCCACCGCGACCACGACCGAGAGCCAGGCGGCCGACCAGAGGAACGCGACCGGCAGCACCAGCAGCTCCGAAGCGGAGAAATTTCCATGCGCCAGCGACCAGCCCGCGCTGCACGCGAATGCCAGCACGAGACCACCCAGCAGCACCAGCGCGGCGCCGGCGAAGCGCCCGCCGTACCAGTCCGCGCGCGTGAGCGGCCGCAGCAGGACGAGCTGGGCGTGGCCGCTCTCGATCTCGTCCGCGAGAAGCCCCGCGCCGAGCAGCAGCGTGAAGAGGATCAAGAGGGCTTGGCCAAAGCCCTGGAAGGCCTGCCCCGGCGGCGAGCGCAGCGACGACACCGCGAGCATGGCGGCGAGCGCCAGCGCCAGCCCGCTGCGCCCGCGCTCGCGGAAGGTGGCGCGCGCCACCGGCCAGGAGATCATGAGTGTGCCTGCGCGCAAACCATCACGAGCGCGGCTCGCCGGCCGGCTGCGGACGGCCCTCGACGATTTGTAGATAGAGCTCTTCGAGCTCCGCTCCGCCGAGGGAGACCTCGAGGACTTCCGCGCCGGCCTCGACCAGCATCCGCACCAGGCCCGGGACCACGTCCTCGCTGGCCACCGGGATGCGGAAGCGGCCATTCTCGAGCACGCCGTCGGGGAGCTTCTGCAGCAGCCGCTCGCGGACTTGCGGCCCGTTCGCGAGCCGCACCTCGGCGCGGCGGCCGCCCTGCGCGTGGACCTCGTGCGTGCGCAGCAGCCGGCCGGCCTTGATGAAGAGAACCCGGTCGCAGACGCGCTCGATCTCCGAGAGCAGGTGCGAATTCAGCAGCACCGCGGCGCCGCGGGCTTTGAGCCGCGTCAAAAGCTCGCGCATCGCGCGCACGCCAGCAGGGTCGAGTCCGGCGCTGGGCTCGTCAAGCAGCACCAGGTCGGGCTCGCCAATCAGCGCCAGCGCCAGCCCCAGCCGCTGTGCCTGCCCGCGCGAATAGGTGCCGCAGGAGCGCCGCGCCGGCTCCGAAAATCCCAGCTCCTCCACCATTTGAGCGGCGCGCGCTTTCGGCAATTTCAATAACTCGGCGTGCAGCTCGAGGACCTGCAATCCGGTCAATGATTTGGGGAACAACGGCGCGTCCGGCGCATAGCCGATGCGGCGGCGCGCGGACAGCTCCTCGGGGTCGCCGCCGAAGATGCGGATCTCGCCCGAATCGAGCTCGAGCAGGCCCAGCGCGAGCTGCATCGAGGTCGTCTTCCCCGCGCCGTTGGGCCCCAGCAGGCCGACGATCTCTCCCGCCGCGACCGCGAAGCTGAAGGCGTCGACCGCGACCACCTCGACTCCGTCAGCACCGCGATACTTTTTGGTAATGGAATGCGCTTCCAGCGCAGCCGTCACGCCTTGAGGACCTGGGCGAGCGTCTTGCCCAGCTCGTGCGGCCCCGCCGCGATGTGCACGCCCGCCTCGCGCAGAGCCGCGAACTTGTCTTTAGCGGTGCCCTTCCCGCCCGAGATGATGGCGCCCGCGTGGCCCATCCGCTTGCCCTCGGGCGCGGTGGCGCCGGCGATGAAGCCCACCACCGGCTTGCGATAATTTCTGGAGATCCATTCCGCGGCGTCTTCCTCTTCCCCGCCGCCGATCTCGCCGATGAGAATCACCGCGTCCGTCTCGGGGTCAGCCGCGAACAGCTTCATGCAATCGACGAAGTTCAAGCCGTGCACCGGGTCGCCGCCGATGCCGACGGCGGTGCTCTGCCCCAGCCCCATCTGCGTCACCTGGTGCACCGCCTCGTAGGTCAGCGTCCCGGAGCGGCTGACGATGCCGATGCGGCCCTTCTTGTGGATATGCCCCGGCATGATGCCGATCTTGCATTCCCCCGGCGTGATGATGCCCGGGCAGTTGGGGCCGATCAGCACCGTCGCGCTCCCGCGCAGCGCCTGCTTGACGCGGACCATGTCATTCACCGGAATGCCCTCGGTGATGCAGACCACCAGCGGCAGCCCGGACGCGGCGGCCTCGAGGATGGCGTCGGCCGCGAACGGCGGCGGCACGAAGATGACGCTGGCGTTGGCGCGGGTCTCGCGGACCGCCTGCGCGAGCGTGTCGAAGATCGGGACTTTTTCTTCGAAGCGCCCGCCGCCCTTTCCGGGCGTGACGCCGGCGACCAGATTCGTCCCATACGCAAGCATCTGCTTCGAGTGGAACGAGCCCGCGCTGCCGGTGATGCCCTGGCAAATCAGGCGCGTGTCCCTGTTGACGAGGATGCTCACTACGGGGCCTCCTTCGGCCAGACGCGCTCGCCTGCGTCGGTGAAGCTTCCCAGCTGATCGGCGTCGAGCGGATAGCCGATCTCCTTCTTGCATTTCTTCGCGATGCACTCGGTCGCGCCGCCGTCGGCGCGCCGGTAAACCCAGCCCAGCGGAAACACGTGCCGGCCCTTGACCAGGACGGCGGGGCCGAGCGCGTGGTTCGGCACCCAGTCGCCGCCAAAGTTCCGCACCACGATTTCGCCGAAATAGCAGCCGACGGCGTCGCGGTACTCATTGGCAGAGCGCAGCCTCTCGACCAGAGCATCGATGAAGAGCAGCTCGTCCTTGCCCCAGGTCAGGCCGATACCGGTCTCGCGCAGTACGGCCACGAAGTGCTCAGCCGAGTCTCGGAAGTCAGGCGCTCCCGGCTTGCCCAGGAAGTTGCGAAAGATGGCGGAGACGAAGCTCATCGCGTTGCCGCGACCGCCTTGCGGGCCGCGTCGCCCAGATCGTCGGCCGCGATGATGGCGAGATTGGAGCCCTTCAAAAGAGCCTTGCCTTCATTGACGTTGGTGCCCTCGAGCCGGACGACCAGCGGGACCTTGAGGTCAACCTGCCTCGCCGCCGCGATGATGCCCGCCGCGATGACGTCGCACTTCATGATACCGCCAAAAATATTGACCAGCACGGCTTTGACTTGCGGGTCCGAGAGCAGCAGCTTGAAGGCGGCAGTCACCTTGGCCTCGTCGGCGCCGCCGCCCACGTCGAGGAAGTTCGCCGGCATGCCGCCCGCCTTCTGGATCATGTCCATGGTGGCCATGGCGAGGCCCGCGCCGTTGACCATGCAGCCGATGTTACCGTCGAGAGAGATATAGGCGAGGTCGAATTCCTTGGCCTGCGCCTCGCGCGGATCTTCCTCGTCGGCATCGCGCAGCGCCGCCAGATCTTGATGGCGGAAAAGCGCGTTGTCATCGAGGTTGATCTTGGCGTCGAGCGCGATCACCTCGCCCTGCTTCGTCACCACCAGCGGATTGATCTCGACGATGCTCGAGTCGGTCGCCAGGAACGCGCTGTACATGGCGGTGGCGAACTTGACGAAGCTGTTGACCGCGGGTCCGGTCAATCCAAGTCCGAACGCCAGATCGCGCGCCTGGTAGCCCGCGAGCCCCACGGTCGGATCAATCGAAGCGCGGAGAATCTTCTCGGGGTGCTTTGCCGCCACCTCCTCGATCTCGACACCGCCCTCGCTGGAAGCCATGAAGGTATTGCGGCCGGTGGCGCGGTCGAGCGTGATGCCCAGGTAAAGCTCGCGCGCGATGTCCATGCCTTCTTCGACATAGACCTTGCGGACCTTCTGACCCGCGGGGCCGGTCTGGTGCGTGACCAGCTGCATGCCGAGCATGGCGGAGGTCAGCTCACCGGCCTGCTCGGGAGACCTGGCCAGCTTGACGCCGCCGCCCTTGCCGCGGCCGCCGGCGTGAATCTGCGCCTTGACCACGACGACAGCCCTGCCCTGCAGCAGCTCGCGCGCCGCCGCAATCGCCTCGGCCGCATTGGCCACCAGCTTGCCGCGCGGCACTGCGACGCCGTATCCGCGGAGGATCTCTTTGGCCTGGTACTCGTGGATCTTCATGCGCGCTCGCCTCCCGGGGACGGCGCGAGATACACCGGGGGCAGGGCGGACCGCAAGCCGCGCAAACGCAGAGGTTCGCACGCGGGCACCTGCGGCTACCGGCCAGGCCGGCGCAAAGCCAACTGTGGCTTCGCTCGCCGCACCTGCTCAGCCGGCCCGTCCGCGAGAGGATTGGAGCCCCTGATTGCCATGGTGGACCCGGTCTGCGCCGACCCGTTCGAAGCCCTCGCCGAACGGCTGGGCGTCAAGCTGGTGGCGGGCGAGGCGGCGGCCGGCTTTGCCCTTCGGCGACGCGCGCTCGGCCGAGGCAAGCGCGCCGCACCGGGCCCGCACCGCGCCGAGCGGTCCGCTGCTGCTCTATTTCACCTCGGAGACCACCGCGAAGCCGTGCTGGTGCTCCACACGCAGGTCAGCGACCCGACCGGCCACTTTCCGACGATTGCATTGATTTGGAATCAAGGAGGGAAACATCCACCAGAACATCAGCTCTCCGGGTCAATCATGCCCGAGGCGCAAGCACGTCACCGTCCGGGCTGCAGCGCACGCACCCGGCCGAGCTTGTTTCCCTCCACTGCCCGCGTCGCGGCGCCGCGCTCGCCCAAGACTACCCAGCGCAGCGTGCCGGGATTAAGCACGACACGGGCGAGCTTCTGCACGTCGTCCGCCGTGACCCTCAGCAACGCTGCGCGCTCCTGCTCGGGCTGCGGCGTACCGTTGCCGAGGACGATGGCGGTGACCCAGAGATCGGACAGGCCGCGCGCGTCATCGCCCGCTCCTTCCAGCCGCGCGAGCCGCACCGCCTTGGCGCGGGCCACCTCCTCGTCGCTCGGAGCACCGGTGCGCAGCGCCTCGAGCGCGTCGCGGAATAGCCGTACGCCCAAGCGTCGCCTGATCGGCGCGCAGGGCCGAGTCGCTCGCGAAGGTAGCAGACGAGTGGGGGCTACCCAAACAAGGGCTACTTGCGAGTGTCAGCGCCATCTGCGACCGTCCGCACTCCCCGGAGGCACGAATGAACCCGACGGCAGCGTTTGAGCAGGCGCGAGCGACGCTCTTCAAGCACCGCGAAGACCTCGACGCTGCCGTGCGCGAGTTCTCTTTCCCCGTGGACCAACTCGAGCGGTTCAACTGGGCCATCGACTGGTTCGACGAGTATGCCCGCGGCAATGCACGGCCCGCGCTGCGCATCATCAGCGAGACCGCCGGCACCACTGAAGTCAGCTTCATGGAGCTGTCGGAGCGGTCCACCCGCGTCGCGCGCTATCTGCATGACCGCGGCGTGCAGAAGGGCGACCGCATCCTGGTGATGCTCAACAACGTGCTCCCGCTCTGGGAAACGGTGCTCGCCGCCATCAAGCTCGGCGCGGTGGTCATCCCCGCCACCACGCAGCTGACTCTCGACGACGTGCACGACCGCCTCCACCGCGGCGGCGCGAAACATGCGGTCGTGGACGCCGTCTGCCTCGACAAGTTCGAAGGCCTCGAGGATCAGCTGGGCGTCAAACTCGTGGTCGGCGACGCTCCGCGCCGTGGCTTCATCGCTTTCGATGACGCGCGCTCGGCCGAGGCCAATGCACCGCACCGCACGCCCACCGCGCCCGGCGATCCGCTGCTGCTCTATTTCACCTCGGGCACCACCGCGAAACCCAAGCTCGTCCTGCATACGCAGGTGAGCTATCCAATCGGGCACTTCTCGACCATGTACTGGATTGGAATCCAAGAGGGAGACATCCACCAGAACATCAGTTCGCCGGGCTGGGCCAAGCACGCCTGGAGCAGCTTCTTCGCGCCCTGGAACGCGGGCGCGACCGTGCTGGTGCACGACGCGCCGCGATTCAAGGCTTCCCGGACCCTGGAGCTGCTCTCGACCGAGAATGTCCAGACCCTCTGCGCGCCGCCCACGGTGTGGCGCATGCTGGTGCTGGAGAAGCTGGGAGCGAAGCCGCCGTCATTGCGCGAGCTGGTCAGTGCCGGAGAGCCCTTGAATCCGGAAGTGATTGAGCATGTGCGAAAAGACTGGGGCGTGACCATCCGCGACGGCTACGGGCAGACCGAGACCACCGCGCAGATCGGCAACAGTCCCGGGCAGAAGATCATCCCCGGCTCGATGGGCCGTCCGCTGCCGGGATATCAAGTCGCATTGATTGATCCCGAAGGCCGTGAATCAAGCGAAGGCGAAGTGGCGCTCAAGCTCACGCCGGCGCGGCCGATTGGATTGATGGTCGGGTATATCGACGACGCGGAGCGCACTGCCGCGGCGACCGCCGGTGGTTATTATCGCACCGGCGACGAGGCCTCGCGCGACTCGAATGGCTATTACCATTACGTCGGCCGCGGCGATGACGTTTTCAAATCATCGGACTATCGAATCAGTCCCTTTGAGTTGGAGAGCGCATTGATCGAGCACCCGGCCGTGGCCGAGGCGGCGGTCGTTCCCAGCCCCGATCCGGTGCGGACCTCGGTGCCGAAATGCTTCGTCGTGGTCAAGCCCGGCTTCACTCCCTCGGCCGAGCTGGCGCGGGAGATCCTGCAGTTCGTCAAGGGCCGGCTGGCGCCGTTCAAGCGCATCCGTATCCTCGAGTTCGCCGAACTGCCAAAGACCATCTCCGGGAAAATCCGCCGCGTGCAATTGCGCGGAATCGAGCGCGACCGCCGCGCCAAAGGCGAGCGCGGACCTCTCGAGTTCATGCTCGACGAGTAGACCTGGTTTTGCCTTGGCGCCGCGCGTGCTGTCCGAAGACGGCGCGAGTGACGCCGCGCTCTACGGCGACGGCCAGCTGCGCCCGCCCGCCAGCAGCGCTTCGAATTGGCCGCTCTCGATAGGACGGCTCAAATGATAACCTTGCGCATACGGGCAATTCAGCACCCGCAGCGCCGCCAATTGCTCGGCGGTCTCGACGCCTTCGGCCACCACCTCGAGGTCCAGCGACGCCGCCAGCGACATGATGGTGTTGACGATCTGGGTGCCGTCTTCGGTGGTGCCTATCCGGGAAACGAAGCTGCGATCAATCTTCAAAGTATCAATCGGAAACTGGTGCAGATAGCTCAGCGACGAATAGCCGGTACCAAAGTCGTCCAGGTCAATGCGGATACCCATGGCGCGCAGTTCACTCATCGAGTCGGCGACCCGCGCGCCGTTGTCCATCAGCAGGCTCTCGGTCACCTCGAGCCGCAGGCAGCGCGGGGAAAGCCCGGTCTCGCGCAGCACGCCAGCGACCTGCGCCACCAGGTCCGGCTGCATGAATTGCTTGGGACTCAAATTAACGCCCATCTCCAGGAGCGGCAGGTTGAGCCGGTCCTGCCACTGCCGCGCCTGCCGGCAGGCCTCGACCAGCACCCAGGCGCCAATGGGCAGGATGAGGCCAGTCTCCTCGGCCAGCGGAATGAACTCGCCCGGCAAGACCAGCCCGCGCTCCGGGTGCAGCCAGCGCACCAGCGCCTCGGCCCCCGAGATGCGCCCGGTCGCGAGCGAGATCATCGGCTGGTAATGCAGCCGCAGCTCGCGGCGGTCGAGTGCGCGGCGCAGGTCGGTCTCGAGGTGGAGCAGCGCGACGGCGCGGTCGTGCATCGAAACGTCGAATTCAATCGAGCGCGCGCGGCCCTGCGCCTTGGCGCGATAGAGCGCGGTGTCGGCGTCGCGCAGGATGTCCTCGGGTCCCGCGTACTGGGCGTGGCCGTGCGCGATGCCGATGGAGACGCCGCTGAAGACCTCCTGCCCGCCCAGCAGGAACGGCGCGCGCAACCCCTCCTGGATGCGGTCCGCGACCTTCACCGCGTCCGACTCCGAGGCGACGTCCTCGAGCAGGATGGTGAACTCGTCGCCGCCGAGACGCGCCACCGTGTCGCCCGGCCGCAAGCACGCCGACAGCCGGTGACCGATGGCGACCAGGAGTTCATCGCCGCGCACGTGGCCGAGGCTGTCGTTGACCACCTTGAAGCGATCCACGTCGAGGAAGAGCACCGAAAAGACCGAACCCTGCCGGCGCTTCTGCAGCGCCAGCCGGTGCGAGAGCCGGTCCATGAAGAGCGCGCGGTTGGGCAGGCCGGTGAGTGAATCGTGGAGGGCGTCGTGGAGCAGCTTCTCCGCGGTGCGGCGGCTCTCGGTGATGTCGACGCCGATGCTGGCGCTGCCAGAGACGGCGCCGTGCTCGTCTCGCAGATCGATCACGTTCCAGGAGATGAGCCGCAGCTCGCCCTCGGCGGTTGCGATCTCGTGCTCGGTCTGCGCCTTCCGCTGGCCGTCCTGGTGAGCAGCGCGGCGACGCTCGACCCGGTCCTGCGCGGGAACGAAAGTGTCGAACCAGTCTTTCCCGACCACTTCGTCGCGGCCCTTGCCGCAGACGCGCAGCATCGCTTGGTTGCAGAATTCCACCCGGCCGTCCGCGTCCTGCAGCACGGCCAGCAGCTCCATGTTCTCGAGCAGCTCGCGCAGCTTCCGATCGGCTCCCTGGGTCTTGATCTCCTCGGCGACCCGATCGCTGACGTCGAGAATGATGCCGGACAGCGCCGGATTGCCGACGTGAACGACCGCCTTGCCGTGCACTTCGAAGTGAGTGGTGGAGCCGTCTTTGCGCACGGCGCGGAATCGCCAGTGGCCGCGCGGCGCGCCGGCGAGCCGATCGCGCACGTGCCCGCTGACACGGGGGCGATCTTCCAGATGAATGGTTTCGGGAACCGACAGCCGCGAGAGTTCTTCGACGGAGTAGCCGAGCATCTCGGCGAAGCGCGCGTTGGTGTAAACGAAGCGATCATCCTGGATGAGCACCAGTCCGGCGATCGCCTGCTGCATCAAGTCGGGGAATTCGTCGTTCAGCATTGCGGCCGAAGAGTCTACAGGCAATCGCGAACGAGGCCAGATCCAACGACCGATTGAAATCGTCGGACCACGTCACGCCCGCGAGCGCAGGTCCAGGTTACGGCGCCGCCGAGCTATAGCGATCCGGGCGTGGATTCAAGTGGTGATGACCGAGATGGCGCGCGACCACTGCGTGAGCATGCCCGTTCCTGCGCAGCTGCACCGTCTGGACTTCAGACTGAACACCAGCGGTGATTGCGAGCACCGCGCCGGCGGCGACCAGCGAGGCAAAACCGGCCGGGAAGTGGAAGTAATTGGGCGGCTTTTCAATCTCGGTGAGCGCGGGGGCATCATGGGTCGCTGAATGCACGAGAACGCGGAAGTCGTCAGCCGGGCTGAAGTAGTCCATGCCCGTTAGACGTCCGGGCAAGCAACCAGTTGCTGCGACTTTCTGCCGCGCTGCGTCAAAGCTCAGCCGCCCGGGCCCGCGCCGCCCTTGCTTTCATCGCGGAAGAGCCAGTCCTTGAGCGCCTGCTTGGTCGTGTCGCGATTCATCTCAGCGATGGACGACGTCAACGGGATTCCCTTCGGGCAAGCTTGCACGCAGAGTCCCGCCTTGCCGCAGTCGGCGACCCCACCCGGACCCATCAGCCCGCGCAGTCGTTCATCGGCGTTCATGGAGCCGGTGGGATGGTTGTTGAAAAGCCGTGCTTGCGAAATGGCCGCCGCGCCGATGAAGGCGGTAGTGGCGCCAATCTGCGGGCAAACTTCCAGGCAGCAGCCGCAGCTCATGCAGGTGGACAGGGCGTAATTCAGCTCCTGGTCCTCGGGCGCCTGCCGCGGCCCTGGTCCCAGGTCGTAGGTACCGTCGATGGGGATCCAGGCTTTGACGCGCTTGAGTGCCTCGAACATACGCGAGCGATCCACCGTGAGATCGCGGATGAGCGGGAACTTCTTCATCGGCGCAAGCATGAGCGGCTGCGCGAGCTTGTCCACCAACGCCGTGCAGGCCTGCCGCACTTGACCGTTGATGTTCATGGTGCAGGAGCCGCACACCTCCTCCAGGCAGGCTGCGTCCCACGCGGGTGGCGTGGTCGGTTTCCCGTCGGAGGTGCGTGGGTCGCGCTGGATCTGCATCAACACCGAGATGACGTTGGCGTTCTGGCGCCACGGAACAGAAAACTCTTCCCAGCGGGGCGCGTCAGAGGGTCCGTCCTGGCGCTGGATTCGAACCGTCAGCATGCGTTCAGTCATAGTGCCTGGGCTCCGGCTTCAAGATGGGATTCTCGACCTGCAGGCTCTTCAGCGGCTCGAAGGTGATCTGCGGTTCGGTCGACCAGCGCGCCATGGAAACCTTGCGCCACTTCTCGTCGCGCGCGCGCCAGGCCGTCATGAACTCGGGGTCGTCCGAGGGGTTCTTGGTCTTCGCCTTGGGAAGCACGAAGTCGGGCTTGTAGTGGCTGCCGCGGCTCTCGTCGCGCATGCGGCCCGTCTTCAACATGACGTGAGCCAGCTCCAGCATGTTCCACAGCTGGTTCACGTACGACGCGCTCTGGTTCAACGTGCGCCCGGTGTCGAGCACATTGCATTGAGACCAGCGCTCTTTCATCTGCTGGATTTGCACCATGGCCGAGTCGAGCTCGGCATTGCGCTTGACGACGGTCGAGGTCTTGACCATCAGTTCGCCCATCTGCTGGCCAATCACATACGGATTCTCGGTGCCCGACATCTTGTAGATAGTGTTGAAACGGTCGCTCCAGTACGTCTTCGCCGAGGCGAGTGTCCTGGCAGGCGCGTCACCCTTCGCGGCCATGTTGTTCTTCGCATAGTTGACCATTGCGGGTCCGGTGATCTGGCCTGAATAGAGGCAGCTCAAAAGGGAGTTCGCGCCCAGCCGATTGGCACCGTGATAGGCGTAGTCGCATTCACCGGCCGCATAGAGGCCTGGGATATTGGTCGATTGCTGGCGTGGGCTGCTCTTCACCAGGTCGCCGCGGGCATCGGCCTCGTAATCGACCCACAAACCGCCCATTGAGTAATGCACGGCGGGGAAGATCTTCATCGGGTTGTGCTTGGGATCGACGCCGACGAACTTCTCATAGATATCCATGATGCCACCCAGCTTCTTCTCCAGCGTGGCGGCGGGGATATGCGAGACGTCGAGATAGACCGCGTCGGTGCCCTCGACACCGAGGCCCATATCGCGCACGACGCTGAAGATTTCGCGGGTGGCAACGTCGCGGGGGACCAGATTGCCGTAGTGCGGATACCGCTCTTCGAGGAAGTACCAGCGCTCGGTCGCCGGAATGTCTTTGTGGGCCCGCATGTCGCCCTTCTGCTTGGGGACCCAGATGCGGCCGCCTTCGCCGCGCGCCGACTCGCTCATCAGGCGGTGCTTGTCCTCGCCCGGAATCGCGGTCGGGTGCACTTGAACGAACTCGGCATTCGAATAGATGGCGCCGTCGATATAAGCGCGCGCCGCAGCCGTGCCGGTATTGATGGTGCTGTTCGTGCTCCGCCCGAAGATGATGCCGGGGCCGCCAGTGGCGAGGCAGACGGCGTCGGCGGCGAACGATTCGATCTCCATGGTGCGGAGGTTCAGCGCGACGATGCCGCGGCAGGCGCCCTGCTCGTCCTTCACGAAACCCAGGTACTCCCAGTATTCGAACTTGCGGACCAGGCCTTCGGTCTCGTAACGCCGAACCTGCTCGTCCAGGGCATAGAGCAGCTGCTGCCCGGTTGATGCGCCGGCGAAGGCGGTGCGGTTGTGCAATGTGCCGCCGAAGCGCCGGAAGTCGAGCAGGCCTTCGTGGGTGCGGTTGAAAGGCACGCCCATACGGTCGAGCAGATAAATGATGCCGGGCGCGGCGTAGCACATGCCCTTGACCGGCGGCTGCTCGGCCAGGAAGTCGCCCCCCTTCAGCGTGTCCTTGACATGGATATCAGGCGAGTCGCCTTCACCCTTGGTGTTGACGGCGCCGTTGATGCCGCCTTGCGCGCAGACGGAATGGCTGCGCTTGACCGGAACGATGGAGAAGATATCAACATGCTTCCCCGCCTCGGCCAGCTTGATGACGGTCATGAGACCAGCGAGCCCGCCGCCGACGACGATGTATCGCTCTGCCATTGCTTGTTACCTCCGGAATTCCGCCGCGTTTAGTAGCGCACAAGCGACAGAGCCGCAATGACGGAACGCCGCAGCGTCCGGCCTGGTGGAAATGCGAGCCGGATCGACGGCGCTTCGCGGTACAAGGCAGCCGATGAGGCCGCTTCGATCGCTGCGCCGCAAAGGCTCCGTGGGCAGCGTCCCACAGGGACAGCTTTACGACAGCACCTTCGTCACCGCTGCCGACCGCGCGGAAATCGTCTCCTGGCTCGACACGCTCTGGCCTCTCTGGGAGCAGCGATTCTCGGCACACCACCCGCCGCCGCAAGGCCAAGCGCAGCGCCAACTGCTGCGCCCCGTGTACTGGCTGGGCAACTGGCAATTCGCGTGTCTCGATTATTACCGGCCGCCGCATGGCGTGCTCGGGCGCTGCGTGCGCGCCGAGCCCTTCCCGCCGGTGCTGGCGCGGCTGGTGGCACAGGTGGAGCAGCGCTCGCGCACGCTCTTTGATCCCGAGGACGTTCCGCGCGACTGGCATCTCAACACCTGCCTGGTGAACTTCTACGGCAGCCGGCTGGCATCGGGGACGGGTGAACGCCGCGTGGACACTGCCCGTGTCGGCGAGCATCGCGACTTCGAGCCGGGGCCTGTCGCGTCGATTTCCCTGGGCGAGCGGGCGCTCTTCCAGTTCGTCCGCAGCCAGCGGCCGGGCGAGCGGGACGCGGTGGTCTCGCAGACCTGGCTGGAAGACTCTTCGTTGCAGGTCTTCGGCGGCGAGCGGTGGAAGAAGCACCACTTTCATCGCGTGCAGCGCGTAGAGGACAAGGGCTTTCACCGCTTCGCGCTCCATGTAGAAGGCTTCGAGACGCGACGAGTGAACTTCACCTTTCGCTATGTGCCCGCGGAGCATGTGATTCCGTTTGCCCAGCTCCCCAAGGACAGCCAAGACGATGTCCGAGGGTATATCGCCGAGCTGGCGCGGCATTCAGCATTCTTCGCTGAAACAATACGCGGACACCCTGCGGATTAACTCGCGGCCCGAACCGAGCCGGCAAATGCATATGGTGTCCCCATATTTCCATATTTCCGCTAGAGCTTGATTTCGTCGACGGTCTTCTTCACCGAGGCGAAGCTCTTTTCGAACATCGCCTTCTCCTCGGCCGTCAAGTCGATGGGAAAGATCCTCTCGATACCCTTGCTGCCAATCAGGCATGGAACGCCCATGTAATAGCCGTTGACGCCATACTCGCCCTCGAGCCAGGCCGCGCAGGGCAGCACGCGCTTCTTGTCCTTCAAATACGATTCGGCCATCAGGATGGCAGAGGTCGCTGGCGCATAGAACGCCGAGCCGGTCTTCAAGAGCGCCACGATCTCACCGCCGCCCTTGCGGGTGCGATCGACGATGGCATCGAGTCGCTCTTTCGGAATCAGCTTCTCCAGGGGGACGCCGGCCACCGAGCAGAAGCGCGTCAGCGGCACCATGTCGTCGCCGTGGCCGCCCAGCACCAGCGCGTGCACGTCTTCAATGGAGACGCCCAGCTCCTCGGCCACGAAGAGCCGGAAGCGCGAGCTGTCGAGTACGCCCGCCATTCCAATCACCTTCTCCTTCGCGAAGCCGGTGATTTGCTTCATTGCATAGACCATGGCGTCGAGCGGATTGGAGATGACGATGATGAACGCGTTGGGACACTTGTTTTTCAGGTTCGTCGCCACCTCGCGCATGATCTTGATGTTGATCCCGAGCAGGTCCTCGCGGCTCATGCCCGGCTTGCGCGGAATACCAGCCGTGACGACGACCACGTCGGCGCCGGCAACCTCGTCATAGTTGTTGGTACCGGTGATGCGGCAGTCGTAACCATCGGCGGCGCGCGACTGCATGATGTCCAGCGCCTTGCCCTGCGGCACGCCCTCGACGACGTCGAAGAGCACCACGTCCCCCAGTTCCTTCTGGGCCGCGAGCAGAGCGAGGTTGCCGCCGATCTGACCTGCGCCGATGAGGGCGATTTTCTTCCGCGCCATGGTGTCGTCTCCTTGAATTTTGCGCCCTATACCGCACAACAGCAGGAGCCGCAATTCGCGCCCCGGGACGGTGCCCAGCCACCAGCGGGTGGCGGTCGTTCGGTTTGACTTCGCGACCGACGGTCCTTAACCTTCCAAGCTTGACTTCGATGACGACGTTCATGTGTTGCTGCATGAGTCTGGCCTCCGGGCCGGGCCGTGCCGCCATGGGCTGTCGCCGCTAGCAACCGCGACCAAGTTCACAGCGTCCCTGCCCCGGTCCCGCGACGAGCGGACCGGGGTTTCGTTTTCCCGCCGTCTTCCCCCCGCAACAACCCTGAGGCTTCAATGAACCCCATCGCCATCCTGCACGAGCACCCGGACTGGTTTCGCCCGCTCTTCAAGGAACTCGACCTCCGCGGCATTCCTTATGTCCGCCTTGACGCCGCCGCCCACCGCTACGATCCTCACGAGACCAGCGTGCCGTACTCGCTGGTCTTCAATCGCGCGAGCCCTTCGGCTTATCTCCGCGGCCGCGTACAGACGACCTTCCACACGCTGCACTGGCTGCGGCATCTGGAGCGCATCGGCGTGCCGGTGATGAACGGCGCGCGCGCCTACGAAATGGAGACCTCCAAAGCACTGCAGCTCGACGTGCTCTCGCAGCTCGGCATCGCGTTCCCGAAGAGCCGCGTGATCAATCATCTCTCGCAGGCCGTCGAGGCAGCGGCCGGGCTGCGATATCCGGTGCTGGTGAAAGCCAACGTCGGCGGCAGCGGCGCGGGCATTACCCGCTTCGAGACAGCGGAACAGCTGGCTTCCGCTCCGACTCTCGATCTCGGCGTGGACCATACGGCGCTGGTGCAGGAGTGCGCGCCGCTCCAGGGGGGCTTCATCACCCGCGTCGAGGTTCTGGCCGGGAAGATCCTGTATGGCCTTCGCGTCTATCCGGAGGTCAATTCATACAATCTCTGCCCCGGCGACGCCTGCCAGACGGCCGACGGCCGCGAGCTGGTCCGCGGCGCCTGCCCGGTCGATGCGCCCCGCAGCGGCTTGCGCGTCGAGGCAGCGGTGGTGACGCCTGCGGTCGCGGACGCCGTGTTGCGCATCGCCCGCGCGGTCCAGTTGGACGTGGGCGGCATCGAGCTCTTGACCGATGAGCGCGACGGCAAGGTCTATGTCTACGATATCAACGCCCTCTCGAACTTCGTCGCCGATCCGGTGCGGGTGGTTGGCTTCGATCCGTTCGCGCGACTGGTGGACGAGCTCTCGCGGCGCGCCTCGCTGGTCCGCGCGGAGGCTGCTTAAATGCGCTACGGCTATTGGCTCCCCGTCTTCGGCGGCTGGCTGCGCAATGTCCCTGACGAAGGCATGGACGCGAGCTGGGAATATGTGAAGAAGCTTGCGCGCCGCAGCGAGCGCATCGGCTTCGATCTCACCTTGATTGCCGAGCTGTATATGAATGACATCAAGGGTATCGAGGCGCCCTCGCTCGAGGCCTGGAGCACCGCGGCCGCGCTCGCCGCCGTCACCGATCGACTGGAGTTGATGGTCGCCGTGCGGCCCACTTTCCATAACCCCGCGGTGCTGGCGAAGCAGGCGGCCAATATCGATCGCATCTCGCACGGACGGCTCTCCTTGAATGTCGTCTCCGCCTGGTGGGCCGACGAGGCGCGCCGCTATGGCGTGAAGTTCGACGAACACGATGACCGCTACGCGCGGACCGATGACTGGTTGCGCGTATTGGACGGAGCGTGGAAGGAATCGCGCTTCACGCACCACGGGCCCTATTACGACGTGGCCGACAACGTGCTGCAGCCGAAGCCGGTCGGGCAATCGCGGCCCACCATCTATGCAGGCGGGGAATCAGATGCAGCGAAGTCGCTGATCTCGCGCGCCTGCGATGGCTATGTGATGCACGGCGATCCGGTCGAGATCATCGCGGGCCGGGTGCGCGATCTCTCGGCGCGGCGCGAACAGCTTGCGCTACCGCGAATGAAGTTCGGCGTGGCTGCCTATACCATCGTGCGCAACAGCGAGGCCGAGGCCCGCCGCGAGGTCGAGCGGATCACCGAGGTGCGGCCCGGGACGCCGGGATATGGGAACTATCAGGACTGGATCGCCAATACCCGGCACGACGCAAAGACCAGCCTCGCCGATTACTCGGTCTCCAATCGCGGGCTGCGCGCGGGATTGATTGGAACTCCCGAGCAGGTGGCGGAAAAGGTGCTTTTGCTTGAAGACGCGGGCGTCGATTTGCTCCTCTTGCAGTGCAGCCCGCAACTCGAGGAGATGGAGCGCTTCGCTGCCGAGGTGATGCCGCTCGTGGCGCGGGCGCGGCGTCGCCAGACGGGATAAGCTTAAGCGCATGAAACAGATCGCATTGCTGCGGGGAATCAATGTTGGCGGCAAGAACAAGCTGCCGATGAGGGTCCTCGCGGCGCTCTTCGTCGAAGCCGGCTGCACTGACGTGCAGACTTATATCCAGAGCGGCAATGTCGTCTTCGACGCGCCTGCGAAGCTCGACGTGCCGGCGCTGGTTTCGAAGAGCATATCCATTCAACTCGGGCTCTCGGTACCGGTGGTGGTGCGCACCGCAGCCGAGCTCGCCGAGGTTGTCGCGGCCAATCCATTCAAGTCCTCCCGCGAGGATCTGGAGACGCGCGCGGTCCTCTTCCTCGCCGGCCGCCCGCCTCCCGCCGCCATTGCGCGACTCGACCCTCTGCGCTCACCGCCCGACGAGTTTGCCGTGCGCGGCGGGGAGATCTATCTGCTTTGCCCCAACGGCTTCGCGCGCACGAAGCTCAGCAACGATTACTTCGACCGGAAGCTCGCGACCATCAGCACCGGCCGCAATTGGCGCACGGTGCTCAAGTTGGCAGAACTCTCCAGCTAACGCGCGGGTGGTGTGCCGTGTCGCGCCTTGACAAGATGGTAAGCGCTTGTATGGATGGCGCGCCCCTTGACTTGGAGGACCCCATGGTCTGTCGCGTTCCCGTTGCCGCAGCCGCGCTGCTCACCGCCTTCGCGGCGGTTGCCGCACCCGTGCCTGCGGGGATCGACCCCGCCAACACGGCGGTCGCCGATCCGGCGCTGTCCCGCCCGCGGACCACGCCCTGCCGCGTCCAGCTCTTCGCCGGCCTGCGCTTCGACGATTTCTCGTCGAAGCCGTTCGCGTACGCGCCGCCCGCGGCGTGCCCGGGCCCGTGGGAGAAGGTCGTGCTCGAGGCCGACTTCGCCGTCGAGGCCGGCAGGCAGTTCGACCGCACCGCGAACCTCTGGATCGGCGGCGTCAATATCTATTTCGGCACGACCGCGGAGCCCTCGCGCAAGGTCCGCCGCTCCTGGCACGTCGAGCGCGACCTGACCGACTACACCGCGCTCTTGCGCGCGCCTTCGGCGGGCGAGGCCGACCTGGGAAATCTAGTGACCGCCAGGTACACCAGCGCGCTCTTCGGCAGCGCCGACCTCGCGTTCTATCCTGCGCGCCGCGGCGGTGAAGAAGACCGCAAAGGCCGCGCGCCGCGCACCGCCGATCTCGTGCTGCCGATGTCCGCGGGCCCGACCGGCGGCACGGTGGGGCTCTTCGATCCCACTCAATCGCTGGCCAATGTTTTTACTCTACCGACCAATGTCGAGCGCGCTTATCTTGACGTCGTCCTCCAGCACCAGGGCGCGAACGACGAGTTCTGGTACACGTGCGTTCCCGACGCGCTCGGCGCCGCGTTGCAGAGCTGCGTCGGCACGGCATTCCGCGAGGGCGAGGTGAGCCTCGACGGCCAGCCC
This sequence comes from Deltaproteobacteria bacterium, assembly GCA_025358085.1. Classification (GTDB taxonomy): domain Bacteria; phylum Myxococcota; class Myxococcia; order Myxococcales; family 40CM-4-68-19; genus JANYKT01. The sequence continues at coordinate 21,208 of JANYKT010000015.1, read as the reverse complement.
GCGGGCGCCGTGCCGATCTACCCGTGGATCTTCACCGGCGGCATCGACCCGCTCCTCTGGCGGCCGATCCCCGCGGTGCAGGCGCTCAGCTTCTTGCCGTATCGCGTGGACCTCTCGCCGTTCGCCGCTGTCCTGAGCGACGGCAAGCCGCACCGGATCGCCATCAACGTCTTCAACAACAGCCAGTACTTCTCAACGACGGCGACGCTTCTCGTGTTCCAGGACCACGGCTCGCGCCGCGTCACCGGTGCAGTCACGCAGAACACGATCGGCCAGCCCACTCCCGTGGTGACGAACGACCTCGTCACCGCGAGCGACGGCGGCATCAGCGGCACGCTGGCGATCACCTCGAATCGCAGCTTCGCCGTGTCGGGATGGATCCAGACCTCGCACGGGCGCATCGCGACCGAGGTGCGGCAGCGCATCGACTTCTCCAACAGCCAGCAGTTCTCGGTGCCGACCGCCGCGCTGCCCTACATCCAGGACATCACGCAGCAGACGACGATCGCTTCGACCACGCGTGTGACCGAGGACGAGGAGGTGCGCGAGACGACCACGCGCCAGTCGTGGCCGCTCGTCGTGGACCTCTCGGTCGCCCCCGACGGCAACACGTTCGAGACCACGATCCGCCAGGGCTACGACCGCACCGACACCAGGTCGCACGACGGCGAGGTCGAGTTCGTAAGCACGGTATCGAACTCGATCGCGCCGCACGACGTCTATCCGACCGCGCAGGGCCAGGCGAACACGCAGCATTACTTCTCCGCCGACTCGACCGGCGCCTGCTACAGCCGCAGCATCACGGCGGCCCAAGGCTTGCTGACCGATATCACCGACGGCGCAGATTGCGTCGCGAACGGCGACTAAACCAAGGCTGGACGTCGACACGTCTATAACCAACGCGTACGGAACGGCTTTCAAGAAGCACGATAGCGAGCGACCCGTTCGCCTTCGCGAGGGCCCTCGTCGAGAACCACGAGGGTACCGTACAATTACTTAAGAATAGTGCGTGGCCGGAGGACCAACGGTCCTCAAGAGCTATCGTCGGGTACCTGGGTCCTGTCGAGTCAGAGATTGCCTTACGAGGCTGCCAGGATATTGGAACCCGGTCCGGCGCGGCAGCGGTCACCTTAATCCAGGTGCGCGGAGCAGGCGCGAACTCCTGTGCCGTCAAGCCGATAGCGCGGCAATTGGCGCCGGTTAGACTTGCTGCATGCGCTGCCGATACCTCCTGCTGCTGCTCTGCGCCTGCACGCCCCTGCGCCCCGCGACCCGCGCCGAACTCGCGAGCCGGGACCTGACCGTGCGGGGCGACAACGCAGCCGCTGTCGCCGGAGCGCTGCGGGACCAAGGCTTCCACGTGGTCGATCACGCGCCCTATCGCGGCGAACTCGAATTGACGGTCGAAGGTCTACACGCCACGCTTCGCAGCGACTCTTTCTGGTGCGCGGACGCCGACGGAAGCGACGCGGCGGCCATTGCGCGCAGCCTCGCCGCTTCCCCGAACGTCGCGAGCTTCATCCGCAACGGGTCGCTGCCGCAGCAAGTGAATTTCACTGGCAATTGAACGGCCGCCTTTATTTACGCCCGGGGCCGCCAGTCTTGTTCCAGCGGCCGCCAGACCTTGAGCCGGCGACCGCGGAACAAGCGTTCTAGAAATGCTTGATGATGGCGTCGCCGAATCCGGAGCACTTCACTTCGGTGACGCCCTGCTGCCCCTCGCTCATCATCAAGCGCGCGAAGTCGTAAGTCACGGTGCGCGCGCCGATGGCCCCGTCCATCCCCTTGATGACCAGGTCAGCCGCTTCATTCCAGCCCAGGTGCCGCAGCATCATTTCACCGCTGAGGATCACCGATCCCGGATTGACCTTGTCCTGATTGGCATACTTCGGCGCCGTTCCGTGCGTCGCCTCGAAGATCGCGTGTCCGGTGATGTAATTGATATTGCCTCCCGGTGCGATACCGATGCCGCCCACCTGCGCAGCCAGCGCGTCACTCAGATAGTCACCATTCAGATTCAAGGTAGCGATGACGTCGAACTCTTCTGGACGGGTGAGGACCTGCTGGAGCGTGATATCGGCAATGGCGTCCTTGATCACGATGCCTGCGCCGGGTTTCCCCTCGGGGATCCGGCACCAGGGGCCGCCGTCGATCTCGACTGCTCCGAAGACTTCTTTGGCGACCTGGTAGCCCCAGTCCCGGAAGCCTCCCTCGGTGAACTTCATGATGTTGCCCTTGTGCACCAGCGTCACGCTCTTGCGCTTGTGCAGGATGGCAAAGCTGATGGCGCTGTGCACCAGGCGCTCGGTGCCGAGCGCGCTCACCGCCTTGAGGCCAACGCCCACCATCACCTTCGGCGTCTCGCGGTGCGGTGCCCCGACGCTCTCCAGAAGCTTCTGCCACTCGGCGCCGGCTTGTCGCGTCCCGAAGCGGACTTTCGTGAAGTCCTTGGGAAATTCCTTCGCCCAGAAGTCGAGCACCTTCTGCGCCTCGGGCGAACCGCCGGCGTATTCGATACCGGCATAGATATCCTCGGTGTTCTCGCGGAAGATGGTCATATCGACCTTCTCGGGCCGCTTCACCGGGCTGGGCACGCCCTTGAAGTAGCGGACCGGCCGCAAACAGACATAAAGGTCGAGCATCTGCCGGAGCGCGACATTCAAGGAGCGGATGCCGCCGCCCACTGGCGTGGTCAGCGGTCCTTTGATACCAACCAGATACTTGCGGAACGCGGCCACCGTCTCGTCGGGCAGCCAGGTATCGAATTGGGTCTTTGCCTTTTCACCGGCATAGACTTCCATCCATTGAATCCGCTTTTTTCCGCGATAAGCCTTCTCCACCGCCGCATCCAGCACGCGCACCGATGCGCGCCAGATATCGGCGCCGGTGCCGTCTCCTTCGATGAACGGGAGAATGGGTTGATCGGGGACGTGCAGCTTCCCGTCCTTCAGCTCGATGGGGCTGCCGCTCGCGGGAATTTTCGGCGCTGCGCTGGCCATGGGCGCTCCTGCTCCTGTGAAAGGCGCGCGCACCAACGCGCGCGGAACGTGCACTACTGCTCCGGCCACCAGCGGTCAACAACCCTATGGGCGCGTCAGCCTGTCGACCGTCCCTTGTAGTCCGAACGGACAATGGAGAAGGGACGGTGAGCAACCCGGCCATTCTACGGAAGCGAAGAAGAAGGCGCCGCCAGGACGCACCAGATCGGTTGCGTCCCGCGTGTTGTCGTGCCAGACCGTCAAGGCCGCTCTGCGTGCGTCAGGTTCAATCGTCAGGTGGAGGACCCTTAAAAGCGACCGGCGCGGTCCCTTGCCACTGGCAGTCCGGCTGGCTGTGACTATTGTGTGCCCGCCGGACACCGTCGTCCCGCGGGTTGGAGGAATGTCCGAATGCAGCTCGAGCTTCAGTGCCAGAAGTGTGAAGATTCCTTCGTCGTGGAGGTCACCGACCTCCAGACCGAGGCAAAGCTGAAATGTGCCGGCTGCGGCGCCACTGCGCCTGAGGAGCAGGTGGAGACGCTGGTCGGCGCCCTGGAGGAACTCTTTGCCGCCCTCGCGCCCATGCGCCGCAAGTTCACCATCAGCGTCGAGGTGGAGAGCGAAGACATGCCGCCCCCCTACGACGAGGCGCCGGTGATCACCAAGAAAGCGGCCGCGCTGCTCGACGAGGAGGAGAGCGAGGACGAAGACGAGGAGGAAGACGACGAAGAGGAAGCACGCGACCTGGAGTTCTAGCGAGCATCGGTTCTAGCCTCGAGAAGCGGCGCAAAGTGTTCTTGCGCAGTCCCGTGTGGGGCCCTACGCTCGCTCGTTCATGCGCAAGGCGAAGATCATCTGCACAATGGGTCCCGCATCCCGCGAGGAGCCGATACTCGGCACGCTCGTAGCGGCCGGTATGGACGTGGCCCGGCTCAACTTCTCGCACGGCACCCACGACGACCACGCCAAGGCGCTCGCCAGCGTCCGGCGCGCGGCCGACGTGGCTGGCCGGCCCATCGGCATCCTGCTCGACTTGCAGGGCCCCAAGATCCGCACCGGCAAGATCGCGGGCGGAAAGGTCATGCTCAAGGAGGGCAGCCAGGTCGTGATCGTCAGCGGCAGCGACGGCACGCTGGGCACCGCCGAGCGCTTCGCCTGCTCATACGCTGGCCTCGCCGACGATGTCTCGCCCGGCGACCCGGTACTCATCAATGACGGTGCCATCCGCCTCGAGGTCATCCAGATCAGCGGCCGAGAGCTCAAGTGCCAGGTAGTGGTGGGCGGGCTGGTGAGCGACTACAAAGGCATCAATCTTCCCGGCACGCCGGTGTCGATCCCGGCGCTGACGCCGAAGGACATCGAGGATCTGCAATTCGGCCTCACCCTCGGCGTCGATTACGTGGCCTTGAGTTTCGTGCGCAACGCCGACGATATCCGCCAGGTCAAGCGCTATGCACCGTTGACTCCCATCATCGCCAAGCTGGAAAAGCCGCAGGCGGTGGACCGCATCGACGAGATCGCGCAGATCGCCGAGGGGGTGATGGTCGCGCGCGGTGACCTCGGCGTGGAGATGCCGCTCGAGCGGGTCCCGCTCATCCAGAAGAGTGCGATTGAGCGCACGAATTACTACGGAAAGATCGCAATCGTCGCAACTCAAATGCTCGAGAGCATGATTGTCTCGGCGCAGCCGACGCGCGCCGAAGTGAGCGACGTCGCCAATGCGGTGCTCGACGGGGCTGATGCGGTGATGCTGTCGGCCGAGACGGCGACCGGCGCCTATCCGGTGCAGGCGGTGAAGATCATGTCCGGTATCGTCGAAGAGGTGGAGCGCAGCGCCCGTTATCAATCCCTGCCTGATCGCACGCTCGACCGCGGCGAGAGCACCTTTGCTACCGCGGTTGCAAAAGCCTGCACGGCCGCCGCGGGACAGCTCGGAATCGGCACTATCTGTGTCTATACGCGCACCGGCGAGACCGCGCGGCAGGTGGCGGAGTACCGGCCACAGGCAAAGATCGTCGCTTTCACGGCCTCGCTGGAAGCGTACCGCCGGATGGCTTTGTATTGGGGCGTGACGGCGCGGCGGGTGCCCAAGCCGTTCGAGACCACCGATGAAATGATCGCGACCATCGCGCAGATGCTGGTCGGCGCGGGTGAGGCCATGCGCGGCGAGGCCATCATCATTGCCTCGGCGGTGCCGCCCAATCGGCCGACCTTCGGTGCGTCAATGATGCAGATTCATCGGCTGTAGCCGCGAACTCTGCGCAGGAGCTCGCGGCCGGTGCTGTTCTCGCGACCTACTTCTGTTTCGCGATGACCAGCTCCTTGATCTTCGCGTAGGTCGCCTTCGGGACGATCTTCTTTTCAACCAGCTCGTCCTTCGCCTTGTAGGGCCGGCCCGCGACGATCTTCGCCGCGTAGGCCTCGCCGACTCCGGGCAGCGCCTTGAGGTCGGCTTCGCTGGCCGAGTTGAGGTCGACCTTGGGTGCCTTCACAGCCGCCGGAGCGGCCTTCGCAGCCGCCGGTTTTGCAGCCGGCGTCGTCTTGGCGAAGGAAGGGGCGGAAAAGAGAACGGCCAGGGCCAGCGCGAGAGCGGAGAGGATCTTCTTCATTTGATTCTCCTTTGAACAGGCTGATTAAGCAGAGAAGGGCTCTCTAGCCGATCCCCAGCGCCTGCGCCACCCGCCCGCGCTCCTGGACGTACAGTTTTTGATCCGCTTCAACCTGCAGTGCATATTTCTCGGCGAACTCGACTGCTCCCCGGGCCGCGCCATCCGGGCTCCAGGCCGCGTCGAACATGACCGGCGCATTCTCGCGGCAATGCAGCCGCGCCAACACCTGCCCGCATTGGCGCGCATACGTATTCAATTGCTCGTGCTTCGAATCGTCCTGCGCGAAGCGGGACGAGTCGATCTTCTCCTCGTCCGGCTCGTTCTCGCGGCCGAGCGCGGCTGCCTTGCCCAGGTGGGTCGCGGCCACGCGGGGCCACGGATCTCCCTGCAGCCGGCGGATGGATGCGGTCTGCGTCCGCGCCCGATCGCGCGGCGCCGGCCGATTTCGCAGCTCGTCCATCACGCTCGCGCGAGCCTCCTTGATTTCGAGCATCCGGCGCGCGCTGCCTTTGCCAAGCAGCGCGGTAAAGCGCAGCCGCCCCAGCGAGCCCAACCCCTTATATCGATAAGCCACGTCGAGCACGTCCCAGCCCGCGGGGGCGTCGGGCGCCTTGAGCTGCTTGAGGCTCTCCACATATTCGGCCACCGAAGCATGAACGGTCTTCACCCATTCTTTCGAAGGCGTCGCGAACTTGTCGCCGGTCAGGTGGCGGTGCTCCTTGTCGGGCGCGACCTTGGCCGCCACCTCTTCGCGCGTCTTGTGCCCCTTGTCCTGCAGCAGCTCCTTGACGCGACCGTCGGCCTTGTCGAGCGTCCAGGGCGGCACCGGGAAACGCCCGCCCAGCTTGGCGATCTCGTCGGCCCAGCCCCGCGCGATGGCGCGTGCGGCCGTCATTCGCACTCCCTGCGCGAGGCCCGGAAGCAAGAGCGCGCTGGTGCAGAGACGCTTGAGATCGAGGTCGAGCGGTCCATATCCGACGTCGTCGAAATCATTGACATCGAAGCACAGCTCACCGCTCTGCCCGCGATAGATACCGAAATTCTCCAGGTGCAGGTCGCCGACGATCAGACCCTCAGGAGTTCCAGGCAGCGCGACGGGCACGCGGATGCGCAACAGGTCGCAGGCATTCAAATGAAACGTGCCGCGAAAGAACTGGAACGGCGAGCCCGCCAGCGCGTCCAGCTTCTTGCGTAGCGCTCCCAGCGTCAGGTCGGTCTTGCCGTCCTCGCCGAGGACCGGGTGCAGAAGCAGCGGCTTGTTATAGGCAATGATCTCGGCAATCGGGTCACGCATGTGCCTTGCCTTATCGCACGTTGCGTCAGAGCGAGGCGATGCCTTCGGCCACCCGCAGCAAGCCCTTGCGGATCTGGTCTTCCGAGGTGGCAAACGAGAAGCGCACATATCCCTCGCGGCCGAAGGCGGAGCCCGGAACCACGGCAACTCCGTGCTGCTCGAGCAGGTGCTCCGACAGTTGCAATGAAGTGCGGTCGCCGAGCGCTTCGCGGACGTCGGAAAAGACGTAATAGGCGCCGTCGGGCTTCGTGGCCTTCATTCCGGGGATGCGACCAATCAAGTCCACCATCAAGTCGCGCCGGCGTTCGAACTGCTGGCGCATGACTTCGAGCGGCTCCTGGGGCCCGCGCAGCGCCGCGATGGCCGCATATTGCGACAGCGAGCTGGCGTTCGAGGTGCTCGCGTCCTGAATCTTGTTCATTGCAGAGATGATCTCGGCCGGCCCGCAGGCCCAGCCGATTCGCAAACCGGTCATGGCATAGGCCTTGGAGCAGCCATTGATGAGCAAGGTGCGCGAAGTCAGCTGCGGCGCGACCTTGAGGAAATTGACCGCTTTGACGCCGCCATACACCAGCCGGCAATAGATATCGTCCGAGAGCACCACCGCTTTCGGATAGCGCTCCAGCACCCTTGCGATCCCTTGCAGCGCGGCCACGTCCCACACCGCTCCGGTCGGATTGCCCGGGCTGCCCAGCATCACCACGCGCGTGCGCTCGGTCATGACGCGCGCCAGCGCCTCGGGTCGCGGAACCCAGCCGTCTTCAGCAGAGAGCTCGAGCTCCACCGGCGTGGCGCCAGCGAGCCGGACCATTTCCGGATAGCTGACCCAATACGGATTGGGGATGACCGCTTCGTCGCCCTCGTCGAGCAGCGCCTGGCAAGCATTATAAAGAGCCTGCTTGGCTCCGGAAGTCGCGATGATCTGCGAAATCGGATACCGCTTTTCCGATTCGTCGTACATCCAATCGGAGATCGCTTCGCGCAGCTCGGCCACGCCGGAGGACGCGGTGTATTTGGTCAAGCCCTTGCGAAGCGCCGCGACGATAGCTTCCTCGACATGCGGAAAGACTGGAAAGTCCGGCTCGCCGACGGAGAGCGAGACGATATCCTTCCCCTCGCGGCGCAATTGAATGCCTCGCGCGGTGATAGCGAGTGTGGGTGATGGCTTCACCAGCGCGACGCGTCGCGAGGTCATGTGCGGGGAAACCTCTTGCTGAGGGCCTCGAGGACGTTGGGCGGGACCAGTCCGGCCACGTCGCCACCGAGGCGAGCCACGTCGCGGACGAAGCGGCTGGAGATGTAGAAGTAGTCCTCCCCCGTCATCATGAAGAGCGTCTCGATGGACCTGTCGAGTTTGCGATTCATATTGGCCATCTGGAACTCGTACTCGAAGTCGCTGACCGCGCGCAGGCCGCGCAGGATGGTGTTGATCTTCTGCTGCTCGGCAAACTTCACCAGCAGACCGGAGAAGGTCTTCACCACGACACGCGGGTCATTCTTGAGCGCCTCGCGCATGAGCGCCACCCGCTCCTCGACGGTGAAGAGCGCGTCCTTGGCGGGGTTCTGCAACACCGCGACGATGAGGCCGTCGAAGATGCGCAGGCCGCGCTGGATGATGGAGAGGTGCCCGTGCGTGGGCGGGTCGAAGGAGCCGGGATAGAGAGCGATTCGGGACGGCACGGGCGCGCATCCTGCGGGAGGGACCCTGCGCCGTCAACCACTTGCGGGGGCGGGAGCGCGGCACGGCCCGGCCGGCGCGATCCGGGGGGCCCTTTTGCTGCCGCGGCGCAGTCGAGTGGAGGCGAAAATCTGGGGACACCATACGCATTTCGGCAGGGCGAGGCCGAGGTGGGGACCGCGTTCACTTCGCAACCTGTTGGCCGAGGTGATTCCCGGTGTTGTTTGAATGAGCCCGAATTCCATCGCATATGTTCCTCCAGCGGCAGTTTCGGGGACACGGAGGACGGCGCGCCGGCGCGGGCGCTCGCAGAACTCGTTCCGGAGCGACTTCTTGGTCGGGGTTGCGCGGCCGCAGAGAGGGGCGCCCTGCAACGGACTTCGCCTTCGCTCCTACTTGTCCCGGGACGAGTCTCTTGGTGTAGCAAACGCGATTCAAGTCGCCCGCGGTCGCCGACCAACCCAGAGGGGGTACGACTCACTCACTCGGACGCGTGGTCCCGAGGCGCCTTTCGAGTGGGTGGATTGCGCGGTCTGCAGCTCGCCGCGGGCGTTGTCCGCCTCGCTCCAGGGCTCGGCGGCGCTGAATGCGCTCCAACTCGCTCCAGTCCCCGCGGCGCCGATTGCGCTCTGCCTCGCTCCAGGCCCCCACGGCGTCCGTTGCGCTCAGCCGCGCTCTAAGCTTGGACGGCGACGCATGCGTTCGACCAACTCGGCGGCCGGTTGCAGCCATGGGTCTTGCCGCCACGTGCGCGGACGGTCTGGCCCGGCCTCACCTTGTGTCTTGCACGAAGCTCAACCGGCGGCCAACCACCCCACCCGCAGCAACCAGGTCGCGGGGCCCGCAACCGGCGCTGCCGGCCCCGGCGCGGCGGCGAGATAATGCATTGAACTGAATGGGTCGATAAAGGTAGCTGCCACCCGCTCTCCCCAGGACCGCGCGTGGTGCGCGAAGTTCATCAGCACGTAGCGCACGGCCCGGGCGGTTTCGCGAGGAGTCTTCAAGATATGAGCGTGGTAACGGTCGCCAAAGACGCGCCCCTTGCGCTGCATCATGCGATTGAGCGCGCGCGCGAGGCGCACCTCGAGCCCCTTCATCCCGCGCGCCAGCGACTCGCGGTTCTCTGCCTCGACGATGAGGTGCAGGTGATTGCCCTGCACCGAGAAATGGACCAGCCGGAAGCCGAACCGATCGCGCGCTGCGTGAAAGGCTGGCTCCAGCACTCGCAGCGCACGATGGCTGCGGAGATTCCAGCAGCCCTTCCCCACGCGGAGGGTGACGTGGACCGGATGCCGGGCGGCTAGCTCGGCTCTGCGCAGGTGCGGCATCCCGGACTTCTTCGAGCGCCTGCGGCCCGCGCCGGCGCGCAGTCCTCCGTGTCCCCGAAACTGCATTTCACTCTGCATTGGTATATGATTATAGCAGACAAACGGGAAAAGTCAAACCCGAAGAGCCACGACCCGGATTTAGTCACGTTCGAACCCCAGGAAGGAACAGGGGCGTCAGCCGGCCGATCTGCTGTGCGTGGGTGGCGGTATCGGGGCGCGGGCCAGGACCTCCGCGCGGTCGAGGAAGGGTCGCGGCGTCCGTTAGCGAGTCTTCACACGCCGTCCCGCCCGAGTTCGAGGATCTGATTGTGAGAAAGAATCTGGGGACACCATACGCATTTCGGCAGGGCGAGGCCGAAGAGGGGACCGCGTAAACTTCGCAAGCTGTTGGGCTTGGTGCATCGATTCAAAGGGCACATTTCGCACCCGGACCGGGAGAGCTGCCACGTGCTTACGCTGCTCGACGCGAACTAAAAGTTGAGCCCGATGACTCTCGCATCCTCTCGCATCCTCTCCCATCCTCTCGCATCCTCGCAGCCCCGGGCGGCCTCCGCAGTGGAGTCTGGCGGCGCAACTTGCAGCCTGCGGTCCTCGCTCCTCGCCAGCGGGGCCGTATTGACCTCACGCGGCTTGGGCGCAGTTTGTCCCAAGAGCTGCCCACCGCCCGAGTGTACCGAAGATTCAACCATCAAAGTCCGCGGCCACCGCGTTGCTCAGTCCGGCGCCGGCGTTGCCGCGCTTGAAACAATGAGCACCCGCGTATCGCCGTAAAGCCGGTCGTCGAGAACGGCCCAGCGCTCGGGCAGCGGCTCGCGCCGGTCCATCTCCAGCACCACTCGAGCGGCAGGCGCGAGCAGCGGCGCGAGCGCGTCGAGCGTCGCTTGTGCCGCGCGCAATGCATAAGGGGGGTCGGAGAAGACCAGCTCAAAGGGTCCACGCAGCTTGCGCAGGGCGCGCGCGACGTCATCGCGCAGGAGCGTGCAGCGGTCGCCATATCGAAGTGCATCGATATTGAAACGAATGACCTCGCAGGCTTTGGCGTCCTGCTCAATCAAGGTGGCGCTCGAAGCGCCACGAGAAAGCGCCTCCAGCGCCAGCGCGCCGGTGCCGGAATACAAGTCGAGCACCGAGAGCCCGTCACACCGCTGCCCGAGTACATCGAAGAGGCTCTGGCGCACGCGGTCCGCGGTGGGCCGCGTGGATTCGCCTGGGACCGCGCGCAGCGTCCGTCCGCGCGCCTCGCCGCCGACGATGCGCATTAAAGGGCTTCCCGGGCGCGGTGCTCACGCATCAGCGCGGCCGCCCGATGCGCGCCACCAGCCTCAAGCCCGTGCGGCGCGCTCCGGCGCGGAGATAGAGGTCGGAGGCGCCGAAGCAGCAGAGTGCCTCCAGCTTGTCCTGCTGCGCACTCGACAGGTCGCGCAGGAGGCGCTGGTGCCGGGCTGCTGCCTGCTCGAGCGAAGCTCCCTTCGCGTCCGCCCAGGACTGCAGCGTGCCCAGCAACTCCGCGGGCGCCGAGCGCAGGAGCGCGCGCAAGAAGGGGCCCGAAGCGACGAGCTGCCGAAGACCGACCAAAGAGTTCTCGTCGGCCGAGGAGACAGCCACGCTTTGCAATCGGGACTCACCTTTCATCGAGTTCGGCCTGGCTGGGACCGCCTGCGGACCTGCGATTGCCTGCGGTCCCGCAATCGAAGCAAGGCATGCATCCGCACCGGGGCCAGTGTCGTGCCCCGTCATCCGGACCGCGCTGGGTGGGGCCCCGCGCGATCGGAGCTGCTCCGCCAATTCATATCCTGCGCGCGAAGTGCCGCCGATGGCCACGACTTCGAGGCCCAATTCGTACTGGCACACAGCCGAGGCCGCGAGCGCTGCATCGCGCGCGTCGGACGCCGCGCCGCCCGCAGTCAGTGCCAGTCCGGTAAAGCCTGCCTCCATCTCGCGGCGCACCCGCTCGGCGTCCGGGACGGCGCTGCCCGCGCGCGGCGGCTCCTTCAAAAGCGCAAGAGGACCCTTGAATCCCAGTTCGTGGGCGGCCTTCAGCGCAGCCTCGACGAAAGCCGCGTCGTCGCGCCCCTCCTCGGGCCCCATCTCTTCAGCCGCGCCGCTCGGCCGCACCAGCAACAGCGGCGCCTCTGCGTCGCGCGCCGCACGCACGAAGCCCGCGATGGCCGGGACCGCGGGCGCCACCAGCGCCACCAGCAGCACGTCTTCTGCCGCCGCGGCCTGCAGCAGATCGCGCGCACTCAGCACCAGCAACGGCCGGCCCGAAAGGCGCGCCACCGCATTCGCAGGCCGTCGCGCCCACGCCGCCTGCCAGCATTCGGGAGTCAGTGCACGGCCTCGTCGTGGCGAAAGCTTTCGCTCTCGAATTGAATCGTCGTGTGCTCGATTTGAAAGCGCGCTCTCAAGACTGCTTTGGCGTCGGTAAGTATCTGATCGTGGCTGCGGCAGCCGGGGCCGTCGCAGACGACGACGATATGACAGGAGAGCGCTATTAATCCGGAGGTAATGGTCCAGACGTGCAGATCGTGGACGGCCGCGACGCCCGACACCTTGCCGAGCGCGCCGCCGATGTCGCCGACTTCCAGATGCGAAGGCACGCCTTCGAGCAGCACGTCGACCGCCTCGCGGCACAGGCGGATGGCGCTCCAGACGATGGTGGCCGCGATCAGGAAGCTGACCAGGGGGTCGACGGCGAGCTGCCCGGTGAGCCCGATCAGCGCCGCCGAGGCGAGCACGCCGACCGAGTTCAATAGATCTCCCGCGAGGTGCAGGAAAGTTGCGCGCAGATTCATCGAGGCGCCCGGCCCGGTATGCGTCAGCCACATGCCGAGTCCATTCAGCACGACGCCGGTGAGCGCGAGGCCCACCACCATGCGGACCTGCACCGGCTCGGGGTGCAGCAGCCGCTGGTACGCTTCGATGGCGATGCCGCCAGCAATGGCAATCAGCAGCGCTCCATTAAAGAGAGCGGCCAAAATCTCGAGCCGGTAGTAGCCGTAGGTACGTCGCGCGTCGGCGGGCCGCGTGGCCACGCGCAGCGCAAAGAGCGAGAGCGCGATGGCCCCCGCGTCGGCCAACATGTGTCCGGCGTCGGAGAGGAGGGCCAGGCTGTTCGACATCCAGCCGCCGATGCCTTCCACGAGCATGGCGACGATGGCGAGAGCGAGCGTGAGGGCGAGTCGCCGCGCTTCGCCCTCGCGCGCAGGGCCGGCGCTCGCGCGGCGCAAGCCATGGGCGTGCCCATCCTTCTGGGGTTGGCCATGGCCGTGCTCGTGTTCGTGCTCGTGGACTGTCATCGCGCAGAGGAGTCTAACCGCTCGGCGCGCGAGCTTCCACCGGTCACTTGAGCTAGGATTTCGCGATGAGCAGCCCCGTGCACGGCGTCACCAACGAAAGTGTCACCAGGAGCCTCGGCGACAGCGGCTCCATGAGCCTGACCGAAGGCTTCACCGAGGGCGCGGACGGCACGCGCATCCACTGGTCCGCCATCGGCGAGGGCAGCCCCACACTAGTCTGCAATGACGGCATCGGCTGCGACGGCTTCGCCTGGAAGTACCTGGTCCGTGACTTTGCGCACCGCCACCGCATCGTGCGCTGGCATTATCGTGGGCATGGCCGCAGCGGCATCCCCACCGACCGCGCCCGCATCGGCTTCGACGACATCTGCTCCGACTTGCAGGCTGTGCTGCACGCGACGCGCACCTCGAATGGCATCTTCCTTGGGCACTCGATGGGAGTGCAGGTGGCGCTCGAGTATCACCGTCGCCACCCCGAAGACGTGGCCGGACTGGTGCTCATCTGTGGCAGCTACGGGTTACCACTCGACACCTTCCACGATTCAAAAGCGTTGAAGACCATCTTTCCCTCGTTTTTCAATGCTGCCGAGCGGTGGCCGGCGGCGATGAGCCTGCTTTGGCGCCTGGCCAGCGGCGGCGAGCTTGCCTACCAGCTCGCGACGCACCTGGAGGTGAATGGCAAGCTGGTCCACCGCGAGGATTTCACGCCTTACTTCACCCACCTCTCCGGAATGGATCCGCGCTTGTTCCTGGGCATGCTCAAGAACGCAAGTGAGCACACGGCCTGGGACCACCTCCCCGACATCCGCGTGCCCACCCTGATTGTCGCCGGAACACACGACACCTTCACTCCCTATTGGCTCTCCGAACAACTGCACGACCGCATCCCAGGCTCGGAGATGCTCACCGTCCCTGGCGGCACTCACGTCGCGCTCATCGAGCAGCCCGAGCTGATTGCGCTGCGGCTCGAGAAGTGGCTCTCCCCGCTCCGCGCTGCGCGGGCGCTCAAGTCCGCGTGATTTCCCGTTCTGTCTTCGTGCTCGCCCTGCTCGGCGTTCTCAGCCGGCCGGCGCTGGCGATCGATCCGCGCTTCGTCTGGGAAACGATTGATACTCCCCATTTCGAGGTCCATTATCACCAGGGGCAATTCAAGCTGGCGCAGAAGTTCGCCCGCACCGCGGAAGAAGCGCATCGAAGGCTGACTCCGTTGCTGGACCACGAGCCCCGCGAGCGCACGCAGCTCGTGGTCGAAGACGACACCGATTTCTCCAACGGCAACGCCACGCCGCTGCTCTACAATCTCATTCATGCTTATGCCGCGCCGCCCGACTCGCGATCGACCCTGAATGACTTCGACGACAATGTCTCCGAGCTGATTTCGCACGAATACACTCATATCCTGCACCTCGATACCGTCCTTGGACTGCCCGACGTCACCAACGGGATTTTTGGAAAGCTCTGGATCCCCAACGGTGGCCAGCCGACCTGGTTCATCGAGGGCATGGCTGTCTTTGCCGAGAGCGAGGTCAGTGGCGCCGGGCGCGACCGCAGCTCGCAAGAGCAGATGCAGCTGCGCGCGCAGGTGTTGGAAGGCAAGTGGTGGCGCATCGACCAGCTGTCCAATTCGCCGTTGCAGTGGCCGCGGGGGTTCGGTCAATACACCGTCGGCGGCCACTTCCTGGATTGGGTCGCGGGCGAATACGGGCTGGGCGCCCTGCGCGATATCTCCCACGACTTCGGCGGACGCGCCGTTCCGCTGGGGATGAACATCAGCGCCGACCGGGTGCTGGGGGAGACCTGGCTCGACCTCTATAAGGAATATGGCAACGTTGAATATGCGCGAGCGCTGGCGGTTGCGCGGGCAGTCAAGGAGGCTGGCGAGTCTCGCATCGAGCCGCTGACCCGCCTGGGCGAGTGGCTGCGCACGCCGCGCTGGAGCCCCGATTCAAAGACGCTCTATTACACAAACTCAGGGCCGGACCGGCTTCCGGAGATTCGCGCGCTCGAGCCCGGTCGCTGCTGCGACGCGCTCGCGCACCAGCAGGGCCCCACCCGGGCAACAGACCGGCGCATCCAGGTGCTCTATGCCGATTCCTATGGCGACGATACCCTCGCGGTCGATGCGCAGGGCCGTATCGTCTATGCGGGCGTCGAGATCTACCAGGAGTATGAGGCCCTGCAGGACCTTTACCGGATCGATCCCGCGACCTTGGCGACGACCCGCCTGACGCGAGGCCTGCGCGCGCGAGAGCAGGACGTGGCTGCCGACGGCTCTCTGGTCTTCCTCTGGCGCAGACCTGGCGGCCGCACTGCGATTGCCGAATTGGCACCGGGCGCTCACGAGCCGCGCGTGCTCTTCGAAGATCCAGACGGCGAGCCGGTGGGCGGACCTCGCTATTCGCCATCGGGCAATCAAATTGCCTTCCTGCACCACCGCGAGGGCTCGTGGGACCTGCGCCTCTTGCCGCGCGACGGCGGGCCCATCGCCGACGTCACGCACGACCGCGCCATCGATCGCGATCCGGCCTGGACCGCCGACGGCCGATACCTCCTCTTCAGCAGCGATCGCAGCGGCGTCTACAACGTCTATGCCTGGCGGATCTCCGACGGCGCATTGCTGCAAGTGACCAATGTCGTCACTGGCGCCTTCGACCCCGCGCCCTCGCCGGACGGCACGCAACTCGCGCTGGTGACCTACAGCTCGCGCGGCTACGACCTGGGCCGCATGGCGCTCCTGCCCGATAGCTGGAAGCGGCTGGATGAGACGACCGCGGAGCCAGTCGCCGATGAGCGTCCCAAGGTCAGCGAGCTTCCGCCGGAAGAGATCTATCCGGTGCGCGCTTATGAAGCCTGGCCGACCTTGAGGCCGCATTTCTGGCTCCCGTTCGCGGCCAGCGATGCCGGCGGGGCCACGCTGGGCGCGCTGACCGGCGGGTACGACGCCATCGGCCGCCACGAATACGCGGCCACCGCCTGGTACGGCCTGGGAAGCAGGATGCCTGGTTGGGATATCGCCTATATCAATCGATCCTTGTATCCGGAGCTGACTTTCACCACCTCGCGCGACCTGAACAATTCCACTTCCATCGACGGGCGCGGCTACACCGAGCGCGCCGTCTCCGGGTCCGTTGCCGCGTTCTTTCCCTTTACCCAGGTCGAGCAGTCGCAATCCATTGCGACCAATTACTCACTCACGAGCCTGGCAGTGAATGCGAATCCGGCCCAGGCGGCGGTGCGCGAAGGACTGCTCGCCGCGGCCACGCTGCAATACGCATATTCAGATACGCATCGGTTCGTGAACAGCATCTCGCGGGAAGAGGGGCAGCGCTTCTCGCTCACGTTGCGCCTGTCGGACCCGGCCATCGGCAGCAGCTTCCGCTTTCAACAGGTCTCTTCCTCCTATTCACATTACTTTGCGATGCCGTGGACGCTGAACGGCCGCCCGTTGCACCATGCGCTCGCCGTGCGGCTCTCGGGCGGCCTGGCTCGCGGCGATCTCTCCGATCGCCACCTCTTCTATCTGGGCGGCTTCGATCTCGGCAGCCCCATCACCGCGGTGCTCAATCCCGCGAACGCGCCCGTTCGCATCCTGCGGGGGTTCGTGCAAGACGCCTTCGGCGGCGAAGCATATGAGTTGGGAGCGATTGAGTATCGATTCCCCATCCTTGATATCGAGGCAGGCGTTTATACGCTGCCCGTATTCCTGCGGCGCCTGCACGGCGCGGTCTTCAGCGATATCGGCGATGCCTTCACGCCCGGAAAGCACGACTTCAAGATCCACGCGGGCGCCGGTGCCGAACTCCGCGCGGAAGTCGTGCTCGGCTATATCCTCCCCACCGACTTGCGCGTGGGCTGCGCGCGCGGCCTGGAGAACAGCAGTCTCGCCATCATCGACTGCTACGCCGCGCTGGGCGGCGTCTTCTGACACTGTCGAGAGGCCAGCCCCGCAATCGTCAGGCTGCCCCCTCACCTGCGCACGGCCCTGGGCCGGGCGCCTCACACCAAGCGGCCTGCTCCTCCAACTCGATACAGGTCCTGCCCTCTGCTTCCCGCTGGCGCACGAAGCGGCGCGCCGTGTAGTGTCGCGTACTCATGGCCACCAGGCTCGAACGCGCACTCGAAGCCGGGCTTCGCATCCGGCCCGGGGAGCAACGCCGGGTCGCGTTGATGGCCGCGTATGCCAGCAATGCAATCGGTGCGGTGGTGGTCGGCCGCTCGATACGCGACGCTCTCTATCTCGCCAATCGCCCAGCCACAGGGCTCGCAGGAATGTACGTCTTCTCCTCGCTCGCCATCGTGCTGGTGAGCTACCTCTATTCGCGCGTCGCCGACCGCGTCCCGCGCGGCAAGCTCAACGCCGCCTCGGCCTTCATGCTGGCCGCGCTCTGCGCTGCCTTCTGGGCCATCTTCAACCTCCACAACCCCGGCCAGTGGATCTATCCGGCTCTCTATATCTTCGTTGAAGCGATGGGCTCGCTCGTCGTGATCCAGTTCTGGACCATGGCGAACGATGTCTTTCACGCGCGCGAAGCGAAGCGGCTGTTCGGGCTCATCGGCGGCGGCGGGACCTTGGCCAATCTCGTCTTCGGTTTGCTGGTCGGCAAATATGCCAATCAGATCGGCGCCATCAACTTGCTCTGGCTGATGGTCGGCCAGCTGCTGCTCTGTGGCGTGCTCGCCAACGCCGGCGCAAAGCTCGCCACCGCGGTGCCGATGTTCCAGCGGTCGAGCGCGAAGCCGCGCAAGGCCCCCATCCTCTCCCGCGCCGGTCTTTCCTTCCTGAGCAATCGCCACCTGACCATCGTGGCCGCCATCGGCGCGGTCAGCGCGGCGGCGGTGACCATCGTGGACTTCCAGTTCAAGCTGGCGGCCGCGGCGGTGCTGCACCAGAACGAGCTCGCCGGATACTTCGGTCGCTTCTACGGCATCTGCGGCGGCATCGCGCTGGCGGTGCAGATCTGGGTCACGGGCCGGGTGCTCGAGCGCTACGGCATCCTCGCGTCGCTCCTGCCACTGCCCGCCGGCCTCGCTTTCGGCTCGCTCTTTTCTGGCGCCATGCCCAACCCGGGACTGTTCGTCAGTTCGCTGGCCAAAGGCTCGGATACCATCTTCCGTTACACCATCAATGACGCTTCAATGCAGCTGCTTTATGTCCCGGTACAGCCGCACGTCCGTGGCCGGGCCAAGGCCTTCATCGACGGAATCCTCAAGCCCACCGCCATCGCCCTCACCGGCGCCGTCTTGTTCTTCTATAAGGAAATCGGCGGCGGCAGCCGGCCCCTTACGCTGGCGGTGGTGCTCCTGGTCGGGCTCTGGGTGCTGCTCCTCGTGCGCGCGCGCGCCGAATACGTACGCAGCCTGGTTGAATCGCTCGAGCGCCGCCACCTGGACCTGTCGAGTCTGCGCTTCTCCGGAATCAACGAGGCGACCCTGCGAGCGCTGCGCGCAGCGCTCAAGAGCGACCCCGCCACCGCGCTGCACGCGCTCACGCTGGTGCAGCAGCACGCCGGCACCGCCGACTTCAGCCCCGAGCTGCGCGAGCTGCTCCGCAACGAGGACCCGCGCATCCGTGCGCTGGCGGTCTTCCAGCTGGGCGAGCAGAAGCTCACCGCCGCCCTGCCGCAGATGCGCGAGCTGCTGAAAGATCCGGTGCCCGAGGTGTGCGCCGCGGCCCTCTCCGCCGTCTGCGCCGTCGAGGAGGACGCCGCGCTGCCCGAGGTGCTTCCCTTCCTCGAAGTCGCGAACGCGCCCGAAGCAGTGGTGCGCGCGGCCGCGGCGGTGGCGCTGATCCGCCACGCGGGCCTCGACGGAATGCTCGCCGCAGCCGACACCTTGAAGGCTCTCTTGGCGGCGAAGGATCCGCGCGACCGCGCTGCCGCTGCCGACGCGCTCGGCAACATCGGCGTGCGCGGATTCTATCGCCCGCTGCTCGCCTTCCTGCGCGATCCGGATCCAATGGTTCGCCGCCGCGCCATCGCCGCCGCCGGCAAGCTGCGCACGCCCGAGCTGCTGCCCGCCCTGGTCGAGCAATTCCAGCACCGCGAGACCGTGCTGGAAGCCGCCTCCGCGCTGGCTGCATTCGGGCCCGGAATCGAGCCGCAGCTACAGACCATCCTGGTGGACGAGAGTGCCAATGTCGATTGCCGCCGCGGCGTGGCGCTGGTGCTGCAGCGGCTTGGCACGCGCGAGGCCGGCGAGTCGCTGGTGCTCGGGCTCACCTCGCGCTCGCCGCTGGTCCGCAAGAGCGCGGGACGCGCATTGACACGGCTGACCCGCCGGCAGCGCGGGCTGGGCATCGAGACGACGCGCGTCCACGCCGCGGTGAAGGCTGAACTGGCGGGCGCGCGCCTGTCGCTCGCGGCGCTCAAGAAGCTGCAGCTCCCGGTGCCCGTCCCCGGGCAGGCGCCCCGGACACCGGCCGAGCTGTTCGGCCTCTCGCTCGAAGAAGAGCGCGACGCGCGCGTCCTGCAAGCTCTGCTGCTGCTCGAGGTGCTGCTGCCCGAAGTGCATCTGGATGTGGTCGCCGAAAACCTCCGCTCCGAATCACCGGCGGCGCGTGGCAACGCCATCGAGGTTCTGGACAACGCGCTGCCCGAACCGTGGAAGCGACTGCTGATGGCCGCGCTCGACGAGGTCAAGCGCCGCAGCGACGCGGTGGTGGCCGACGCGCGGCCGCTGCCTGAGCTGATTTCAGCGCTGGTGGGGGGCGAGTCCGGGCAATGGGTCGCGGCCTGCTGCGTGCACTGGGCGCTCGACCGGCCTTCACTCCAGCTGCTCGCTCCAGCGCTTACGACCGCGCTGCGCTCGACCTCCGCGCCGCTGCGCGAGGCGTCCGCGCTGGCCCTGGCGCGCATCGATCCCACCGTCGCGCAGGGTCTGCTCGCCTCACTTGCCAACGATCCCGCCGCCTCCGTTCGCCGCACCGTACGCGCGCTCTCGGGCGCCAAGGGCAGGGTGACGGCATGATCACGACCGTGGAAAAAGTGCTCTTCCTCAAGTCAATTGATCTCTTCCGCGCGCTGCCCAGCGAGGAGCTGGCGCAGATCGCCGAGATCGCCGAAGAGCAGCCGCTCGCCAAGGGCGACTCCGTCTTCGGCGAGGGCGAGCCCGGCGACGCGCTCTACCTCATCGTCGAAGGCAAGGTGAAGGTGCACAAGGGCGACAAACAGCTGGCGCAGCTGGGCCTGCGCGATGTCTTTGGCGAGATGGCGGTGCTGGACAGCGAGCCGCGCTCGGCCAGCGTCACCGTGGTGGAAGACGCGGTGCTGCTGAAGATCGGCCGCGACGACTTCCGCGACATTCTCTCCGAGCGGCCCGAGATCGCCATGGGCGTAATGAAAGTGCTGACGCGCCGGCTGCGCGAGACTTCGAAGAAGTAAGCTCAATGCTGCGGGAATTGCGCGTCTCGGGATATCGATCGCTGCGGCAGATCCGGCTTTCGCTCTCGCAGCTCACCGTCGTCGTTGGCGCGAATGGCGCGGGCAAGACCAATCTCTATCGCGCTCTCCAGCTGATCAGCAGCGCGGCGCAAGGCACGCTCGCGACCGCGCTCGCTGCGGAAGGCGGGTTGCCCTCGGCGCTCTGGGCGGGCCCGCGGCGCAAGCAGGAGAGCCACCGAATCGAGCTGGAAATTGATTTAGAGGATCTCGCCTATGAACTGCAGGTGGGCTTGATGCCGCCGCCCCAGGGACCCTTCGAACTGGACCCGGACGTCAAGGAGGAGCGGCTCTGGGTTCGCGATGCGGGCAAGCGCCACCTGGTCGCCGAGCGTGCTGCCAGTACCGCTTTTGCGCGGGACGAGGACGGCAAGCGCACTTCGTTTCCATTCAAGTTATGGGGCGGCGAGTCAGTGCTGGCCCAGATCGTCGAGCCGCAGCGCTTTCCGCTCTTGTCCGAGCTGCGCGTCCGCCTCCTGGGCTGGCGCTTTTATCATGCGTTCCGCACCGACGCCGAGGCGCCGGCGCGGCAGCCACAAGTCGGCGTCCGCACCTCGGCATTGGCGCACGACGGCCATGATCTCGC
>JANYKT010000190.1 GCA_025358085.1 Deltaproteobacteria bacterium | reverse complement strand
TTCATGTCGGCGCATCAGTAGCTTCGATCAAATTTCCGATCTGCACGCAAGCGTTTTCGTGCAGCAGCAGCGCAGGGCCGCGCTGCTGGCCGTCTAGCCGCTGCGATGAGTTTGAAGACAGGCCCTAGTACGCGGCGGTCTCCAGCAAGAGCAGCCAGACGTTGGCGAGCAGGTGGCAGACCGACGCGCCCACGATGGTGCCGGTTCGCCGCCGCACGAAGGCGAACCAGAGAGCAGGAAAGAAGGTGGCGAGACGCCACGGCGCCGGCTCGAGCAGGTGCCCGATCGCGAACAACAAAGCCGCCAGCAGCGCGGCCTTGACCGGCGTCATCTGCTCCTCGAAGCGCGTTGTCAGGTAACCACGGTAGAAGAACTCTTCCGAAAAAGCGACGGCCGCGTTGCCGAGCACCTTGCCCGCGAAGTCGGCGGTGAGCGGCACCTGAAAGTGCAATGGGTGCGCCGCAGACAGGTAGGGAGCGAACACTCCCTGCAGCGCAGCAGGCAGCCGTCCAAGCGCTGCGGTGAACGAAATGAAGCCGACCGCAAAGAGCGGAAGGACCACCGCACAGGTTCCAAGAGCCCACATCAAGTCGAGCTTCAGCCGGTCGAATCTCCACCCGGCATCGAAAGCGTCCTGGCCTCTCTTTTCGAGGGCAAGGGTCGGCGCGTAGAGGAACGCAGCCACTGCCAAAGCGCCCACCAGCGATCGCACCAGTGGGACGGCCAAGCCGACCACCTCGAGGGCGGCGAGCGCGAGCAGCACCCCCACCCACAGCGACACGGCCTCGCGGACGGGACCTTTCATGCGGCGTTGAAACTCGCACGACCCGCGTGACAAACGCCACACATCACGGCAGGCCGCCGGGGTACAGTCCATGCGCCTGATTGCCTGGAGTCGTGATGAAAAAGTTCGCTCTCGCCCTGCTGGTCGTCGCCGCGTCCGCCTGCGGAAAACAGACCTTCCTTGCCGCCGCGTTCATCCAGACACCGCAGGTGCCGAACCCGGTCGATCCGGCTCACCCCCTCCCCTCCTTCGCGGTGATGACCGCCTACCTCGGGACCATCGACACGAGCAACCCGACCAAGCTTGACAAAAGCAAGATCGGCGTCGTCACGGGCGCCACCGCGTTCGTCGCGTTTCATCACGGCAAGGACGCGTCGGTTCCGGGAGATGCGGACGAGGACCGGCTCGTGACCGTCCCGGAGTCCGCGACGCAGCCGGGGCTCTATTCGGTGAACAGCCAGGACCAGGGCAAGCTCTCGTTCGAGCGCGACGTTCCGTACACGCTCATCCTCACGACACCGGGAGCGCAGTCCGAGGCGTTCGGCGCGCGGCTCACGCCCGGTCCGCAGGCCAGCATCCAGGAGTTTCGGGCGAACGCACCCTACGTCGAGCAAACGGCCGGCCACAGTTTCACAGTCACCCGGACTGACAAGCCAGAGGCTGGGAGCGACCTGCTCCCCGCCTTTATCGTCGTCGGCAAGATCGACCCCCAGAACTCGAAGGCCGAGCCGGGGATCACCTTCAAGACCGTGCCTTCAGACCCCCTCGCCCTGCTCAAGTTCGTGCTCTCGGACGCCAGCTACCGCTGGGCAAGCTTCACCATTCCCGCCGAGGCGTTTCCCGACGCACAGTCTTTCTACGTCGTCTCGGTCTTGACGGTGCGGACCGGCAAGGTGAGCGAGAACGCATTCCTCGGCTCGACCGCTCTCGCAGCCACCGGCGTCGCGGGACTGGTGCACACGCCCTAAGCAGGAAGCCGCGCAGCCGCACCTCTCGCGTCGGCCAAAAATCGCGACCAGCTACCGCTTGATCGGGAGCCGGAGCGCGGCCCACTCATCCATCCCGCCCACCAGGCTGAGCGCCTTGCGCCCCGCCTGCCGCAGAAGCTGCGCGGCGTTGACCGAGCGCATTCCGCGCTTGCACACCGTGATGATTTCGCGGTCCGCCGGCACTTCCTTGATTCGCCCCGGCAGCTGATCGAGCGGGATCAGGATGGCGCCGGCGATGATTCCCTCCGCCTGCGTCTCCTGCGGCGTGCGGACGTCGAGCACCACCGGCTGGTCGGGTCCGCTCAGCTTCGCCTGCAGTTCCTTCGCGGTGATCTGCATCAGTCTCCTCAAGCCGAGCGCGTGCGCGCCTGGCGGATGTATCGGTCGAGATCTTCGCGATCGATGAGCGAGAGGATCTCGAGCTTCAAACCATCACGGCGGTAGATGAGCCGCACGTCGGTGGCGATGCGGATCCGGTAGTAGCCGGGCACGCCCTCGAGCTGGAGCGCGCGCAGCGAGCCGTGGCGCCAGTTCTGCGCCAGAAGGTGGATCTTCTCGAACGCCGCGCGCTGCATGCGCCGGTCCCAACGCTCGATCGAATCGTAGAACTCGCGGGTCAGCACCGGCACCAGGAACTCCGCGGACTCCTCGGGCGTCGGCAGCTCGTCCTTCGGGACCGCGG
>JANYKT010000183.1 GCA_025358085.1 Deltaproteobacteria bacterium | reverse complement strand
GGGCACGCCGGCCAGTACTTTAACCACTCTGCCATCGGTTTGCCGGACATGAGTCTAGTCTCCAATTCGCACGGAGAGGTCCGAATTGTACGTTCCGAGTCGATTGCCATTTTCATCGAACATCTTCCAGGTACCGCCACTCCTGCGCGGCGGGCCGTTTCGAGTAGGCTACCACCCGGATGGCAGGCGCGAGTGGACAGAACGATTCCTATCGGACCCTGCTCGCGGCTTGAAGTTCCTATGGTCTTCCTCCGCGGCGAGGCGGCGCAGGTCGACATCCAGGTGAACCTTGTCCCCAAGGGAGCGCGCAAGGCGCAGAGCCACGGCATCGCTACCCGCGTCCGGCCCGCGCTGGAAGCCATCGCCCGCGATTCGGGAGCGCGCCTCAAGCTAGTTGAAATCCCGCCCGGCCCGCCGGTGCTGGACACCCTGGTCGCCGAGGTCTACGGACCTTCGGCGGCCGACCGCGACGCCTACGCGCAGCAGGTGCTCGAGGCCTTCCGCGGCACGCCGGGCGTGGTCGACGTGGACTCGTCGCTGGTCGCGACCGCCCCCAAGCTCTCGCTGCAGATCGACAAGGAGAAGGCCGCGCTGCACGGCGTCGCTCCCGACGCGATCGCGCAGACGGTCTCCATGGCCGCGCAAGGGCTCTCGCTCGGCACGCTGCATGTCGAGCGCGGCGCAGCGCAGGTCCCGGCCCTGCTCCAGCTCGCGGCGGCGCGGCGCAGCCGGCTGGAAGATCTGCTGCAGCTCACCGTCCCCGGCCAGCGCGGGCCCGTGCCGCTCGGCGAGCTGGTGCAGGTCGCGCACGAGCGTGAGGACGCGGAGATCTTCCATAAGAATCTGCTGCCCGTCGCTTACGTCTTCGGAGATCTGGCGGGCGCAATAGAAAGCCCGGTCTACGCTCTCAAAGCGCTCAACCAGAAGCTCGATGCCATCGCCGCAAAGACCGGAACCGCGGTGCCACGCTATGGCCTCTCGCTGCCAGAAGGCACCGACGAGCTGTCGCTCAAGTGGGACGGAGAGTGGCACATCACGCTGGAAGTCTTTCGCGATCTCGGCCTCGCCTTCGCCGCAGTGCTCATCCTCATCTATGTGCTGGTGGTCGGCTGGTTCGAGAGCTTCAGCATTCCGCTCGTCATCCTGGTGCCCATCCCGCTCAGCCTGATCGGCATCCTTCCCTTGCACGGCTTGCTGGGCGCGTTCTTCACCGCCACCAGCATGATCGGGTTCATCGCCGGCGCCGGCATCATCGTGCGCAACAGCATCATCCTGGTCGACTTCATCGAGCTGAAGCTGCGCGAAGGAATGCCGCTCGCGCTCGCGGTCGAAGAAGCCGGCGTGGTGCGCTTCCGGCCCATGCTGCTCACGGCCGCGGCGGTGCTGGCGGGCAGCGCGGTGATGCTCGCGGACCCCATCTTCCAGGGCCTCGCCATCAGCCTGATGGGCGGCGAGGTGGCGGCGACGCTGCTCTCGCGCATCGCGGTGCCGGTCCTCTATTTTCTCGTCGCCCGCAGAGGCCGCGCCGCTCAGCTCCAGCGCTCGTCGTTGCCTGCCGAGGAAATCACTTCATTGCCGCCGGTACTCAAGCCGGCTTTTGCCCGGAGCCTCTCATGACCATCCAGCGGTTCGTCCCCGCGTTCGCCGGAGCACTCGTTCTGCTCAGCGCCGCCCTCGCCTGGTTCGTCGCGCCCACTTTCCTGCTCATTGCCGTATTCGTGGGCGCGAACCTGCTGCAGAGCGCGTTCACTCGCTGGTGCCTGCTGGCGCGCATTCTCCGCCGGCTGGGAGTGCGCGAGGAGGCGAGCGCCTGGACCTGACGAAATCCCGGCGCGCCCTGCACGCCGGTTCGATACACTGGCGGGATGCAGACCGAGCAGGAGCTTCTTGCCGCCGCACGGGGAGGCGACGCCGCGGCGGTCGAGGAGCTGCTCGGCCGCCACGAACAGCAGGTGTACCGTTTTGGGCTTCGCATGTGCGGCAGCGAGGACGCGGCCCGCGACGTCCTGCAGGAAACCTTGCTCGCCGCTTTCAAGGGCTTGCACGACTTTCGCGGCGACGCCGCGCTCTCCACCTGGCTCTATCAAATCGAGCGCAGCTTCTGCGTCAAGAGCCGGCGGCGCGGCCTGGGCGAGCCACAAAGCCATGTCGCGCTCGACGCTCCCGAGGTGCAGCGGGTGGAATCCAACGAGGCGGGTCCGGACCTTCGCGCCGAGGCCCACCAGATCGGAAAGCTCTTGCAGACCGCGATCCTCGCCCTGCCCAAGGCCTCGCGCGAAGTCATCGTCCTGCGCGATGTCGAGGGGCTCTCCGCGGAAGAGGCGGCGCGGGTCGCGGGAGTGGACGTCCCTGCGCTCAAGAGCCGGCTCCACCGCGCCCGCCTGCAGCTGCGCAAGCGGCTGGCGGGGATCGACCCAATCGCCAGCGCCTGCCCTGAGCTCGCGCAGCATTTCACGGCGTATGCGGCGGGTACTATCGATCAGGCCATCTGCGCCAGCATCGATGAGCATTTGAAGCGATGCGCGCGCTGCACGGGCGCGTGCGAGGCGCTGCGGGAGGCAACCTCGCTTTGCCGGCAGATCCCCGGAGGACAGGTGCCCGCTCCCGTGCGGGCCGCGGTGCGCGCGGCGCTGCGTCGCGCCGCCGCTGGGTGAACGGCGCCGCGGCAATGCGCGCGTATCCGGGGCGAGCTTTGGACGTCGCTCAGCGTGGGCGCAGGATGAGAAAATATTGGTAAGGGAGGAAGGTCTTCTCGCTCTCGAGCGCGAGCCCCGCTTCGGTGGCCATGCGCAGGAAAGCATCGCGCGACAGCTTGTGCTCGGGAGACGGACCGACCGCCAGCTCCCCCTCGAAGAAGTCGATATTCACGATGCGCCCGCCCGGCTTGAGCGCGCGCTGGAGGCGGCGCAGGTATCCTTTGCCATCCGGGAAATGATGGAAACTGTTGACGATGAGCGCCAGATCGCAGCTCGATGGCGGCAAGAGCGGGTCGCCGGCCAGGGAAAGGACCGGGGTGACGTTCCCGATCCGCGCTGCGACGAGGCGCTCGCACAGCGCCTCCAGCATTCTCGGCTCGACGTCCGCCGCGAAGACGTGACCCTCCGGGCCCACCGCGCGCGCGAGCCGCAGCGAGAAGTACCCAGGCCCCGCGCCAGCTTCCGCGGCGACGTTGCCCGGACGCAGCCCGAGCTCAGAGACCACCTCGTCGGGCTTCTGCCAGGCCTCGCGCTCGCTGCCTTCGAGGCGCTGCAGGTAATCCGGCAGGTCGTGCGGATTGCGGTGCAGGTCGTGCTCGCGTTCAGGGTGCCGGTGCTTGGGCTCGTGCTGATTCTCGTGCGGCTGGCTCACTTTAGTCACCGCCGGGGCTCGATGGTATCGCTGCTCTTGACGGGCCCGCCCGGGGTCCGCGGAGCTACTCAGGACGGTATTCCGAGGCGCGGAAAGACTACGCGCTGCAGGACGAACCAACCAACCATGAGGAGCAGGAACAGCATGAAGTCGGCCATGGCCGTTAGAGCCGGCCCGGTGGCTGAGGGTTCGCGCCCGCGGCCGATCCCGCTGCGGGAGCACGAATCCCACGGAGCAACGCGAATCTTTAGCCCGCGGCGCGAACCCTGGCCGCAACAAACTGGCTCTACCCTGGCGGAGGTATCCATGCCCAATTACGACGTCTCCTACGGCTACACCCGCGAGCTGCGCGGCGTCTCGTTCGATCAGGCGGTCGAGCGCGCCACCACGGCTCTGAAGACTGAGGGCTTTGGCGTCCTGACTACCATCGACGTCAAAGAGACGCTGAAGAAGAAGATCGGCGCGGACTTCAGGCGCTATGTGATCCTGGGCGCGTGCAATCCGGAACTCGCCCACCGCGCACTCTCATCAGACTTGGGCCTCGGCCTCCTGCTCCCCTGCAACGTGACCGTCTTCGAAGGCGACGATGGGCAGACTGTGGTGCAGATGATCAAGCCTGCATCCATGTTCGAGGTCGTCCACAAGCCCGGCATCGAGGCACTCGCCGCCGAAGTGGACACAAAGCTCAAGCGGGTTTTGGAGCACCTCTGATTGAATATGCAGCGGGAGACGGGGTCTTGAGGCGATGATTCCCTGGTTCGTGATCCCGCCGCTGCACCTGGGTCCGCTCGCGCTGCAGCCCTTTGGCATCCTGGCCGCGGCCGGCATCTACCTCACCAGCAGGCTCCTGGTGCGCAAGGCGGTACAGCGCGGGCTTGATCCGCAACCGCTCGAGAAGGCCGCCAGCTGGGCGCTTCTTGGCGGGCTGATCGGCGGCCACCTCGTGCACTTGCTCTTTTACCACCCAGAGGAATTGCGCGAAGGCGGCTTGCTCCAGCTGTTCAAAGTCTGGGACGGCCTCTCCTCCACCGGAGGAGTTCTGGGCGGGCTCATCGCGATACTGGCATTCTTCCGGACTCGACATCTCCGCTTCTTGCAATTCGGCGACGTATTCGCGCTCGCGGTAGCACCGGGCTGGATGGTGGCGCGACTCGGCTGCTTCTCCGTCCACGATCACCCAGGCGTGCTGACGAACTTCCCTCTCGCCGTCGCGTTCCCGGGCGGCGCGCGCCACGACCTGGGCCTGTACGACGCGATCGCGCTCGCTTGCATCTCAATCATTCTCTTCGCGCTCGACCGGCGGCACGCGCTGCGCGACAGGCTGCTTCCGTTGCTCGCGCTCCTCTACGGCAGCTCGCGCTTCCTGCTCGACTTCCTGCGCGCCACCGACGTGTCCTACGCGGACGCCCGTTACTTCGGCCTGACTCCTGCGCAGTACGCATCGTTGGCTTTGATTGCCTGGGGTCTGTTCAGCCTGGGTCGCCGCCGGCCTGCCGGAGATCTAGTGAACGCCGGAGATTCCTTGCAGGTAAGCGAGCAGACTCGCGATGTCGTTTGATTTCAAGTCGTCATAGCCCGGCATCCGGCCCTTCCCTTTTTGAATCAGC
Organism: Deltaproteobacteria bacterium; assembly: GCA_025358085.1. Classification (GTDB taxonomy): domain Bacteria; phylum Myxococcota; class Myxococcia; order Myxococcales; family 40CM-4-68-19; genus JANYKT01. The sequence goes on along the minus strand of JANYKT010000183.1, from coordinate 30,594 downwards.
AGCGCGAAGCGAGCTTCCTGGCCCAGCGCCGGATTCTCCACCAGCGACGGACCGCCGCCGGCTCCCAGCGCAGAGGCTCCGTGACAGGACGCGCAGGACTGCGCATAGACTTCCTTGCCGTGCTTCGGGTCGCCGGGCGGACCGCCAGCAGGATGCCTCTTGACCGTGGCGAGCGCCGCTTTCGCGGACATCCGCGGCGCTTTGGGCGCGTCCTCGGCGATCGGGAACTTTAGCGCGAGCCAGGCCGCGAACGGCGCCACCTGCTCTTCATCGACGAGCGCGCCCCACTTGCGCATCTTGGTGACTTCGGCGGTCCAGGCCTTTACCGGGATGCGGCTGCCCTCGATGAAACCGCTCGTGTGACAGGAGGTGCAGGCGGTGGCGAAGAGCGCGCCGCCCTCTTTCGGACCGAGCGGCTCGGCCGGCGCTGCGGGCGCGGATGCAGCGGGCGCTCCGGGCGCCGCCGTCGAATTTAATTGAGCAGCCGGGTTCAATGGAGCAGCTGAGTTCGATGGAGCAGCTGAGCTAGTTTGATTCGCTGGATTCGCTCGCCCCGGGGGAGGCGTTGTCGGCGGCGGAGCGCTGGTCCGCTCGGCATTGCCGGACGAACAGGCAAAGAGCAGCGCCGCCACCAGCGCGCACCGGATCACGACCGGACCTCGCACTGCACCGAGTCCCAGGCGTTATAAAGATATCCACCTGGATTCCACAGCGGCTCGCGTGGCTGCGCAGTGCCTGCGCTATCGGTAGCGCGCGCGCGGATGGTGTACGCACCGGGCTTTAGTTCGACTTCTCCGCGGAACGGTTGCCACGCCCCCTCCGCCCGGCTCTTCGCAACCTTCGCCGGGGTCCAGGTCGCGCCGTCATCGAGGGAAATTTCTACTTCCGAGATGGCGCCCGCGCCACCGAATGCCACACCGCGCACCTCGACCCGTCCCGGCTTCAGCACCGCGCCGTCCAGCGGCCGGGCGATGATGGACTTGACCGGCAGCGCGGTCAGCGACTTCACCGCCTTGGGAACCGCGCCCGGAGCGATAGTCTCGGTCGGTACCTTATAGCCAGTCTGCATATAGAAGCCCGGGTCCTCCTGCGCGTCCACGCGGATGCCGCGCAGCCACTTGACCCAATGGTCACCGGCCCAGCCCGGCACCACCGCCCGGAGCGGCGCCCCGTGCAGGATAGAAAGTGGCTGCTGATTCATTTCCCACGCCAGCAGCACGTCCTTGCGCGCCTTCTCGATTGGAATGCTCCGGTAAAATGCCGGCACCTTTTCGCCCAGCGGATGGTCGCCCGGAATGAACGTAATAAAGCGCGCTTCCGGCTTCACTCCCGCGCGGTCGAGCACCTCGCCCAGCCGCGCTCCGGCCCACTGCGCCTGCCCCACCGCACCGCGCGCCCACTGCGCGCCTGCCACCCTGGGCCGGAAGAGCGCTCGACCGTTGCCCGCGCACTGCAGCGCCGCTGGCGCGGAAGTCCTGGCGAGCGACTGCAGTGTGGCCATCGACAACTGCGAGGGCCTATCCACCAAACCTTCGACGTGCAGAGACCAACTCGCAGGGTCGAGTATCGGCGCACCGAAGTGGCTGCGCACGAAGAACTGGGCATTGGGTGTGAACTCCTCGGTGAAGACCGAGACCTCGGTCTCGAGGTCGAGCGGCCGCTCATTGCGGACGATCAATGGGGGGGCCCCGGCTCGCGCAAACGACATCCGCGAGGCGAGCGAGGTGAGAAGCCCCAGTCTCAACAGGTCCCTGCGGCTGGCATTCGACATAGGGATCAGATGCCCTCTCTGACTCCCGGAAGTCAATCAAGGTGGCAATGACCCTCCTTCACTGCTCCGCCGATCGAGACCGGGAAGATGCCAGTCGCCGAACCCTGTTCAACTTGTCCCGGGACGAGTCCCGGCCAGAACAACTGCGCGCCGAAACGGCGGGGCGCACCTGTCTTTGGATGAATCGCCGATTGGAGCGTGCGGTCGGCCCACCCCGGCAGCTCAAGCCCGCAGAGCCGGAGCGCCAGGCAGACGAGACGATGAATGCGCGCTCAGCCGGGGTCCCGCCAGCGGCAGACAGCTCGGGCAGACAGCTCGGGTAGACAGCTCCAGCGCGAGCACCCCCGGAACCGCGTAGACAGCGCGATTTGACATCACGCAAAGCCGTCGACGAGCGCTATCGCTGCTACCGGGCGGGAGGCTTGCCCAGACCTCGCGCGTCAAGTTCTTGCCGCGCCTGTCTGCACCTCTCCCAGGGCACCGGAACCTCCGTCGCACTCGTGCCGGTCAGCGAAGTCTCCGGTCTGGGTGTCAGCGATGTCCCCGGGCTGCACACGCATTTGACTTTTCCATGATGTTCGCTATAATCATGAGCATGGTTAAAGGCGGATCGGGCTTTCGTTCTCATGGCGGCTTACGGCCAGGGGCCGGCCGCAAGCCTTCCATTGATTCGGGGATGCCCCATCTACGTCGCGCGGAACTGGCTGCGCGATACCCGGTCCATGCCACCCTGCGGGTGGCGAAGGGCTGCTGGAACCTGCGAAGCCACCGGGCGCTGCGAGTCCTCGAGGCAGCTTTCCACGCAGGCCGCGACCGGTTCGGCTTCCGGCTCATTCATTACTCGGTGCAAGGAAATCATCTGCATCTGGTGGTCGAGGCAGAGGGTAAAGAGTCTCTCGCGCGGGGAATGAAAGGACTTGCGGTGCGGGCTGCCCGCGGCCTCAACCGGATGATGCGGCGGAAGGGCCGCGTCTTCGGCGACCGGTATCACGCCCATATCCTCAAGACACCGCGGGAGACGGCGCGCGCGCTGCACTATGTGCTGATGAACTTTGCGCACCACGCCAAGTCCTGGGGGGAGAAGCTGGGCCGCACCTTCATCGATCCATTCTCCTCGGTGCGTTACCTGTCGACTGCGCCGGGCACCGCAGCACCGGTTGCGGACGCAAAGACCTGGCTGCTGCGCGTGGGATGGCTGCGCTCAACTGCGCCCGGCCCCCCGCGCCTGCTTTGAATGAAGTGAAATTCACTTCCTGCATCGATTGAGTCAATCGCTTCGGCGACCACTGAAAGCCGTAAGCGACACGCCCCGCTTCAAGTTCGCGCAGCAGCGGCCAGCACAGGGCGGGGAACTCCAGTGAGTCTCTATCCACGAACTCGCGCCTCCGGCGAGCGAGCACCGACGAGTTCGGGAGTCGCGGCGCTCAGCCCACGCAACGATGGGCGACCTCGCCGCGTTCCTCGGCGCGGACACAGTCGCGCGTAGGCATTCGCCACCAGCGATCCGTTGCGGGGAGGTGGGTCGCCCGTGCTCCGCCCTGAGAACGGTCACAGGGGGAACTCGACACAACTTCACGTCTCGAAGTCAGCGCTTTCCGTACGAGTTCAGCAGGGGGACCCGCACCAGCGCTGCCGCAGCGAACCGAGCGGAATCGGCGCGGTGAAAGTGCGGCCATCCAGCACGTAGGTTCGGACCCGCAAGAAGTCTTGAGCGCAGGAGAGGGTCCGTACCCCCCGTCCGCAGAAAAAATCCAAAATACTTTACCGATCGGGAGGACGTCTCCTCGCCCTACAACACGGCAGCCCCCGCCTGTTCACTGTCGCGCATCCCGCCGCGTCAGACGCTGCAAACTGCCGCCCGCCAGCAAGACCACCGCCGCTCGGTTCCCAACAGAGAGCGCGCCCGCCAATGCGTTAGCACGCGCTCTTCCGCATTGCGCTCGCGAATTTCCGGGGAAGGCATCGCGCCCGAGCATCGTTCCTCGGGCACTCACCACGGCGCGGCCTGTCCGCGTCCCTTGCTCGAAAGGTTTCAATGTCGCAGTGCAAGTGCAGCAATGCTCCAACGAACGCTGGATTCAAGTTCATCCCGGGACTCCTCGCCTGCGCGCTCGCCGCGTGCGGCGGTTCTTTCCCTGTGGGCGCCAAAGCACCGCCGCCCGTACCAGCCCCGGCCGCGCCCACAGACTCCGGATCCGCTGCCCCCGCCGCGGACGCCGGCTCCGCCGCCGCCCCCGCCGCGGACGCCGGCTCCGCTGCCGCTCCCGCCGCGGACGCCGGCTCAGCTGCCGCCCCCGCCGCAGACTCCGGCTCCGCTGCCGGCCCCGCCGCGGACTCCGGCTCCGCCTCCCCCGCTCTCGCCGCGGAGAGCCGTGTCTGGGTTGCGCCGCCTACCACCAAGATCCGGCCCGGGATCCAGAAGCCCGCGGACGCTCGCAGCAACGCCCAACTCTCCGGCGCGAAGAACGAGTTTCAATCTTTCCAGGTGGTGGTCACCGGCGCCGCGGGCGATCTGAGCATGTCCTTGCCCGGGCTGTCCGACGGCTATGGCCACCAGATCGGCGGGCGCGATATCGTCCTCTACCGCGAGGTCCTCACCAACGTCTGGTCGCCCACCGGCGGCGATGGAGCCAGCGGCCAATGGCCGGACGCACTGGTCCCCGATGTGGACTCCTTCGTCGGCGAGAAGCGCAATGCCTTTCCCTTCTCGGTTCCGGGCGGGGAGAGCCGTGCGGTTCTGGTCGACGTTCACATCCCGCAAAATACTCCGGCCGGCACGTACAGCGGCTCAGTGCAGATCAGCGGCGATATCTGGTCGTCGGTGCCCGTCACACTCAAAGTGTGGAACTTCGCCATCCCCTCCACCGCGACGCTGCGCACAGCCTTTGGAATGACCTGGAATGGACCCTGCCTAGGTCACGGTGATGGCAGCTGCGGAAATGTCGCGAGCGAGACCAGGCTACGCAATCGTTATGTGACTGCGGCGCTCGACAACCGTTTCAGCATTGACCAGCCCGAGCTCGGCTCGCCAGTGCTCGATGACGGCCGCACGACCTGGCCCGAGTTCGACGCCACGGTGGGTCCATTCCTCGACGGCACCGCAGAGACCCGCCTGCCTGGCGCGCGCCTGACTTCGGTCCGCGTCGTCACGCCCGGCGCCAACAACACCGCCGCGGCGGCGGCGCGTGCCTGGGGCCAGCACTTCCGCGATCGCGGCTGGTTCTCCGTGCTCTACAACTTCCCCTGTGACGAGCCGCCCATCAAGTGCGCCTTCTCCGATATCAATCCGCGCGTGCAGGCGCTGAAGCAGGGTGATCCGTGGATTCCCAATCTGGTTACGACCTCCATTACGCGCGGTCAGCAGAACGGGCTCGAGGGAATTGACCTTTACGCGCCCATCGTCAACTGGATGGAAGACAAGGCCGACGACGGCGGGACCTATGAAGGCTCGCAGCGCGGCAACTATGGCAACACCGTCTGGTGGTACCAGAGCTGCATGACCCACGGCTGTACCCGGCCCACCGACGACTGGGGACGCAACTACTTTACCGGCTGGCCGACCATGCAGGTTGATACCGACGGAAGCAGGTATCGCGCGCAGGAATGGCTTTCCTTCGAATATGGGCTCTCGGGTATGTTCTATTTCGAGACGACCTACGCCTATAGCAAAGGCGACCCGTGGGTGAATCAGGACGAATACGGCGGCTGGGGTGACGGCAACCTGTTCTATCCCGGCACGCCGCAGAAAATTGGCGGGCAGACTGAGATCCCGGTGGAATCCTTGCGCATGAAGGGCATTCGCGACGGCGAGCAGGACTATGAGCTGATGGTCCTCGCCAGGAATGCCGGTCACGGAGCCGAGGCCGCTGCCATCGCGCGCAGTGTCTTCGCAAGGACCTATCAATCCAACGCGACACCGGCGGCGATCGAGGACGCACGGCAGAAACTTGCCGCGCTGATCGGCAATTAGCCGGCGACCAGGAGTGCCATTGATGAGCGGCTAGAAAAGGGGCCGGGGGCATTCCCCGGGCTCCTTCCTTTTGTCAGACTTGATTCAACCGGCGACCAGCCCGGGCTGCGTGCTCCGCAGCGTGAACACGTCCACGTCCACCCCGGGGCTATAGAGCACGTGCGGCGGGCCCTTCGGCGCGGGGAGACCGGCTGCGCTGACCAGGCTCTCGGACAGGTCGGTGACCTCTGCACGTCGAAGCGGGTATGGCGCGTGATGGACCTGCCCGAGCGCGAGGCCCCCTGGCGTCCTCGCATACAGGAGATACCGCTCGGCAAGAAAATGCTCGAATGAGCCAGCCGCGGCGGGTCCCAGGCCTTCTCCAAACTGATACTTCACTGCGAGTGCGGCTGGCTTCGGCCCAGGCCAGAGGCGTCGGCTCGTGTATTCAACGGATTGATTATCGATATGACACTTCATCGCGGCGCGGTGGTAGGGCAGGTGCCAGCCGGCACGCGCCGCGAGCACTGCGATGGAGTTCGCCGCGTCGAGGCTGAAGAACCAGACCCCCGGCCGTTCTCCGCCTTTGTGGACATAGGTGCGGACGTTGACCTCGTGAAAGTTGGAGAGGCCGGGAACGCTCGGCGACCACCATGGGCTGACATCCCGCATCGTGAAAGGAACCAGGCCGACATAGGCACGCCCCTCAAAGGTGTCGATGCTCAGCTTCGGCGGGACCAGGCGCTGAAGTGCGTCCGCGGGCATTTCCCAGTGCAGGAAAAGAAGGTTGCGCCAGCGTTGAAAGCCCGCCGCTCGATCGGGCGGCCGTTGGGTGGGGGAGAGGCGATCCATCCGAGGTCGTGCCATACACTGGTCCTCTGGAGCCGACAAGAATGCTGCTCGCCGATTTCAACGATCGCGCTGAGCCTGGGAGATGGCAGTCGATCGATGACGTCGTCATGGGAGGACAGTCGGCAAGCGCCATGTTCACCGGCGACGGGGTCGGAGTCTTTGCCGGCAGGCTTTCGCTCGAGAGAGACGGCGGCTTTGCGTCCGTGCGCAGGCGCGACCAACCTGTCGATCTCTCTGCCTTTGACGTGATCGAGCTGCGGCTACGCGGCGATGGAAAACGTACCAAGTTCAACTTGCGCTCTTCCGCCGATTTCGACGGCGTCGTGTATCAGGCCAGCTTCGAGACCCAATCTGCAATCTGGCAGACTGCGCGACTGGCTTTCGCGGCCTTCGTCCCGCGATTCCGCGGCCGGGTCGCACCGGGAACTCTTAACCCTGCGCACGTGACCAGCTTGGGGGTTTTGATCTCGGACAGGCAGGCGGGCGTGTTTCGACTTGAGCTCTCCACGATCGCGGCAGCGGCGTATTGAGACGACCGGCGGCGGCGCCGAGGTTTCCAGCGCCGCCGCCAGCTGATTGATTCTTACAGACCGTTCAAGTCGAAGCGGTCGTTCATCATCACCTTCGCCCACGCCTTGACGAAGTCCTGCGTGAACTTCTGCTTGCCGTCCTCCGACGCGTAGACCTCAGCCACAGCGCGGAGCTCCGAGTGCGAGCCGAAGATCAGATCGACCGGCGTGGCCGTCCACTTCGCCGCGCCCGTCGCGCGATCGACGCCATCGTAGATCCCCTCGGTCGGCGACTTCTTCCACGTCGTCGACATGTCGAGGAGGTTGACGAAGAAGTCATTGCTGAGCACGCCCGGCCGCGAGGTGAAGACGCCGTTCTTCGAGTGGCCCGCGTTGACGTCGAGGGTGCGTAGGCCGCCCATCAGCGCGGTCATTTCCGGCACGCTCAGGCGCAGGAAGTTCGCGCGCTCGAGCATCATCTGGAGTGGCGGGAGGTAGTTGCCGCCGGCGTAGTAGTTGCGGAACGCATCCGCCTTCGGCTCGAGCACGGCGAACGACACCGGGTCTGTCTGCGCCTCGGTCGCGTCCGTCCGGCCCGGGGTGAACGGCACCGCCACCAGGGTGCCCGCGGCCTTCGCCGCCTGCTCCACCGCCGCCGAGCCGCCCAGCACGATCAGGTCGGCGAGAGACACCTGCACGCCGTCCTTGCGCTGATTGAACTTGCCCTGGATCGCCTCGAGCTTGCCCAGCACTTCGTGGACCTCGGCCGAGTCGTTGACCGCCCAGTCCTTCTCGGGCGCGAGCCTGATGCGCGCGCCGTTCGCCCCGCCCCGCTTGTCGGTGCCGCGGAAGCTCGCCGCCGAGGCCCAGGCGGTGCGGATGAGCTCGCCCTGCTTGAGGCCCGAGGCGAGGATCTCCCCCTTGAGCGCCTTGATCTCCGCCGCCGTGACCACCTTTTTGGGCGCGGCCGGGACCGGGTCCTGCCACGTGAGCTGCTCGGCGGGAACTTCGCTGCCGAGGTAGCGCGCGCGCGGCCCCATGTCGCGGTGGGTGAGCTTGAACCACGCCTTCGCGAACGCGAGCGCAAACGCGTCCGGGTCCGCGAGGAAGTGCTTCACGACCTTCGCGTACGCGGGGTCCTCCTTCAGCGCGATGTCGGTGGTGAACATGATGGCCGCGTTGGCCTTGCCCGGCACATGCGCGTCGGGGGTCTGCGGCGCTGACGCGGCATCCTTGGGAGTCCACTGCGTGGCGCCCGCGGGGCTCTTGGTCTTGACCCACTCGTAGTCGAGGAGGTTCGTCAGATACCCGATGGAGAACCGCGTCGGGGTGGTCGTCCACGCGCCCTCAAGGCCGCTGGTGATGGCGTCCTTGCCGACGCCGGTGCCGCACTTGTTGTTCCAGCCCATGCCCTGGTTCTCGATGGCCGCGCCCGCGGGCGCTGCGCCGACGCAGTTGGCCGGCGCCGCCGCGCCGTGGGCCTTGCCGAAGCTGTGCCCGCCCGCGATCAGCGCAACGGTCTCTTCATCGTTCATCGCCATGCGGCCAAAGTTCTCGCGGATGTCCTGCGCGGCTGCGAGCGGATCGGGGTTGCCGTTCGGACCTTCCGGGTTCACGTAGATGAGGCCCATCTGCACCGCCGCGACCGGACCAATCAGCTTGCCGTCGGCGCCGTGCCGCTCGTTGCCCATGAACTTGTGCTCCGGGCCCCAGTAGACGAGATCGGCTTCCCACTGATCGCGGCGGCCGCCCGCGTAGCCAAACGTCTTGAAGCCCATCGACTCGAGGCTGACGTTGCCGGTGAGCACCATTAGATCCGCCCACGAGAGCGCCCTGCCGTACTTTTCCTTGACCGGCCAAAGCAAGCGGCGCGCCTTGTCGAGGTTTGCGTTGTCGGGCCAGCTGTTGAGCGGCTCGAAACGCTGCTGTCCGCCGCCCGCGCCGCCGCGCCCGTCGGCGATGCGGTAGGTGCCGGCGCTGTGCCAGGCCATGCGGATGAAGAATGGCGCGTACGTCCCGTAGTCGGCGGGCCACCAGGGCTGCGAATTGACCAGGACGGCGGCGATGTCTTTCTTGAGCGCCTTGAGGTCGAGCTTGGAGAAGGCTGCTGCGTAGTTGAAGTCAGCCCCGAGCGGATTTGACTCGAGGCCGTTCTGGCGAAGCTCCGCGAGGTCGAGCCGCTCCGGCCACCAGAACTGGTTGTTCGCTGGCAGCGCCGGCGGGGTGACGGCGGCAGCGGAAGGCGGAGGAGGCTGCGGCGTCGCAGGCGCGGCGGCCGCGGCGGTCGTCGGCTTGTCCGCCGGGGTCGCGGCCGCAGGCGGCGCGAGACCGGCTGCGTTGGTGCTCGCGCAGCCAAGCAGCGCGCACGCGGCCACCGCGGCGAGTGGGCGCCTGGTCCGAATCGTGAGGGGATTTGTCTGGCATCGCATCGGGTTCTCGGGGTGCTGCGTCATCGCTGGACTCTCCGGGACTTGCCGCAGGACTCGCGGGCTCGCGTAGGTAGCATTGGAGAACAATTCTCCAAAATGGATTCACGTGACAAGATGAGTCGGCTCGAAGAAATGTGGTTCCCCCATCTTTGCCGACCTTCTTGTGCTTCGCTCGGGAAAGTGCGCGGCGGCCGGAGGAGCACCGGCCTATGATCGCGCCGCTCACCGCCGATACCTTCAAGTTTCAGTTTGCCGGCACGCGCGCGCTTCGCGACAAGCTGCGCCAGGCGCAAGACCCTTTGGCACGGCTGCCCGACGGAGACCTGGCGGCAGTCATTGAAAGGGCGGTCCACCTGCTGATTCAAGAGGTCAAGAAAGAGCGGTTCGCGACGGGACGGAAATCGCGGACCGAGCCCGCGAATAATGCGGACGGATCTACATCGCGTCCTATTCCGGATTCGATGAAGCGCGCCGTCTCCGAACGCGATGGAGGCCGCCGCACATTCAAGGACCCTCGCGGCCGGAGGTGCGCCGAGACTGTCGCCGTCCCGCGTAGCGAAGCCTCCGCATTGATCCCCTCCAGGCGGGGGCTCGCTCATCTGCTGACTAAGAGAGGATTTTGAACGGCGAGCGGCGCACCGGCTGCGTCGCGCGCCATTCCATTACGCGGGGACAGCCCGGGTCGGGCTGCCACCAGTCTCCCTTGGCCTTCGCCACCACCCGGCAGCCGCCCTTGCACAGGGCCAGGTAGTCGCAGGTATTGCAGGGCTCGGGAGCGCGCGCGACATAGCTGCGGAACGCCGAGAAGCCGCTCTCGAACGCGCGCCGCGTGGCCGCCGGATCAAGGATGCTGCCTTCGTCCGGGCCGCCGAACGAGCAGCCGGTGATGGACCCGTCGGGTAGTACCGAGGCAAGCAGGTTGCCTCCCTCGCAGCCGACCACCCCGAAGAACTTCGCCACCCAGCGGCGCGGGCGATGCCAGAAGACCATGGGCGCGAACGAGCAGTCCAGCTTGACCCGCATGCGGTGCCGCACGGTGAGCCATTGCGCCTTGGGGAAGATGCCGCGCGCCTGCTCGGGCGTGAGGTCCTCGCTCTCGAAATTCGCGGCCCCGCGGCCCGAGGGCTTGAAGCGCAAGAGCTCCACTTCGTTGAGCCGCAGCCGCTTCGCCAGCGCCACGATCTCGCCCAGGTGCGGGTACGAGCTGCGCGAGACCACCGTATTGATGCCGACCTCGCGCTTCTCCTTGCGCAAGAGCCGGAGCGCCTTCTCCGCCAGCGCGAAGCCGTCGAAGCCGCGGGCCTCGCGATAGCGCTCGCCGACGCCGTCGACGCTGACATTGATCTGGCCGAAGACACGGCAGCGCCGGGCCAGCGCGGGCGTCATGTTGAGCCCCGCGGTGGTCAGGTTGGGGAGGATGCCTACCGAGCGCGCGTGGTCGGCCACCTCGAAGAGATAGTCGAGGTCCATGGCCTCGCCGCCACCGAGCGCGACATGGAAGACGCCGTGCGCGGCGAGCCGGTCGAGCGCGGCCTTCGCATCCTGCAGCGACAGCGCCGCGCCTTGCGGAGTGGCGTCGACGTAGCAGCTGGTGCAGCCCGCGCTGCAACGCTTGGAGAGGACGACGTGGACCTCGGTGGGGGCCGAGAGCTGGTCAGTCTCGGGGCCGCGCCAGCGAGCGCTGTCCGCGAATCCGAGCAGCCGCATCATGGCGCGGTTGATCGACACCAGCGCCCGCGGCCGCTCGAGCGAGACGATGCCGCCAAACCATTCGGCGCGAACTTTCAAGGCTGGCTTTCGGGCGGCGGCGGCGGTGCGCCGTACTCCTGCGCCGAGCTGCGCAGGGTCCGCAGCCACGCGCCGATGGCCATCGAGGCGATGACCGCGAGCGTTCCGCCGAAGAGCAGGTAAGTCACATCGACGCCCAGCGAGCTCGAGTTCGGATTGACGCCGAAGCGGATGCCGAGCACGCGCGGCCTGCCGTCCAGATCCTTGTGCATCACTCGGCTCCAATCGCGATGGTGTCCTTCAACTTCTCCCAGAGTCCATTGCCGATCATGGCGCAGTAGAGCATGGCGCCCGCCTGCAGCGCGCCGACGAGCAGGTATGCCCACCGCGCGCGGCCCCGCGGCTTTTGCGCGCGAGCCCAGGCGCCGTTCAGCCAGAGCAACACCGCCGAGCCGGCCCCCAACGTGACCAGCGCGTGCGCCTCGGGCTCTTCCTGCGACCCGGCGGCCAGCACCACCAAAAGCAGCACCGGCAGCGCGTAGACAAGCTCCATCGGGGGCGGGAAGAGCGGGCGCAGCGCGCGCACGCGAAAGACCCAGAGCAGGAGCAGCGCGGCCAGGAGCCCCAGCATGATGCGGAAGCGCGACTGCTCGCCGCGCGCGTTCTCCGCGGCGTTGCTGCCGACGTAGCGCCAGAGCGGAAGCGGGCTCTTGGCAAGCTCGTCGAAGGCCGCAATGGCGGGCGCGAATCGGTGGCTCTCGAGATCGAGATCGCCCAGCGCTTTCTTTGCGTGCAGCTGCCACTCGGCCTGCGGCGGTTCGCGCAGGGCCTGCAAAAGGAGCGCGCGTGCCTGGGCGTAGTGGCGGTCGGTGGTCCGCAGCCGCGCCATCCACACCAGACCCTGTGCCGCCCGCGGATCGCTCGCGTGCGCGCTGAGCCAGCCCTGCATCGCCGCGCACGAGTCGTCGTGGTTCTGCGCGGTGACGGCGGAGACGATGTCGTCGAACCCGGGAGCCGCCGCGGCTACGGGGGCCGCGGTGGCTGAAACCACCAGTACCGCCAGCAGGCTAGCGGGCCACATAACCGGGCGGCAGCGGCGCGGCGATGGGGCGGCGCGAGGCGAGGATGTTGAGGTACATGCCCGAGGTGAAGAGCAAGAGGCCGAAGGTCCAGATGAGCAGCGCGCGGAGCCAGCTTGCGCGCAGCTCGAACTTCCGGAGCTTGATGGAAACCGCCGCAGCGGTGGCGGCCAGGGCGCCCACGCCGAGGCAGAGCACCAACCGGCCGTAGAAGTCGGCCCCCAACGTGAGCGGGTGGACCTCGAAGGTGAAGCGATGCTCCACCGGCAAATGCCAGAGCAGCCGCGTCGGCAGCGCCGTGGAGAGGAACCACGCCGCGAGATAGGCGGCAGCGCCGCAGAGCGGTGGGACGGCGCGGGCGAGCGATTTCTGCATTCTTCAGACGCCCCGCACGCTGGTGATCACCAGGCCCGAGATCACGCCGAAAGTGACCAGCGCCCAGAGCGCAAGCGAGGCAAAAGCAAAGAACGGGATCAGCACCGGCTCTTCGCGCGGGTCGAAGCGGCGGCCGATCGCGAAGAGGCAGAGCGCGAACGGCAGCGCGAGCGCGAGCAGGTTTTCTTTCATATCGAAGAGGTTCGACGCCCAGGGCTCGTAGCGGTCGAGGAAGAGCCCGCGGACATGATAGCGATAGTGCGGATACATCAATAAGCCGACGCCGAACGCAACGACGAACAGCGCGCCGATCAGCTGCGCGTAGATCCGCGCCTGGCGTCCCAGATGCAAGCGCCCGCGCAAGAGCCCGACCCCGATGACCGCCTGGTGCGTGCAGGCGCCGAACAGGGCGAAGGCCGCGAGCGCGTGCAGGACCAGCAGCGGCTTCGCGTATCCGTCGAGGAAGACGTGGGGCATTCGAGGCGCGCACCTTCTCAATGAAAGGGGGGCCGCGGCAAGCGCCGCGACCCCCGCTTTGCTGCACTGCGTTTCTGACTACGGGACGACGTAGGTGTTGATTGGCAGCCCCGTCGAGTAGTCGTACTGCTTGACCTGCCAGCCGGTGGAGATCTTCTCCACCGTGGCGAAGCCATAGGGCACACCCGAGGTGGTGATGGGCGCGCCGCCGGTCCCGACAATGACCTGCTTTGCCGTCAGCCCGAAAGTGTGCGTGTGGCCGACCAGGTTAAGGTTGTACGGGTACTGGGTCATGAGATTCTCGGCGTCGGTGACGCAGGGCCCGGTGCTGGATGCGGCCGGCTCGTGCCGCGCGAGGATGGTGTACGTCGTCGAGGAAGCGAGCTGGTTGGTGAGCCAGGTCCGCTGCGTGGCGTCCCACTGGTTGCAGGCAACGATCACGAGCTTCGCGGTCCAGCTGTTGTCGGTCGCGCGGATGGGGATGCTGTAGTAGGGCGTGTTGTAGCCGAGCGGCGTCACCAGGCCGGCCATGAAGACGTTGTAGTTCGTCGTCTGGCCCGGCGTGCAGTTGTCGGCGGTGTAGCCATCGCACTCGTGGTTTCCCATCGAGGCAAAGGTCGTCCCCGTGTAGTTTTGCTGCGCCCCGAGATACAGGTTCATCTGCGCCTGCGCTTCGGTGCCGGTGGTGCTGGCGAACATATAATCGCCGGTGCCGACCACGAACTGCGGCCGCGGATTGAGCGCCTGCATCTCCTGGTAGATCTTGGTGATGATCGCCGTCGGGTAGCTGGACGTCTGGTCCAGCGTGCCGGGCCGCGTGTCGCCGACCACCGCGAAGTAGAGGTGATCGACCGAACCGCCGGTGGGGCCGATGCCGGTGCCGGCGGCGCTGACCGAGACCGTGGCCGTAGCGGCGTGGCTACCCGAGGTGGCCGCGCCGGTGACGGTGAAGGTGGCGCTGCCGGTGGCCGAAGCGCTGGCGCTCACCGTCAGCGTCGAGCTCTGGCCCGCCGAGACGGAGGCCGAGCTGAACGACCCCGTGACGCCAGAGGGGAAGCCGCTCGCCGACAGCGAGACGGTCTGCGCGCTGCCGCTGACCACCGCGGTGGCGACCGAGTAGCTGACCTGCGCTCCCTGCGCCACGCTCTGGCTCGCGGGGCTGACCGAGACGGAGAAGTCGTTTGCCGTCGGCACCGAGACGGTGACCGTGCCAGTGGCGGTGTGCGTGCCCGAGGTGGCGGAGCCGGTCACGGTGAAGGTCGAGGTGCCCGAGGCGGTGGAACTGGCGCTGACCGTCAGCGTCGCACTCTGGCCCGCGGTGACCGAGGCCGGATTGAATGAACCGGTCACGCCCGACGGCAGCCCGGCGACCGACAGCGAGACGGACTGCGCGCTGCCGCTCGTCACCGCGGTGCTGACGGTGAAGGAGGCGCTGCTGCCCCGCGCGACGGTCGCGCTCGCGGGCGTCACCGAAATCGAGAAGTCGTTGACGGGCGGAGGCGTGCTGCCGCTCAGCGCAACGTCGTCATAGAGCGTGTAAGTCGGGTCGCCCGAGTAGTTGTCGTCGTGGTTGGCGAGTTTGAGCGTGTAGCTCGTGCTGCCCGCGAGCGCACCCGAGGTGACCTGCGCCCAGGAGCCGCTATTCGAGCAGGTGTCCGAGAGGATCACCGTGGCGACGCTCGTCGCGTTGTTGGTCAGCGTGGCCGTGGCCCAGTCGTATTGGACGGTGTCGGGACAGACGACGCGGAACCAGAAGCTCAGCGTCCCGCCCGCCGCGGGCGTGGAGAAGGTCTGCGAGATGGAGCTGTCGGTGGACGGAGCCGAGCTGCCGATCTCGGCCGCGTAGGTCCCCGAGTGCGAGGTGGTGCTGACGGCGGTGATACCGCTGCTGGTCCAGCCATTCAGGTTGCTGGTCTCGAAGCCGCCGTTGGTGATTCCGCCCGGAGGCGGCGCCGTCACGGTGACCGTGACGCTGGCGGTGGCGCCGTGCGAGCCCGAGGTGGCTGCGCCGGTCACGGTGAAGGTGCTGCTGGCGGCAGCCGCGGAGCTTGCGGCGGCGAGCGTCAGGGTCGAGCTGCCGCCGGCGGTGACCGACGCGGGACTGAACGAGCCAGTGACGCCCGCAGGGAGCCCGCTCACTGAAAGCGAAACGCTCTGCGCGCTGCCGGAGGTGACGGCGGTGGTGACGGAATAGGCGACCGACGAGCCCGCCGCGACCGACGCGCTCGAGGGGCTGAGCGCGAGCGAGAAATCGTTGACGGGAGGAGGCGTGCCGCCGGTGAGAGTGACGTCGTCGTAGAGCGTGTAGGTCACGTCGCCCGCGTAGTTGTCGTCGTGGTTCGCGAGCTTGATTGTGTAGTTGTGGCCCGCGGTCAGCGCGCCCGAGGTGACCTTCACCCAGGCGCCAGAGTTGGTGCAGGTGTTGGAGAGCAAGGTCGCGGTGGTGCCGGCCGTGGTGTCCGCGAGGGTTGCGCTGGCCCAGTCGTAGGTGACGGTGTCGAGGCAGTGGACCTGGTAGTAGAACGACAGCGTGGCGCCGCCCGCGGGCGCGGTGAAGCTCTGCGAAACCGAGCTGTCGGTGGAGGGCTGCGTATCGCCAACCGAGGCCGCGTACGAGCCGCTGTGCGGGCTGGTGATGGCCGAGCTGTAGCCCGTCGCGGTCCAGCCGGTGAGGTTGCCGGACTCGAATCCGCCGTTGGTGATCGTGGTGCTGAGGGATTGGGTCGCCGTGGAAAGCGGGGCGACGGGTCGACTCGTGCAGGCGAAGACGAGCAGCGGAAGGACGAGTTTGAGAAGCGGGGGACGCATTTTCTCTCCTTGGACAGGGGGACCGGGCTCATCTGCTTGACGGATGGCTATCCCGCAATCGAGTGCGACCTGTAGGGCTTCTGGCTCCAATCTTTTCCGGCGGCGCCATTGCAAGCGATTCCGGCGGCTTGTCTATGAAGGTAGGTCAAGGTAGGTCTTGGTCCCATCGTCCATTTGACGGGGTGTGGGCCTGTGACATCGCGGAAACACTGAGGAAACGAACCTCACGCGGGCGCTCACGAAAGCAAGTTTAACGAAGGTCGGAGGTGCTTGGAACGAGCGCCCGCGGAACGCTCTTCGAACCGCGCCGGCCATCAAAGGCCAGCTTTGGGTGCCGCCGTCGCGCCGCTCGCCATCCGGCCACCGACCGCCAACTCAAGATCGGATCTTGCGGTCCAGTAATCACGGAGCGCCTCGACATATTCGCGATAGGCATTGGTCTGACCTTGACGCGCGTTGAGCAGCTGCACCAGGCCGATCTGCATTGCATTGTAATGAAGCTGGCTCTGCTTGAGGATGCGCTCGCGGACTGGCAGGACCGAGCGCCGGTAGAATTCGACGATTCCCCGGTCCTGCACCAGCCGGCCTCGCGCCTCCCGCACTTCCGAGCGGACCCGCACGGCGAATTCTTCCAGCCGGTCGTCCGCCTGGCGCGCTTGCGCTTCGAGCCGCGCCATGCGCGCTTGTCCCTGGTCGAAGATGGGAAGCTCCAGGCTGACCGTGGGGCCTGTGGTGCCGTTCCCCTCGGTGTCGTGCCCGGTGGCAACGCCGACCTGCAAGGCAGGGAAGTAGCGCGTTCCGCGCGCGGTCGAGAGCAGGCTCCCGAGAACGTCCCTCTCAGAGCGCACCGCGGCGAGGTCGAGCCGCCGTTCAATCGCGATCGACTCGAGATGATCGAGCGGAGGATCCGTGTCGGGCAGCTCAGGCAACAGCTCTTCCGTCTTGAATGCCGCATCCGCACCGAAGACGCCCAGCAGTCGCGCAAGCCGCTCGTGTGCCGTCAAGATGTCGCCGTCAGACCGGGCAACCACCGCGCGCGCGTTCTGGGCCGCATCCACCTCGAGCGACAATTCAAGGTCATTGATGTTTCCGGCCTCGCGCTGGCGCTGCGCCAGCTCGCTCAATGCGTCGTGGCCTTGCGAGATATCGCGGAGGATAGTGCTCAGGTGCTGCGCCGCGAGCAGGCTGAAGTATGCGGTGCGGACATCGCCGGCCAGCCGAAGGACCTGGCTGCCGACGCGCAGTTTCGCCTGCTCGAATTGAACTTCTCCCACGTGTTTGCGGAGTGGCAGCGTGAAAAGATCGATGAAGTCCTGCGCAATGGAGAATTCATACTCGAGCGATCCGCCCGCCCGGTTGGGCAAGCGCGCGGTGGCGCCCAGCGTGGGATTTCGCAGCAGCCCTGCCTGGACCAGATCGGCCTGCGCGATACCGAGGTCTTCATAAGTTGCCTGGATTCCGCGATTGCGGAGCAGGGCCACCTCGACCGCACTCTCCGGATTCAGCGGCGCCGCCAGAAGAGCGTGCACCCGCTCGCGAACCTGCGCGTCTTCCGGCCCGCCGCGGTCCCAGCGCAGATCGTGACCGACGCGCTCGCGGGCCATCGCGTTCACGTCCTTGAACCCGGCGTCGCGTGGCACCGACGCGCAGCCGCCTGCGAGCGCGAACAGGAGTGCCAGTCGATTCACCGCGTTCCCCCGTCCATTGACATGTTGCCCATATCGCCCTTCTGCGTGCCGCCCCTGCCGGGCTGCATTCCTCCTCCGTCCGTCGTCTGCATGTTTCCCATCATGGGCGCGCTTCCGCTCTCGTATCTCTCGATACCGGAGTCATTCGATAGCTCCGGTGATGCAACGGTCACCGGCCCCTCGGGGGCACGCGGGTCCGCTGGCCCGCCCGGTCGCACCGGCGGTGCAGACCCAACACAAGCCACGAGCAGCAGCGACATCACTGCGATCATTTTCATCACGGCTCCCCCACGAGTCAGGTGCTGGCGTCTTCCGAATCGGTCTCGATCCGCATTGGGTTCGCCGGATCGACTCCATCGCGCCGAAGGTCATGCCCGCTTGCGGCGCTGGCCAGCGTGCCAGGCGGATTCTCGTAGAATCCCGGGTCGGCATAAGACTTGAGGTGATCGCGCACTTTCAGAACGGTGAACATTCCGCCCATGGTGATGTAGTCGTGCTTGCCAGCGCCGCCCAGCATGGGAATGCTGTTCTCCGGGACGGGCATGCCCATGTCGCCCATCTCCGCCATGCCGCTCTGCCCCATGGTCATATAGCCAGGCAGCAGCTTCCGCACGCGCTTGTCGAGGTCTCCTGCATCAACTCCGACGAGGTTGGGAAATTTGTGCCCCATTTGATTCATCACATGGTGAGTCATATGGCAATGCATGGCCCAATCGCCCGGCTCGTTCGCCACGAACTCAATGGTTCGAGTGGTTCCCACGGGCACCAGCACCGTCGTCCCCGGCTGCTGCGCGCTCTCCGCGATCTGCCCGCCGTCGGTCTCGGTGATCTTGAATTGATATCCATGCAGGTGAATGGGGTGGTGGTCCATCGGGCTCAGGTTGCCGATGCGGATTCGAACCCGGTCCCCTTTCCTGGCCACCAGCGGCGCGGTGCCCGGGAACGCCTTCGCATTCATGGTCAGCAGGTTGAATTCGGTCATTTCATTGGGATTGGGCCGGCCCGAGCCCACGTCGATGCGCCACTCGTGCAGCATGATGGCGAAGTCGCGGTCGAAATGGACCCGGGGCCTGCGAGGATGAATGACGAAAAGGCCCGTCATGCCCATCCCGATCTGCGTCATCTCGTCATGATGCGAGTGGTACATCATGGTGCCGTGCTGCCGGGTGGTGAACTCGTATTTGAAAGTCTCGCCCGGTTGAATCGCTTTTTGATTCAGGCCACCCACGCCGTCCATGCCATTGGGCAGCAAAACGCCGTGCCAATGCACCGTGGTGGAGGCCTTGAGGCGATTGGTCACGTAGATGCGAACCCGCTCGTGTTCGACGGCCTCGATCAACGGTCCATGCACACGGCCGTTGTATCCCCAGCATTTGGCCTTCAGGCCGGGCGCAAACTCGTGCTCGACTTCCTCGGCGACAAGGTGGAACACCTTGACGCCATCAACGATCTTCCACGGGGCCTTCGCGCCGTTCGGCACGATGACCGGGCGGTAATCCAGGTTCGCGCGGCCCGGCGCCTGCGCCGCCTGCGACGCAGGATCGCTGCCCGTGGCCGCCGCCGAATCGGGTCGTGCGCCCTTCGCCCCCGGGACGCCAGCCGCGCCGGCTTCGCGGCTGGCCAGCAGCGCCGCGCCGCCGAGCAACGTGCCGCGGCCGAGAAGCCCCCGGCGGGAAACTACTTTTGAATCGTTCGCCAAGGGGAGTTCTCCGAGTCAGTCCGAGTGGTGGTGGGCAGGTGTACCGGTGGCCTTGACCGCGCCTCCGGCTTTCGTCGCGCCGGCCTTGATCATCATCGCGGTCAGCCCTGCTTCGCCTTTGTGCGCATGGACCACGACGCGCTCACCAGCCGCAAGGTCCGTCACCCTCGCCTCGGCTCCGCTTCGTTCCACCTTGGTCTTTTCGTCCACTTGAATGGTGGTCTCCACGCCTTTCGGGGTCTTCACGACAATGGACTTCGCGTCGGCGGACACCACCGTGCCCATCACGTGTTCCATTCCGCCGTGCGCGAGCGCAAGCGGCGCGAAAGCGAGAACTCCAGCAGCCAGCATTCCGTTCCTGAACCAGCTTCGTGTCGTCATGGTGACTTTCTGCGCGACGGTGGGTGTCGCGGCAACGAATTGCAAAGCAGAAAGCAGGCCATTCGCCGCCACTCCGGCGCCGCGCAAAAAGCGGAACTCATTGGGCGACACTGTGACCGATGCGGCCACGGCCCGCGAGCCTGTCGAAAACGTCCCGGCGTTGCCCCGCTCGCCTCAGTGCTTCATGCCGGGCATCGCCGGATCGGCTGCTTTCTCGTCGCCGCCCTGCAAGAATTCCTGCTCGTCCTGGTCTTCGCCGCGCTCGCCGGGGCCTCTGGGGTTGAGATCCTCCATCTCCCGTTGCTCTTCAGGGCTGAGCTTCGGCAGATGCCGGATGAATGAGACCAAAGCCCAGCTTTCGCGATCATCCCCGTGTTCCTCGCCCCAGGCCGGCATCCCCGAGAGCCTGATCCCATTCTGGATGATTGCGAAAATTTCGCCGTCGGTCAGCTCCTGCGTGCGCGGGGCACGGAGATCGGGAGCCTTCGGGTACAAGTTCTTCCCCATTTCGGTTGCGCCGCTTCCGTCATTGGCGTGGCAGGAAGCGCAGTGGTCGGCGAAGTGATGGCGTCCGCCCGCGAGGAGCGCGGCATCAGGCTGAACGGGGTTCTTGAGATCCCGAACCCGCGCCGGGGTTGCCATGGACCGCATCTGCAACGCCATCATTTCTTCCATGCGGGTCGGCTGCGCGCGGGCGCTCAGGCCCCGCCGGACGAGGCCGACGCCCGCAGCTATCGCACCCAGGAGCGCAAGCAGCAAAACACCACCGAGGATTGCCAGCGCTCGCTCCAGCCTTTTCATCACCATGACCTCCTGTGTTTGGCGCGCTGCAAAACCTGGTCCCGCCCGGGCAAGGCTGCTGGCCGAACGTGTCTGGCTTTCCGCTTGCTACAGCCACAGCACGATATGGCACCGGAAACTTCAAGCCGGCAGACCACTGCTTTCCCGCTGCGAGGCTCCGTGGCCGCCAGGCGCCTGAAGGCAATGCTGGGCCTCGCGGATGGCGAGTTCGAGGCACTCGTCAGCACCCTGCACTCTTTTCGCCGCGGGGGGGACCGCTGGTATCGGTGGACGGACCTTGCTGGCCCTCTCGGCAATCGCGAGGCGCGCGACCTTGCCCGGCAGCTCATTCCGTTTCCGTCCAAACGATGGCTGGGGGGATACCCCAGGCTGATGGCCGAATGGCATCCTCACAAGAATCTAGGCCGTGATCCACGGCACATCAGCTACGGGTCCGGAGTACGCGGCCATTGGGTCTGCGCCGCCGGGCCGGACCACGATTGGAGCGCCCTCGTCTACAGCAGGACCTGCCTCAAGACCGGTTGTCCCTTCTGCGCGGGGCGACTCGCGTCGGTGACCAATTCACTTCGGACGCTCTATCCGGATCTGACTTTGCAGTGGCACCCCACTTTGAACGCGTCGCTGACTCCAGACGATGTGCCTGCTGGCTCGACTCTGGGCATCTGGTGGCTATGTCCGAAAGGACCCGACCATGTATGGCGAGCGCAAGCAAATAGCAGAACGGTCAGTGGCAACGGCTGCCCGGCTTGTGCGAATCAGGCTCTGTCGGTCACCAATTCCTTGGCCACGATGGCGCCTGCCCTGGTCACCGAATGGGATGCCCGGAGGAATGGCACTGCCACTCCGCACACGACCTCCGCGGCCTCGACCCGCAAGCATTGGTGGAAATGCCCCGCAGGCAGCGACCACCGCTGGCAAGCGGCTCCGCGCGATCGCGTGGGCCGCAAGCGCGGCTGTCCGTTTTGCGCCGGCCGGAAAGTGTCGTCGACGAGGTGTCTCGCGTCGGGCTCGGATGCGGCGCGATGAGATAGGCACCGTCCATGCAAGGAGTGAATCCACACCGCGTTTGCCACATCTCAAGCGCAAAGGAGACCCCATGAACTTCGCACTCACCGCCTTCCTGTTGCTCGCTACCGCGGTACCCCGGACCGTCAACCTGAAGGTCGACTCGAACGGCTTCGAACCAGCCAAGGTGCGCGTCAAGAAGGGTGAGCCGCTCAAGCTCATCTTCACCCGCACAACCGACCAGACCTGTGCCAAGAAGCTCGTCATCAAGGACGCGAGCGTGAGCAAAGACCTGCCTTTGAACAAGCCTGTCGAGGTCCACTTCACGCCGGTGAAGACGGGCGAGATCCGTTACGCCTGCGGCATGGATATGGCCTCCGGAGTTCTGCTCGTCGAGTAAGCAGGGAGGCTCGCCGATTGCGGCGCTTGAAACGATTCATGCAGGAGTCGCTCATTCTGATTTTTGTTCGGGGCTTTTGAAGTCTTCCGATTGCAGCGAATAGCGCCGCAGCAAGCGATGCAGGCTCTCGCGCTCCATGCCCGCGCGCTCGGCGGCACGTGTCACATTGCCATTGAATTCGCGCAAGAGCGCGCTGAGGTATTCCCGGGAGACCCGCTCGCGCCCGATATCGACCGCCTCGCGATACGGCATCTTGACGAGGGACTCCACAGGCAGCGCCACGTCTGACGTCAGCCGGAGCTCGGCCGTCAGGTCCGCCCGGAGAAGGAGTGGCGGAGAAGCCACTGCGACCGCGCGCTCGATCACGTTCTCGAGCTCTCGAACGTTGCCCGGCCAGCCATAGGCAGCCATCGCGCTGGTCGCCTCGGCGTCGAACCCTTCGAATTGACGCTGGTAGATGCGGGCGTACTTGTCGAGAAAATGAGCGGCCAGCAGCGGTAGATCCTCGACCCGTTCGCGCAGCGGCGGCAGGCGGACCGGAAAGACGTTGAGCCGGTAGTAGAGATCCTCGCGAAAGCGTCCCGCCTGCGCGTCGGCTTTCAGGTCGCGGTGGGTCGCGGTAATGACGCGCACGTCTATCTTGACCGAGCTGTTATCGCCGACCCGCCGGATCTCGCGCTCCTGGAGCGCACGGTTAAGTTTGACCTGCGCGGCCAGCGGCAACTCGCCGATTTCGTCGAGGAAGATGGTACCTCGGGCGGCTTCCTCGAACAGCCCGGCCTTGGCGAGCGAGGCGCCGGTGAACGCGCCCCTGGCATGGCCAAACAGCTCACTCTCGATCAGCTCTTGCGGAAGCGCGCCGCAATTCACGGCGATGAAACGGCCGGCACTGCGTGCGCTCGCGGAGTGGAGGGCGTGCGCCGCCAGCTCCTTTCCCGTGCCGCTCTCCCCACTGAGCAGCACCGTGATATCGAGTTGCGCCGCTTTCCGCAGCAGCGCGTAGACCTCCTGCATCCGAGCGCTCTTCCCGATCAACCGGTGATATCCCGTCGCGGGGTCGGGCTCGCTGCCCGGCGCGGACAAGGCTTGATCGAGCGACCGCCGGCTGTCGGCCGCGCGCGCGATGACCAATGCCACCTGATCGGGCTCGAACGGTTTCTGCAGGTAGTCAAAGGCCCCGAGTTGCATCGCCTCGACTGCCTTGGGCACCGAGGCAAAGGCGGTCATCAGCACGACCGCGGTTTGAGGCGAGCGAGCCTTGACCGCGCGGAGCACCTCGAACCCGTCGGCGCCAGGCATGCGGATGTCGCTGAGCACGACATCGAATTCAGCGGCATTGATGGATGCGAGCGCCTTGGTACCGTCGGAAGCGAGCGTCATTTCGTACGCGTCGCCCAGGATCCGCACGAGCAGCTGCAGGATCGACTCTTTATCATCGACCAGCAGAACACGAGCCTTCTTCATGACGCTCTCCCCGGCATCGCCGGTAACCGCAAGGTAAAGAGGGCGCCGCGCGGCGAGGCATTGGCAGCTTCAATCTCGCCGCCATGCGCGTGCGCGATGGCGCGCGACACGGCGAGTCCCAGGCCAGTCCCGGCGGCCTTGGTCGTGAAGAAGGGCTCGAAGAGCCGCCGCCGCTGCTCGTCCGTCAGGCCCGGACCCGAATCGATGATGCGCATGACCACGGCATCCCCTTGGGAATCGATCTCCACGGACACTTCGCCCCGCGGTCCGGCCGCCTCGGCTGCGTTCTTGATCAGGTTCAGCGCGACCTGGCGCAGCCGCTCTGCATTGCCGGAGACCGTGCCTCTGCCATCGATCCGCACGGCCACGCCGGAAAGCCGGCCGGCATCGCGCAACCGCGAGGTGACCGCTTCAACCACCTCTCGCAGTTCAACCGGCTCCCCGAGCGAGGCCAGGGGGCGGGACAAATCGAGCAAGCCCTCGACGATTTCCTGACAACGAATCGCTTCCTCTTCGACAGCCGCCAGATCGGTCGCGAGCCTTCCCCGCGCGTCGCGCCGCAAGAGCCTCACGTAACCGAGGATCACGGTCAACGGGTTATTGATTTCATGCGCCACGCCCGCGGCCAGCCGGCCCACGCCGGCCAGCCGCTCGCTCTGCAGCAGCATGGCCTGGTCGGCCTGCAGCGAAGTCGTCATATCGTTGAATTGCCTCGCGAGCTGCGCAAACTCGTCATTGCCGCCAAGCTCGATGCGGGTGCTCAGATCGCCTTTAGCGATGAGTGCCGCGCCAGCGCTGAGCCTCGCAACAGGCCTGGCGATGGACCGGCCGAGATAGATACCCATCGCGATGGCAGCGAATGGAGCACCGGCCAGGCAAAGCAACGTCCATCGAACCGTGGCGTGCTGAATGGCGCTCGCATGCTGCTCAAAGTCGCCGATCCGCGCGAGGGTGAGGCGCGCGATCTGGTCGACCCGCTGCTGCACGTCGGCCACCAGCGCCTGCTCGACCGCGTGCTCCGCCTCGATGCGCGCGTGGTCATGCGATTCCACTGCCGGAAGGAGCCGGTCGCGAAACCCTTCGTCCAGGTCTTCCAGTGAAGTGGCAATGCTGCCCGCGAGCGCTGAAGCGGCCGGGTCCCGCTGCTCCTCCTGCACCTGGGCGGCCAGCTGCAAGGCGTGGTCCCGGGCGGCGGCAAAAAGTGCACGGTGCGAACTGTTGCCGAGAATGATGGTGTGCGCCACATGCGCGTAGACGTCCCGCGCGGCGCTGGCCAGCTCGAGGACCGTGCGCACCTGCTCCTCTTGCGCGCGGACGTTGTGCAGCCCTTCGTGAACCTCCTTCATACCCGCGAAGGCAAAGGTTGAAGCCGCCGCGAAGAGCAGGACCAGCACCGCGAAAGCGGCGAAGATCCGGCGCGAGGTGCCTTCAAGTATCCGCTTCACGCAGGAGACAATACAATCATTCGCTCACCAGTGCGGCCGTGTCCGCGCAGCCGGCTGGCCGGCCCTGGTAGCGGGAGAACGCAATGGAACAGCACAGCGTCGCTGAAGCTACGCGCCAAAGTATCGACCCCGTCTGCGGAATGAAGGTGGACCTCGACCATCCGAAAGGCGGGTTGGCCCACTACCAAGGCCGCGAATACGGCTTCTGCAGCGCGAAGTGCAAGTCAAAGTTCGAGTCCGCCCCCGCGCAGGTGCTCGCGCCCAGGCCACCCGCGCCGGCCGCGCCCGCGGGGACGACGTGGGTCTGTCCAATGGATCCAGAGGTCGAGTCTGATCACCCGATGCCCTGCCCTGTTTGCGGAATGGCGCTGGAGCCGCGTTCGGTCGCGGAGGAAGCACCAAACCCGGAACTCATCGATATGAGCCGGAGGTTCCGGATCAGCCTGTTCTTCACCGTGCCGGTCTTCCTTCTCGGTATGAGTGATTTGCTTCCGGGAATGCCGGTGCAGTCCGCGCTGGGACGCTGGCTGCCATGGATTGAATTTGCGCTCGCAACTCCCACGGTGCTGTGGGCGGGCTGGCCCTTCTTCCAGCGCGGCTGGGCTTCAGTCGTCAATCGCAGTCTCAATATGTTCACCTTGATTGCGCTCGGGACCGGTGTGGCCTACGGATTCAGCGTGGTCGCCACCGTGGCTCCGGGTCTCTTGCCCGCGGCGCTGCTGCAGCACGGACTCCCGCCAGTGTATTTCGAGCCGGCCGCCTTCATCGTCTCGCTGGTGCTGCTCGGACAGGTGCTGGAACTGCGCGCGCGGGCGCGGACCCGCGGGGCGCTGCAGGCGCTTTTGGGCCTGTCTCCCAAACTCGCGCGCAAGGTCGAGCAGGATGGCACGGAGCACGATGTTCCGCTGGCGCAGATCGTCGCGGGCGATGTGCTGCGCGTTCGCCCCGGCGAGAAGGTTCCGGTCGACGGCGTCGTCATCGAAGGACGGAGCGCGGTCGATGAATCGATGGTGACGGGCGAGCCGGTCCCCGTCGACAAGGAGCCGGGAGCAAAGGTCACTGGCGCTACTGTCAATGGCGTGGGCAGCTTCCTGATGCGCGCCGAGCGGGTCGGCGACGCTACCCTTCTGGCGCAGATCGTGCGGATGGTCGGCCAGGCGCAGCGAACTCGCGCGCCCATCCAGCGGCTCGCGGACAAAGTCGCCGGCTGGTTCGTTCCGGTCGTGATCGGGGTCGCTATCGCGACCTTCATTGTCTGGTTCACGGTCGGACCCGAGCCGCGCCTAGCGCATGCAATCGTCAATGCGGTGGCGGTGCTGATCATTGCTTGTCCGTGCGCGCTCGGCCTCGCGACCCCGATGAGCATCATGGTGGGCACGGGGCGCGGCGCGGCCGCGGGAGTGCTGGTGCGCAATGCCGAGGCGCTTGAGACGATGGAAAAGGTCGATACCCTGCTCGTCGACAAGACCGGGACACTCACCGAGGGCAAGCCACGCCTCGTCTCGGCCGAGGCCTACGAACCATTCCACGAGAACGACGTGCTCAGGCTTGCAGCCAGCGTCGAGCGCGCGAGCGAGCACCCGCTGGGTCACGCCATCGTGCAGGGTGCGGAGAAGCGCGGTCTGCCGCTGGCCCCTGTCGCCGCGTTCAAGTCGGCAACGGGCGGGGGCGTAGTGGGCCGCGTGGAGGACCATGAGGTCTGGGTGGGGAGCCCGAAATTCCTCGATAGCGGCCACGTCCTGATCGAAAGAGCGCAGCAGCGAGCCGAAGAACTGAGGGCCGAGGGCCAGACCATCCTGTTCGTCGCCATCGACGGGAAGCTAGCCGGGTTGCTCGGCGTGGCCGACCCCATCAAGTCCTCGACGGCGGAGGCGTTGCGCCTGTTGCGCGAAGAGGGCGTGCGGGTGGTGATGATGACGGGCGACAGCCGGACCACGGCAGAGGCCGTCGCACGCAAGCTGGGTATCGACGATTTCGAAGCCGAAGTAATGCCCGCGCAGAAGAGCGAAGCGGTGGACCGGCTTCGCCGCGCGGGCCGCATCGTCGCAATGGCCGGAGACGGAATCAACGACGCACCCGCGCTGGCCGCGGCTCACGTGGGCATCGCGATGGGAACTGGCACCGATGTCGCCATGGAGAGCGCCGGCATCACGCTGGTCAAAGGCGATCTGCGCGGTATCGTTCGCGCCCGCAAACTCAGCCGCGCCACGTTGCGAAACATTCGCCAGAACCTGTTCTGGGCCTTTGTTTACAACGCGCTCGGCGTGCCCCTGGCGGCCGGAGCGCTCTATCCATTCTTTGGCATCCTGCTGAGTCCCATGATCGCGAGTGCGGCGATGAGCTTCAGTTCGGTCTCGGTGATCACCAATGCGCTCCGCCTGCGGAAGACTGCGATTTAAGACGTCAGGCACGAGATCATAGACAGTCCGTACGTCCACCAATCGGTGCGAGCATTCCACACGTCCCGGTAATCGACTCAATAGCTCTCTAGATAGGTCCTTTAAGGTAAACCAGACGAGTTGAGCGACGTTACTGAAGATTCCCCGGTGGGAAATCATTTTCTACTGTCGCACCCCATTGCACATGAATTGGAATGGGCGCCCATTCCGCGCCGCATCCCGCGGGCTTCTGTGAAGCTCATTGATTTCACGCTCGAGTCAATCACGCCGTCCCTGGCAAAAGCCGGGAGCGACAAACCAGGAGACATCATGAAGCGATCGATCAGAGGAACACACCTCGCAGTAGCGTTCATCGTTCTGGCAATGGCGGCAGCGCCGGCCGCCGAGGCCCACGACTGGGGTTGCTGGGTCCAGGCGTCGAGGACCGTGCAGGCCTGGAACAACTCGACCATGAAGGCCGAGGCCACCGCGGCCATCAACGACTGGAACAACAACACTGTCCTGTCGGTCTACGATGTCGGGTACCACACGACCATCAGCGTCTTCGACGGCTACTTCGGCAGCACGGGATGGGGCGGCCTCGCGTCCATCGAGAGCAGCAGCGGGTGCGTCATCACGCACGGGCACGCGCGCGTCAACCTCTCTTACAATCCCTCTTCCAACGCCGCCCAGGGAATCTTCTGCCAGGAGGTCGGCCACCTCTTTGGCCTGACGCATTCCAACGATGGCGGCTGCATGGGCGGCGGTTACTACTACGACATCGGGACCTATCCCGGTTACTCGGTGGTCCAGCACAACATCGATGACATCGCAGCGAAGTATGCCAACCTTGGATATTCGCCGACGACCAGCCCGGCGCAGCCCGCGGCTGGCGC
This sequence comes from Deltaproteobacteria bacterium, assembly GCA_025358085.1. GTDB lineage: Bacteria > Myxococcota > Myxococcia > Myxococcales > 40CM-4-68-19 > JANYKT01. The sequence continues at coordinate 2,460 of JANYKT010000183.1, read as the reverse complement.
GCCTGTCGCTTCCGCTATGTGGAACTATCGGCCCACCAGCCTGCAGGACGCCGTGGCGAATGCCGATGCAGTGGTCGTCGCAACGGTGACCGGCGTTTCCGCCGGGCCGGACCTCACCATGCCGGTCGGAAAGGACGACGTCGATCGCATCCCCACGCAGCGCATCGCCTTCGGGGTGCAGGAGTCCTTCACCGGCGACCTCGAGGACGAGTTCGCGCTCTTTCATACCGGCAACGCGAAGTACATTCTCGACGAGGATGGTCCCTACCAGGCGGGCCAGACCTACGTCCTGTTCCTCACGCACCGCAAGGATGGCACCTACCTCGTCTCGTCGCCCGAGGGCCGCATCGCAGTCACCTCGAAGGGGCTCCAGCCCGCCGCCGAGGACGGCTTCACCACGGCGCTGAAGGGACAGACCCTCGCGAAGTTTTCCGCAAGCCTGAAGAAGGCGCTGCGCGCGCAAGACGAACACTGAGCTTGAGCATGCGCGGCCCTTCTGACGATCGAAGGGCCGCGCAGCAGCGTGCGCCCTCAGGGTGGGTTGGCATCGCCACGGCGACCTTATGCGCGACGGCCATCGGCATCACCTGGCCGCTCGCCCGGACGCCGGCCACGGCGATTCCACTCGGGACAGAGCATGAGGCGACCGTGCCCCTCTTCAGCCTCTGGACGCTCTGGTGGGCCGGCGACCGCGCCGCCCACGGGTTCAACCATTATTGGGAAGCTCCGTTCTTTCATCCTCAACCGGACGTATTCACCTTCTCCGAGCCTATGAGTCTGCCGGGCGCGCTGTCGGCTCCCCTGTGGATTGCCAACACCCCGCCCGCGCTCGTCTACAACCTGATCCTGCTCGCCATCCTCGTCTTGAATGGTCTCTTTACTTATCGACTGGTCCGCAGCCTCGACGTTCAGCGCCCCTTCGCCCTGCTGGCGGGAACGCTGGGCGTGGCGCTCCCCATCATGTCAAAGCAGCTTGGAGTGCTCCCCATTCTGCCCATCTTCGGCATCCTCTGGACCCTGGAAGGTCTGGTCCGATTCTCGCGCTCGGGAAACGGGAGAAGTGCCGCGTGGGCTGTCGCGGGCTTCCTCTGTCAATACCTCTGCTCGCAACAGCTCGCAGTCATGTTCGCGCCATTCGCGCTGGTCGCGGGAGCAGTCGCGCTCGCGCACCACGGACGGAGCCTGCGAGCGTATTTAAAGATTGGAGCGGTTGCCGCGATTGGAGCAATCATCCTCGCCGCGCTCGTCGCCCCGGTCTGGCAGGCGCACCAGCGGCTCGGCTTCAGTCGCTCGGCCGCTGTCGTACAAGCGATGTCGGCCCACGCCGTGGATCTCATCACCCGGCCAGCGACGGCGACGCTTTCAATCCCTCTGCGCGACAACGCGCTCGAAGGTGATACCGGCGGCCTGTTCCCCGGCATCCTTCTGTCCCTGCTCGCTGGCGCGGGGGCACTCGCCGGCTTGCTCGACTCCCGGACCCGCATGTGGACAGCCTTTCTGACGCTCAGCGCCGTTGTCGCTTTTCTGCTCTCCCTCGGCCTGAATGTGGAGCTGTCTGGATGGCAGCCATACGCCGCGCTCCGGGAATTCCTCCCCGGGCTGCTCGAGCTGCGAAGTGTCTTCCGCTTCGCCGTCCTCGCACAGGCCTTGTTGCCGGTCCTCGCCGCTCTGGCGATTTCTCGCGCCGCGCACTCGATGAAAGCGCCGTGGGGTCTCGGCGCGGTGGCAATCGTCAGCGTCCTGGCCGCCGTGGAGAACCTCTCGATTCCCCAGCCCCTGCTTCGGGTGCCCTACAGCTCTCGCGCTCCATGGAGTGATTGGCTGCGGCAACAGCCTGCCTCAACGGTCGTCGCGCATATCCCTCTACCGGCTGGCCTCCACGTGTCCGACTACGAGCCGGACGCCTGGCGGATGTTCGCGCAGATCAATCATCGGCAACGCATCATCAATGGATACTCGAGCTATTTTCCTCCAGGCTATGGACGGTACCAGGCCCAGCTGGCGCAACGATTTCCGGAGTATGCGGTGCTGTGCTCAATGAAAGATCGGCTCGGCGTCAACACCCTCGTCATCGATCGGGACTGGTTTGACGCCCATCAGGAAGAGTTCGCGCTCGAGAGCGTTCACGCTTTGCTGGTTCCACTCTATGCAGATCCCGAGGTGCGGATCTTCGGTCTCGCCCCGCCCGCGGGAGCTTGCGTCGCGGGCCCGTAACCCAGGTATCAATCGCTCTGTTTTTTACTGCAACGAACAACGTGGGACGAAGGAATCACTCTTCCTTCGTCCCACGGATTTTTCTCCGGGCGATTTCGGCGCAGCCTAGCACTACTGTGTTAGGGAGTGGGCCTGCAAAAGCTGAGCGCGATCGATCGCTTAGGAATTTGACAGTCCAAGCCGATTGCACGCGAGATCCATTCATGATCTCTACTGACGATGCAGAAGCTCCTCGACGATGACGGG
>JANYKT010000178.1 GCA_025358085.1 Deltaproteobacteria bacterium | reverse complement strand
GGGCAAGCTCCAGCAGAGCGGCGTCAAGGGCCTGGACACTTATTCGCCCTATCCCTTGCACGGGATCGACGAGGTGCTCGGAATGAAAAAGTCTCCGATGCCGCTGATTGCGCTCATTGGCGGGCTTACCGGCGCCTGCGGCGGCTATTACATGATGTATTGGATGAATGTGGTTGATTGGCCAATCAACGTGGGCGGACGGCCTTCGCACGGATTCTGGACCAATATTCCCATTACCTTCGAATGCGGGATTCTTTTCTCGGTGCTGTCCATCTTCCTCAGTTCGATTTTCTACTTCTTCGCCTTTCCGCAGCCGTATCACCCGGTCTTCGAAAGCGAGCAGTTCCGCACCGCCTCGCTGGACGCCTTCTGGCTCTCGATCGAGACCGACGGCGACGACGTCCCGGCGCTCGAAGAGCTGCTGCAAAAAGTTGGCGCCCGGCGTGTCCACACCGTCACGGAGGCCGCATGATCCGCGTCCTCTGCATCCTGGGTGTTCTGCTGGCCGGGTGCATCGACACCTCGACGATTGACCCGCTCGAGCGGCAACCAAAGTACGTTCCGTACGCCGCCAATCCATTCTTCGCGGACGGGCGAGCCATGCGCACGCCGCCGCCCAGCACCGTCCCACGCGAGCGGGCCGTCTTGAGGCCGGAATTCACCGCTGGCAAGGACGCGCAAGGCGACGTGGTCAATGCCATACCCATTCCCGTCACGCGGGCATTGATGACTCTTGGCCGCAAGTACTTCGAGATCCGCTGTGCCACCTGCCACGGTCTGGTCGGTGACGGCGTCAGTCTGGTGGCGACCCAGATGTCGCTGCGCCCCCCGCCCAGCTTGCTGCGCAATAAAAACACGGGTCCAGGTCATGTCTACCAGGTCATTACCGGGGGATATGGCTTGATGGCTTCTTATGCCGCCGAGCTGAACCCCGAAGAACGTTGGGCCGTCATCGCCTATCTGCAGGCGCTGCAACGCAGCCAGGGAGCGCAGCTCGCGGACGCCCCGCCCGACGTGCGCGCACAACTCTTGAAGGAATCGTCGCCATGAGTACCGACGCGCCCCTGATTCCCGACGACTTCCCACGTTTCGAAGGCGGCCGCACTGCCATGCTGGCCGGTGCCGTCATTGGCATCGTCAGTCTCGCGCTCACAGCCGTGGGATTCGTCGGCGCGCCGCAGGCTACGCTCCTGTCCTATCTGGTTGCCTTCATGTATTGGCTGGGAATCGCCCTGGGCGCGCTGGTGCTGCTCATGGCGAACCACGCCGCCGGTGCCCGCTGGAACATTGTCGTGCGCCGGCTGAATGAATCCATCGTCGCTACCACGCCCCTTTATCTCCTCCTCTTCCTCCCCATCCTGCTCGGCGCGCGCGTCATCTTCAGCTGGGTTGCGCCCGACGCCGCGGTTTTCGGCGCCGAGGGCATGAAGCTGCTGGCACATAAGCATGCTTATCTCAATATGAGCGCATTCACGCTGCGCGCCGCCGTCTACTTCGCCATCTGGATCGCCGTCGCCGGGCTGATGCGCGGCTGGTCCATCCGGCAGGACCAGGGCGGCGAAGCGCAATGGACCCGCAGGTTACGCAAGCTGGGCGCAGGCGGCCTTCCCTTCATTGCCTATTCGCTCACTTTCGCGTCCTTCGACTGGCTGATGTCGCTCAACCCGCTCTGGGGCTCGTCCATCTTTGGCCTCTATATCTTTGCCGGCGGCTTCGTCGCCTCCATCGCCTTGCTCTGTATCCTCGCCGCGCTGGCCATCCGCTCGCACGCGCCGGTAGGGCGGCTGATCAACGAATCGCACCTGCACAACCTGGGCAAGTACCTGCTCGCCTTCATCGCCTTCTGGGCCTACATTGCATTTTCGCAATACATGCTGATCTGGGTCGGCAACCTGCCCGACGAGATCCCCTGGATTCTTTTGCGGCGCGAAGGAGGTTGGCGCTGGGTCGGCGTCTTCCTGATCGTCTTTCACTTCGTGGTGCCGTTCCTGGTGCTGCTCTCGCGCGACCTGAAACGCAATCCGCGCACGCTCGCCGCCATCGCGGCCTGGGTCATGATCGTTCATTACGTTGACCTCTACTGGGTCGTCCTGCCCGTGGCCCACGCCGGTTTTCATTGGACCGCCATCACCAGCTTTGCTGGCGTAGGCGGACTGTCGGTCGCCTTCGGAATCTGGCGCCTGCGCGGCGGCTACGCCGTTCCGCTGCGCGATCCCTACCTGGAGGATTCACTGAGGTACGTGCAGCCATGACGACGAGAGAGCCGTCCCACGCAGTGGAGCATATGGCGCCGCCCGCGGCGCAGGAGGACACCGCCGTCTCGGCCGGCAAGATCGTCGCCGTCGCCGTCACCGCGCTCCTGGTCTTCGCTGCCTCTGGATATTGGTCGTACACTATTTATGACAAGCGCTCTCGCGAGCTGCAGCCGCTCGGGCCCGACCCGATCCCGCGACAGATCGGCCAAGCCGAGATCGGCATTGTCGATCAGGTGCCCTTCGAAGTGTACCGGTCATTGCAGATCTATCGAAAGTACAGCAAGCACCGCCTCGACACCTGGGGCTGGGTCGACAAGAAGCAGGGCATTGTTCATATGCCCATCGAGCAAGCCATGGAGCAGATGATTCAGGAGCCAAAGAAATGATTGCGCTCCTGACCGCTTTATTGTTGGCCCAGGGAACGCCGCCCACCGCGGCTCCTTCCGCGCCGTCGGGGACGACCACCGGCTCGGACGTTGTCGATGTCATTGAGAGGCTCGGCGAACCGCTCGCCGATGCCAGGTTCCACGACGCCCAATTGAATCTCGTCACAGTCAAGGACGCTGTCGTCCGCGGCAAGCCGGTGGTCCTGACACTGATCTACTTCGATTGCCCCATGCTTTGCAGCCTGGTGCAGAACGGCGTGATCCGCAGCCTCAACGAGACAGGCCTCGTGCTTGGCAAGGACTATTACGGCCTGACCGTCAGCTTCAGCCCCAAGGACGGTCCTAAAGACGCGCTCGAGAGGCAGCGCGGATATATGCAGGCTTTGAAGGGGGCCGAGAGGGCCTCGCCCACCGACTGGCCGTTCTTGACCGGCGGGCCCCAGGCCATCAAAGCGCTCGCGGATTCAGTGGGCTTCAAATATCGATTCGACGCTGAATCGCAGCAGTTCGAGCACCCGGCGGTGAGCGTGGTGCTCACGCCCGACGGCCGCATCTCCCGCTATCTCTACGGCGTAGAGACGGCGCCCCGCGATATGAAGCTCGCGATCGTCGAGGCCTCGGGCGGGAAGGTCGGGACCACCTTCGACCGCGTGCTGCTCAAGTGCTTCCGTTACGACCCGGCCTCCCGCAAGTACAATCTTTATGTCTGGCGGGTGCTGCGCGGCGGCTCGCTGGCCGTGGCCTTCGGCCTCTTTGGCCTGATCGGCGTTCTCTGGTGGCGCGAAGTCCGGAAGGGGACCGTCAAGTGAACGAGATCCTCCGCCGGATGTTGTTCCTGCCCGACCAGGCTTCCACGTTCGCGAAAGACCTCGATCAACTTCATTACTTCGTCATCCTCACCACCATCATCATGTCCCTCGCGGTGGGGTTCACCGCCATCTTCTTCTTCATCCGGTTTCGCCGTCGCTCGGAGTCGCAGACCACTCCGCACATCGAGTCGCCGCTCTGGATGGAGATCCTCTTCGTCGGCATTCCCATCAGCTTCTTCCTGCTCTGGTGGGTGCTCGGCTACAAGGAATACATCCGGCAGACCTCGCCCCCTTCCGACGCCATGGACGTCTATGTCATGGGCAAAAAGTGGATGTGGAAGTTTGCCTATCCGGACGGGCCCAACGCGGTCAACGTCCTGCACATCCCCGCCGGCAAGCCGGTGCGGCTGCTGATGACCTCGCGCGACGTGATCCATTCATTCTATGTCCCGGAGTTTCGCATCAAGCAGGACGTGCTGCCGGGCCGCTATACGCAGACCTGGTTCCAGGCCGTCGAGCCGGGCCTCTATCAGATCCTCTGCACTCAATACTGCGGCGCCGGCCACTCCATCATGCGCGGCCAGGTCGTCGTAATGAAGTTGGCCGACTACGAGGACTGGCTGCAGTCCGAGCGCCGCGGGGCACTCGCCAACAAGCAAGACAGCTCGCCCACCCCGCAGGAGTTCGTGCCGCCGCTCGGCAACCTGGTGGAGCAAGGCAAGCGTGTCTCGGCCGAGGCCGGCTGCCTCAAGTGCCACTCCATCGACGGCGAGCGGCACATTGGCCCCACCTGGCTGGACCTGTACCACCGCCAGGAAAAGCTCACCGACGGCAGCACCATTGATGCCGACGAGGGATACATCACCGAATCAATCATGGACCCGGGGGCCAAGATCGTGGCTGGCTACCAACCGGTCATGCCCAGTTATCAGGCAAAACTCGCTGCCCCGGAGATAGCCGCTATCGTGGAATATATTAAATCATTGCAAAGCGACGCAGTGCGCACCACTTCCAGCGGAGGGCCCGCCTATGCGCCAGTCCGAGCCAGATAGCATCGCAGGACCGCCGCTGCAGGCGGGGAGCTACCTCAGCGACGGCACCACGGTCATGTCGTGGCTCAACACGCGCGACCACAAGCGCGTGGCCGTGATGTTCCTCGCCATGGTCATCTTCTTCTTCTTTGTCGGCGGGGTCTTCGCGCTGGCGCTGCGCATGAAGTTGTTACAGCCCGGCCCGTTCCTGATGGACGCGCTGAGCTACAACCGAATGTTCACGCTCCACGGAATCATCATGATCTTCCTTTTCATGATTCCGGCCATTCCATCGGCGTTCGGCAACTTCCTGCTGCCGCTGATGCTGGGCGCGCGCGACGTCGCTTTTCCACGGCTGAACCTGGCTTCGTTCTACGTCTATATGGCGGGCGCCTCACTGGCCATCTGGGGAATGATTCACGGCGGCGCCGACACCGGCTGGACCTTCTATACGCCGTATTCCTCCACGACTCCGACGCAGGTCTTTCCCATCCTGCTGGGCGTCTTCATCCTCGGCTTCTCGTCAATCATGACGGGGATCAACTTCATCGTCACCGTCCATACGCTGCGCGCGCCCGGCCTCACCTGGATGCGCATGCCGCTCTTCGTCTGGTCCACTTACGCCACCAGCATCATTCAAGTGCTGGCCACGCCGGTGCTGGGCATCACCGTGCTCATCGTCGCGATCGAGCGCGTGGGTGGCTTCGGCATCTTCGACCCTGCCCGCGGCGGCGACCCGGTGCTCTTCCAGCATATGTTCTGGTTCTACTCGCACCCGGCCGTCTACATCATGGGGCTGCCGGCCATGGGCGTGATCTCCGAGTGCGTCTGCGCGATGGCCCACAAGAATCCGTTTGGCTACCGGGCCATCGCCTTCAGCTCCGTCGGGATCGCAGTGGTCGGTTTCTTCAGCTGGGGCCACCATATGTTTGTGTCCGGCCAGTCGAGCTTCAACAACGGCGTCTTCGGCGTGCTCTCCATGATTGTCGGCGTCTTCACCGCGATAAAGATCTTCAACTGGATTGGCACGCTCTACCGCGGAGCCATCGTGTTCACGACTCCCTTTGCCTATGTCTGCGGCTTTTTCTTCTTTGTCGTGTTCGGAGGAATGACCGGCATCGCGCTGGCCACGGTCTCGCTGGATGTCCCCTGGCACGACACCTACTTCGTCGTCGCGCACTTCCACTTCATCATGGTGGGCGGGGTGATCATGGGGTTCCTCGCCGGGCTGCATTACTGGTTCCCCAAGATGTTCGGCAAGAGCTATCCGGAAGGCTGGGGTCTGGTGGCCGCGACGCTGATCATTCTCGGCTTCAACGCCACCTTCATCCCGCAATTCCTGCTGGGCAACTACGGAATGCCCCGCCGCTACTATCAATACCCGGAGCATTTCCAGGCTTTGCATGTCGCGTCCACGGCCGGCGCCACCCTGCTCGGCTTCGGCTTCCTGATCATCTTCATCTATCTCTTCATCGCGCTGGTCTGGGGCCCGAAGTGCGAGGCCAATCCGTGGAACTCGAAGGGCTTTGAATGGGCCACCCCGTCCCCACCACCCACGCACAACTTCGATTCCATCCCGACCATCACCCAGGGGCCGCACGACTACCGCACGCACGAGCGGGGTATGACCTATGTCTCATGAAGCGCCCGTCGGCGTACCGGCCGGCGTGCTTGGCCACCATTTCAGTTCCATTGAACGGCAGAACGAGGCCATGCGCCTGGGCATGTGGCTGTTCCTCGCTACCGAGGTTCTGCTCTTTGGTGGCCTCTTTTGCGGCTATACGTTCTATCGCTTTCAATTCCCGCTGGCCTTCAAGGAATGCAGCCGGCACCTGGAGACCGCCCTCGGCACCCTGAATACGGTGGTGTTGATCACCTCCAGCTTCACGGTAGCGCTCTCCATCCATTACGCGCGCATCGACAAGCCGAAGGTCGCCGCGTTCTGCCTCTTCCTCACGCTCGTGTTCGCGCTGGGGTTCATGGGAATCAAGGCCGAGGAGTATCGCGCGCACTTTGCCGCGCACGAGTATCCCGGGAAATTCTATGCCGGCGAGGTGCATATCGCCGGCGCGGCCATGTTCTACACGCTCTACTTCCTGATGACCGGCCTGCACGGCATCCACGTTGTCGCCGGCGGTACGGTCTTGTTCATCCTGATGATCCGCACCTGGGGAGGCCGGTATTCATCGGCCTATTACACCGGTCTCGAGATGGGCGGCCTCTACTGGCACCTGGTCGATCTGGTGTGGATCTTTCTCTATCCCCTGCTGTACCTGATTTGAGGAGATCACCTTGATTTCCGGACAGGAGCATTCGAGTCAGCACCCGCACTCAGCGACCTCGTACGTGGTCGTTTACGTGCTGCTGCTGATTTTCACCGCGACCACGTACATCACCGGCACCCTGCACCTGGGCAAGTACGCCATTTTTATTGCGCTCGGCATCGCCGCGACCAAGTCCTCACTGGTCGTCATCTTCTTCATGCACTTGCGCGAAGCAAGCGCGGCGACCCGGTTGGTTTTGGCGATTTCACTCTTCTTCGTGTCTCTGCTGATCACCCTCGCGGTCTCCGATGTCGCCACGCGCTTCAAGCTGGCCACGCCCGCGGGGGCGCCCTTTGGCACCGAACGCTCCCAACCCGATGGCTTGCTCGAGAACGAGAGGCCAACCCAGGAGTGACCCCGTTCAGGGGTGCTCGCCGATTCCGTGACCCTGGTCCTGCACGCAGCACTGACATCGCGCCCTAGTTCCCTACCCGTGCGGCGACCTATGCTTCTCCCGGGGGGTTGCGAGAGCGCCATGGCGGGAAATCCAGAACTCGATCGTCCGCTGCGCAAGGCCGTCCTCGACGCGGCCGAAAGCGCAGCCAGCCTGGAGGACGCGCTCCGCGCCGCGCTCGCCCGCATCTGCGCTCACACTGGCTGGCAAGCGGGCCGCGTCGAATTTTCGGCCGAGGCCGGCGAACTCGCCTCGCGCATCGTCTGGCACCTCGACGCGCCCGAACGGCTGCAATCCTTCCGCAGGTTGGCCAAGAGCCACGGCACAGGCCTCGCGGTCGAGGTCCTGCGACTCGGCGAACCTGCCGTGAGGCTCTCACCCGCAGGCGACCTGCCGGCCACCGTCACATTTGCTTTCCCTGCTCGCGGCCACTCGCGCACGGTCGCGGCGCTCGAGTTCTTCTCCACCGACATGGTACCGCCCGACAACGCGCTGCTCGAAGGGATCGCGAGCGCCTGCGCCTCGCTGGGCGCGGTGATTGAGAAGAAGCCGGTCGATGAGGCCATGCGACGGGTGGAGCGCGGCTATCGCGACCTCTTCGAGAGCGTCGGCGAGGCGCTCTTCGTCATCGACCCGGACCTGGGCGTGGTGCTGGAAGCAAACCCGCAGGCCAGCGCGCTCTACGGCCTGGCCAGGTCTTCGCTGCTGGGCGCGCGCATCGACACACTCTGGGAGGACGCCGCGTTGGCCCGCGCTGCCATCCGCCACGGTCGCCGCTTCGAGACCGTCCACCGCGACAGGAGCGGCCGCGAACTGCTGCTGGAGGTGAGCGCCAGCAGCGTGCAGTACCACGGCCGCGCGGCCACGCTGCTGCTCACCCGCGAGGTCACGCAGCGCGTGCGCGTCATCGACGCCCTCCGTGCCTCCGAGCAGCGTTACCGCATCCTCTTCGAAAACAGCCCGCAGCCCATGTGGGTCGAGGACTCGGTGTCGAGGCAATTCCTCGCGGTCAATGAAGCGGCGGTGCGCCACTACGGCTTCCCGCGCGCAAAGTTCCTGCAAATGTCCAGCAAGGACCTGCTCGGCGAGGACGTCTTTTCGGCCGAAACCAGCGGTGGCGGCGTGGTCCGGCGTCACGTCACCGCGCGCGGCGAGCCCCGCGACGTTGAAATCAATGCGCACGAGATCGACTTCGAGGGCCGCCGCGCCCTGCTCGTCTCGGCCATGGACGTGACCGCGCGCCGCAAGGCCCAGGCGCGGCTGCTGCAGGCCGCCTTCTACGACGCGCTCACCGGCTTGCCCAATCGCGCGCTCTTCAAAGACCGGCTGGAGGTCGCGTTCTCCCGCGCGCGCGGCCGCGACGGCCTGCAGTTCGCGGTCCTCTTTCTTGACCTCGACCGCTTCAAGCTTGTCAACGACAGCCTCGGGCACCGGGCCGGCGACGAGCTGCTGGTGCAGATCGCGCAGCGGTTGGAGTCGTGCCGGCGCAGCGGCGACACCGTGGCGCGGCTGGGCGGCGACGAGTTCACCCTGCTGGTCGAAAACGTGGCCGACGCCGATGAGGCGCTGGGCATCGCAGGCCGCGTCCACCGCGCGCTGGCTCCGCCCTTCCTGGTCGAGGGCCACGAGGTGTTCGCCGGGGTCAGCATCGGCATCGCGCTGGGCGGCCCCAGCACCGAACACCCCGACAACCTGATGCGCGACGCTGATACCGCGATGTATCGCGCCAAGGGGCGAGGCTCGCGGCAGGCGGTCTTCGATGCTTCCATGCACGAGCGCGCGACGGCCGCTCTGCGCGTGGAAAACGAGCTGCGCCGTGCACTCGAGCGCGGTGAGATGCGCGTGTATTACCAACCCATCGTCAACCTCGAGAACGGCGTCACGGTGGGTGTCGAGGCGCTGGTTCGCTGGGAGCACAAGGAGCGCGGGCTGATCGAGCCAAGCGAGTTCATTCCGCTTGCCGAGGAGACGGGGCTCATCGTCCCACTCGGCCGCTGGGTGCTGGAAGAGGCGTGCCGCAATATGAGCTCGCTGCCAGGCAACATCGGGCTGTCGGTCAACCTTTCCGGCCGGCAGCTGCTCCAGCCTGACCTCGTCGAACAGGTCACCACGGCGCTTTCCGGCGCGTCGATGAATCCCAAGCGGCTGCGGCTGGAACTCACCGAGAGCATGTTGATCGGCAGCGGCGCGGCCGCGGTCGAAGGCCTCGAGCGGCTGCGCGAGACCGGCGCCGAACTCTGCATCGATGACTTCGGCACCGGCTACTCGTCGCTCAGCTACCTGCACCAGCTCCCCATCGATGCCTTGAAGATTGACCGCTCTTTCGTCAAGGCCATGGTCGCCGACGAGCGGAAAATCAAGATCGTCCAGTCCATCCTGATGCTCGGCAAAGGGCTCGGTATCGAGGTCGTGGCCGAGGGCGTCGAGACGCACGAGCAGGCTGCGACGCTGCGCCGGCTCGGCTGCGAGCGCGCGCAGGGATATCTCTTCGCGCGCCCGGCCCCCCTGCACGAAATCGCCGCGAGCTTGAAGTAGAATCTGGGGACACGATACGCATTTCGTGCCAGGCGCCTTGGCACGGTGAGTTGCGCAGGGTGTCCCGGCTTCGTTAGCCTTCCCTTCATGGTGGAAAAAAAGATTGTTGCCGCGGTGGTCGTCGCTGCTGCGCTCGCTGGCGCGACCTGGTTCTTCCTTCGCCGCCCGGCACCAGCGCCGGCGCCTCCCCCTGTTGCGCCCGTCGCCGCGCAACCGCGCGCTCCCGACTCGCCGCTGCCGCCGTCCGCCGAGTCGGACGTACGGGTACGGGATCTCTTTGGCGCGCTGTCGCCCAGGCTGCGCGAGTGGCTCTCCGGGACTGACCTGCTCGAGCGCGGTGCGACGGTGATCGACAATCTGGCCGAGGGTGTGAGTCCAGTAAAACAGCTGACCTTCCTCACGCCAAAGGAGCCTTATCAGCCGCACCGATTCGAGCGATATGATTCATTCGCCGACGTCATTGCATCGGTGGACGCACGGGCGCTCGCAACCGCGCTGCGCACGATTCATCCGCTGCTCGAGGCGGCCTATCACAAGCTGGGATATCCGGACCGCGCGCTTTCGGCGACGTTGCAGGCTGCGCTCCAGCGCATCGTCGACGCACCGGCTTTGGGAGCCGGGGACGCTGAGGTGCAGCCGCGGGGACAGCACTATGTTTATGTCGACCCCAAGCTCGAGGCGCTTGGCCCGGTCGAGAAGCACCTGCTGCGCCTGGGCCCGCGCAACGAGAAGCTGGTGCAGGATCAGGCGCGCGCATTGCTGGCGGCGCTGAAGCAGCAGTAGCGCGGCAGCACCAGCGCGGCGCCTCAGGGCACCCAACGTTGCGCACGAGACATTCGCGGGACAGGAGTCATCGCGGCGCATATTCAGTGCGACTGGCGCTCTTTAAAGGTGGCGCGGGCTTTCTCTCGCTCTTCGTCGCGCGGGCGCACGTTGACCGCGTTGTTGAAATCCAGTTTCTCAGCCTGAGCCTCGCCTCAGAATGCCTGTCGAAGCTGCAGGGCCGCGCCGGTGTCCCGGCGCCCGCCGCCCTCGAAGCCGGAGCCGAACCAGACATCGAGCGCGAACTCGTCATAGATCAGCGCATGCGCGCCAAGCCCGAACGAATTGGCGAGCAGTGGCGATTCCGTGTTGGTCGCGCGGTTGATTTCTCCGAACACCACCGCGTTGTGGAACAGGCCCACTTTGAAGACGTCGCGTAAGAGCGAGTATCGAAACTCGGTGCCGAAACTCAATAACTTTCTCGTATAGACCAAGCCGAATGGACCGCGCAGCGGATCGCCGCCGATTGATTGCTCCTCGGGGAAAAGAGTATCGCCGTTGCGAAATTCAACGTGGCCATCCAGCCACAGCTCGTTCCAGCCGTAAGGAATCATCTTTTGATAGTGGCCCCGCAGCCGGACGCTGCCAGAGTGATCGGAGCGGCCGCGACCGTAGAGGCGCGCCTCGAGCCCGAACTCGTGACCGCGGTCGCGCCGCAATTCGGCGGGATTGAGCCGGACCCGCAAGGTTGCTTCGCCGAATGGGCGGGTCTGCGCGACCGAGGCTGTGTCGGCGACGGTGTCGGGGAGCCGCTCGGCGGAAAAGAGAAAGCGCCTCTCGAGTCCGAGCCCGAGCGACAGGCGCACCATTTCTGATGGCCTCACCCGCAGCGCGAGGTCCGCATCGAGCGTGGCAAACTTGAAGCTCTCCAACCGCAGGTCGGCTCGCTGGCGGTCGGAGAGATCCACGCGTCCGTGCAGCACCGGTCGGATCCCGGCGGAGATGGCGGGGCCCTCCCAGGTGCCGTCGCCGCTCAGGCGGGTAAAGGAAAGCCGGGTGGCCCCGGTATCGAGTCGATTGCGAACCGCGCCCGCGACCCTGCCGTCAACGTGCCAGTGGTCGTCGGGAAAGACGAGCTTCATGCCTTGATAGCCGCCCCCAATTGCATAGCCTTCGAGCGAGTCGATTTCGAGTTCGGGGGAGAAGCCGCGCCGGAAAGGTCCCGGCATGATGAGGATATGCAGCTCATAGGGGCGGCCGGGTTGGAAGAGCGGCAGTTCGTCGAGCGGAGCGATCTCATCGAGTTGGGGCCCGAATTGTTTTCCGGGCGCACTGACCGGGACCAGCTCATAAGCGAACTCGGCGAGACCGGCGCGTCTGGCAAGCGCCTTGAGTTGCCGCTCCAGCTGCGGCCGATTGAAGACGCGCTCAGGAAGGCTCAAATCCAACTTGTACCGCAACGTCTCGATGGTACCGCCGCCGAGGAAGATCACCTTGTCGAGTTGCCCCTCGTCCACCTCGACCGCGATCTGCTCGCCGGTTACGTAGGTCTTGACCGTCGCGAGATCGTATCCCGCCTTATGCAGGAAGCGACCCAGCCGGGTCTC
>JANYKT010000109.1 GCA_025358085.1 Deltaproteobacteria bacterium | reverse complement strand
CGTCGCAGACGCCGATGGTGATCTCCAAGGGCACGTCGATCACCATCACCCGCGACGACGCCAAGGACGCCAGCGGCGAGTACCAGCCCGCGTTCATCCTGGTGGGCCAGATCGACGAGAACAACCCGGCGTCGCAGCCGACGATTACGTATACGTCGCTGAATTACCAAGACCCGAAGGAGCTCTTGAAGCTGGCGCTCTCCGACCGGCCGTACCGGGTGGGGTCGTTCGTGATCCCCGTGAGCGCGTTCCCCACCGGCGGCTACTTCGTGGTGGCGATGCTGGCGATCACCGAGGGCAAGGCCTCCGCCAACGCCTTCATCGGTTCGACCGCGCTGTCAGGCTCGGGCGACGCGGGGCTGGTGCAGGCTTTTTAGGCCGCGCCCTACCCCGGCCGCGTGCGGGCCTGGCGGATGTAGCGGTCGAGGTCCTCGCGGTCGATCAGCGAGAGGATCTCCAATTGATTACCGTCGCGTCGATAAATGAGCCGCACGTCGGTGGCGACGCGGATGCGGTAGTAGCCGGGCAGTCCCTCGAGCGCGATGGCGCGCAGGGAGCCGTGCCGCCAGTCGTGCGCGAGCAGGTGGATCTTGTCGAAGGCGGCGCGTTGCATGCGCCGGCTCCAGCGATCGATCGAATCGTAAAACTCGCGAGTGAAGAGCGGAATCAGGAAGGACGCGACGTCTTCCTCGGTCGGCAGCACGTCTTCCGCGGGCGCGACCGGCGCCAGAGCCGGACGTTCCAGCCTCTTCTCGGCCAGGTCGAGCCGCGCCTGCACTTCGTCTCGATCGGCCAGCGCGCTTTTCAGCTTCTCCGAGAGCGAGCGCGCCTCGTCGGCCGACCGCCGTGCCTCGACCAGCGCGCGCGAGCCCTCGCCGGCAGCGTTCAGCCGGGCCAGTTCTGCTGAGACGCGGCTCACCTCGGCGGTCGCCCGGCGCAGCTCGGCACGCTCCTCGGCCAGAGTGGTCTCGCGTTCGGAGATCCCGGCGCGCGCGGCCACCAGCTGCTCGCGAAGCGCCGCCGCTTCCTTCTCGGCCCGGTCAGCGCGCTTCACGGCCTCCCCGGCTTCCTTCGCCCCGAGCGGCGGAGGCTTGCGCGCCTGGGGCTTCGGCTTCTGCGCCATCGTATCCAGCAGCTCGACGCCGAACTCAATCGCCACCGCTGCCTCGGCGCTCGATTCCTTCTCCTCGAGCAGTCCGCGCCAGGCCACGCGCGCGACATGCTGGAGCGCGTCTCCGGTGAACAGCTCGAGCAGGTCCCGGTAGCCGTCCATGGGCAGCGCGATGCCTTCCATGATGGGATTGCGCAGCGCCTCGCGAACGGCCTTCTCCAGCAGAGCCTGGGCATCCTTGGCCGCGTGGACCTCGTCGGCCAACATTCGCGCGACCTGGTTTACCGGCATGCTCTCGATGCGGTACCCCGGGCTGTAAAGCTTCAGCTCACCACAAAGATCGAGCAGGCGGCGGTCGGCGAAGCACAGCTCGAAGAATTCGCCCAGCAGCGAGGGCTCCAGCGCGAGCAGAGGCAACGGCGCCGTCGAAAGGGGGATCTCGGGCTCCTCCGTCCCGGGCGCGGCGAGTGGCGCAGGCGCTTCGGGCCCCTTGGCCTTGAACTTTTGCTTGTCCTTCTTGGCCATGGCCTTTGCTTACCCTAGTAAGCTGCAGGCATGGACGAGATCGTTCTGCGCGGGAAGCGGGCACTGGTCACGGGCGCGGCGGTGCGGGTTGGTCGAGTCATCGCGGTCGAGCTGGCGCGGGCTGGAATGAACATCGCGGTGCACACGCGCAGCACGCCGGCGGATGAGGCGCTCGAGCAAATCCGCGCGCTCGGCGTCACTGCCGTCCTGGTGCGCGGTGATCAATCGGTCGATGCGGCGCGCATCGTCGCCGAAGCCGCGACCGCGCTGGGCGGCCTCGATCTGGTGGTGTGCAGCGCAGCGGCCTTCGCGCAAGTCCCGGCTGAGCAGCTGGACCGCGCGTCCTTCGACGCCATGCTCGCGGCCAACCTGACCGGTCCCTTCTTCTTGATGCAGGCCGCCCTCCGCCATCTGCGGGCTTCGCGCGGGTCGGTGGTAAACTTGGTGGATCTGTGCGGCACGGCGCAGGTGTGGAAAGGCTACGCCCACTACGCGGCATCCAAGGCGGGCCTCGCTGCGCTGACGCGGCTCTTGGCGCTGGAGTGGGCCCCCGCGGTCCGGGTCAATGCGGTCGCCCCCGGGGTGGCCCTGTACCCTGACTCGGCAACTCGTGAAGAACGCGAGCGCACGAGCCTCCGGATCCCGGCTGGCCAAACGGGGGCTCCAGAGGACGTCGCGCGCACGGTGCGCTTCCTCGCCAGCCAGCCGTTCATCACCGGCCAGATTCTGACCGTCGACGGCGGGCGCTCGGTGAATCCGTAGCTGGAGAGGCGCATCTTTGCTATCCTTGCGAGTTCCCACTTCCCTTTTTCAAAAGGAATCGCCGATGGAGACGCAGACCCAGGTAGCTTCCCAGGCCCACGACCACGCCGAGCCCGGTCCCGCTGTCCAGCTGACGGACAAGGCCGCGGCCATGGTCAAGGAGACCATCGAGCGCGAGAATCTGGCGGGCGCGGGCCTCCGTGTCGCGGTCGTCGGCGGCGGATGCTCGGGCTTCCAGTACAGCCTCGACATCGAAAAGGAAACGCGCGCGGGCGACATGATTTTTGAGGTCAAGGGAGTTCGTTGCTTCGTCGACCCGATGAGCTCCATGTACCTGCTCGGCGTCGAGGTCGACTACGTCGAGGGCCAGTTCGGACAGTCAGGTTTCTCGTTCAAGAATCCGAACGCCAAGCACACGTGCGGCTGCGGCTCAAGCTTCTCGGCTTAGCAAGCCCCGGGCCCGCTCGACCACCAGTCGCGCGGGCCCTCGTTCGTTGTAGTCCGCGTGCATCATACCCATGCTCCTGCTGGACCCCAAACAGGAGGATTCTACTTTGAAAATCATCGCTCTTTCGGCGCTCACGCTCGCTTTGACAGCGCTCGGCGCCCGTGCACAGAGCCCCAGCAGCACCACCGCGGTTCCTCCGTCGACGACCGCTCCGGCCACGGGCAGTCCCGCCGCGGTGCCGTCTTCCGACTTGCCGATGGCGTCGGATGCCACCAAGACCACAACTCACTCCACCACCACCACTCTGCCCCCGGAGGACAGCACCAAGTCGGCGCAGTCGGGCGCGTCGGACGACCCCGCGAAGTCCGCGCAGTCCACCACCGATGACACCGTCAAGGACAGCGACACCTCATCCATGAAGCCCAAGACACTGCACCGTCGCCTCGGGCAGGGCCGCACTGGTGCTTCGACGCGTCACCGCTCGAGCAAGACCGATGCATCGCCACGGGCGAGCGACACTGGCGCTTTGGGGGCTCCCGCGACCGACAGCACGAAGGGCTCATCCGCGATGCTCCCCTCGGACAGCGCGACGCCGTCGGACTCAGCCTCGGCCGGAATGGGCTCGAAGACCGGCGATCTCCCTGGCTCGTCGACGACCAAGACGGAGTCGACCACCAAGACGGACTCGAACAAGATCACCTCGCCGCCGTCAACTGGCGACCAAGCCGTCCCGGCCTCGCCCAGCACGGGCTCGGACTCGACGACGCTGCCGAAGGGTTCACCCTCCGACTCCAGCGCGATGCCGGGCAACACGTCGACTTCGCCGAGCAACGCTGATCCGTCGGCAAAGCCGAAGGACTCGACTACCACTCCGGCACCGAAGAGCGAGCCCGAGAAGCCGTAAGCAAAATCGCCGCTCCGCAAAAATCGAGGCAGGCGCCCGTGCGGGTGTCTGCCTCGTTGTGCTTCGTGAAGCCGATGCTCAGGTTTCGGTGGTCACATCAAACAGGGGGATTGAAATGCTTAAAGGGATGATTGCTGCACTGGCACTCGGACTCGCGGGACCTGCGTTCGCCGGAAGCGACCTCCGCAAGGACGTCGGCGACGGAGCCAAGGATGCGGTTGACGGAGCGAAGGACACGCTCCACACCGACTCCGGAATGAACAAAGCCAAGCGGCATCTGGACCGCGCCGGGCGCCACGCCAAGCGCAAGGGCCGGCACACGAAGAACAAGATCAAGAACAGTCTTTAGCAGCAGGCATTGAGGCAAACTGAGCAGGTCAAGTGAGGCGTAGGTCCTGCTGCAAGCAGAAGGGGACACCAGAGAAACATGGTGTCCCCTTCGTTCCCCATGGTCAGCGCTGTTAGCTCGCTAGGGCTGTGAGCGCAGACCGGTCTCGTGGAGCACGCGGAGAATGTCGTCGACGCTTCGGTAGCTGAGCGACAACGGATCGTTGTGGCGATAGCGGATGATGCCGGCCGCGTCGATGACGAAGAGCGATCGCTTTGCGCTTCCCATCAACGATCGGACGCCGTAGAGCGCGGCCACCACGGCCCCCTCATCGGCAAGCAGCGGGAACGAAAGCGCGTAACTCTTGGCCATGCGCTCGTGCTTCTCGAGCCCGTCCGTGGAAATGGCCCAAAAGGTGGCACCGGTATCGACGAGCTTCTGCCGCTGCTCCTCGTAGGACTGGAGCTGGCGCGAGCAGACCGGCGTGAAATCTCCCGGATAGAAGGCCAGGACCACGATCTTGCCGCGCTGGTCGCCGAGGTGATACGCGCCCGCGGGCACGCCGCCGAGGGTAAAGTCCGGCGCGGGCTCGCCTTCGTGCGGGTGCATGTCCGGAACCTAGTCCAAATGCCGGGCCCACGCTCGGAGCTTCAGGAGACGCTGTGCAAAATGCGGTGATCGTTGACGCGGCCCGAACCCCGGTCGGCCGGCTGCGGGGGGCGCTCGGCACGGTGCGCCCCGACGACCTGGCTGCCTTCATCATCGAAGCGCTGCTGCAGCGCAGCGGTGCTGTGCAGGGCGTTGACATCGACGAGGTCTTCCTGGGCTGCGCGAACCAGGCGGGAGAGGACAATCGCAACGTGGCGCGGATGGCGCTTCTGCTCGCGGGGCTGCCCGAGCAGGTTCCGGGAGTGACGGTGAACCGGCTCTGCGCGTCGGGCCTGGAAGCCGCGGTGCAGGCGGCGCGCGCCATTCGCGTGGGCGAGATGGACGTCTGCATCGCGGGAGGCGTCGAGAGCATGACGCGCGCGCCGTGGGCCATCGCGAAGCCTTCCGAACCGTTTCCTTCGGGCCCTCCGCAGAGCTTCGACACCGCGCTGGGCTGGCGGTTTCCGAACGCGCGCATGGCTGCGCGTTTTCCGCTGGAGAGCATGGGCGAGACCGCCGAAAACGTGGCGGCGAAGTACGGCATCACCCGCGCGGCACAAGACGCCTTCGCGCTTGGCTCACACCAGAAAGCGCTCGCGGCGCAGGAGGCGGGACGCTTCGCGGCGGAGCTTGTGCCGCTGTCGCTCGCGCGCGTCTCGCAGGAGAAAAAGGCCGAGGGCACGGTCGAGCGCGACCAGGGTCCGCGAGCCGACTCGTCGCTTGCGAAGCTCGCCACGCTCAAGCCAGCATTCCGTGAGGGCGGCACGGTCACCGCCGGCAACGCCAGCTCGCTGAACGACGGCGCGGCGGCGCTGCTCTTGATGTCGGCGCGGAAGGCGGCGGAGCTGGGACTGCGGCCGCTCGCGCGTGTCGTGGCGGCGGCGGCGGCCGGCGTCGATCCCCGCTTCATGGGCATGGGTCCGGTGCCCGCCACCCGCAAGGCGCTCAAGCTCGCTGGTCTCGAGGCGCGGCAGCTGGATCTGGTGGAAATCAATGAAGCGTTCGCGTCGCAATCGCTCGCGGTGGTGCGCGAACTTGGACTCGATGAAGCGCGCGTAAATATCGACGGCGGCGCCATCGCGCTCGGCCACCCGCTCGGAATGAGCGGCGCGCGCATCCTCGGCCACCTCGCGCATTCGCTCCGTGGCCGCGGCCGCTATGGCCTCGCAAGTCTCTGCGTGGGAGTCGGCCAGGGCGTCTCGATGATTATCGAATCGCTGCCCTGACAGCGCGGTTGACGAGCCGTCGGCAGCCCCCCATGCTGCCACGCATGTCCGACAGCTCCGGCTCTCGCTTCCTGCAGAACCTGGTCAACACCGAGCGCCCCGCGCGCATGATTGGCCTCTTCACTTCGCGCGCGATGAAGCCGCAGGAGATCGAACGGCTGGTCTCGGTCTGCCTCTCGTCCATGCGCGAAGAGGACCCGTCCGCCTCGCTCACGCTGTCGCCGCTCGGCGAGCCGACGCCGGCCGAAGTGCAGCACCAGCGCACCTGGCGCATCACCGTGGTCGAGTACGCCGATGCCGCGCCGCACGACTGCCTGGTGCAGCTCTTCGATATGCAGGACCCCTCGAGCAATCACCGCGCTCTGCTCGAGCACATCGGCGGGATGGACGAGGAGCTGGGGCAGGCCGCGTCGCACCTGGCCGAGAACGCGCAGACCTATCTCACCATCGCGAGCGGAAAGCTCGACGATCCGAACCGCATTCATCCCTTCCAGAATCTGGTGTCGCTGTTCACGAGCGCGCTGGGCGCGGCCATTGTCGATCCGGCTGCGGCGATCGTCACCACCGATCCCGGCGAATGGGCCGACGCGATGGAGCTGTCACTCAACGTGGAAAAAGAGATGGGCGTCCTCAAGCGCTGACTTCCCGCGCGCGCAGGCGAGTACGACCCAGCGCTTTGACGATACGCCGGGGCATTGCCCATATCGACAGCACGATCCCGAGGCCCGCAGGGGAAAGCTTCCCGCGCGCAGCAAGCGGCCATCTTGCTTCTCGGCGCAGCCCCCCTTCCTGCTCGACCAAACGCCGGAGGTCTCGTGACCGGGAACACGTGCCCGCAGTCCCGGGCGTATGCGCTCTCTCTGGATCATCGCGCTCTGTTCAATCGCACTTGCAGCGCGCGGGGACGGCCTCGAGTTGGAACTCGGGCCGGGCTTCGCGTGGTCAAACGACGTCAGCGCCTCCTCACCCGTGCTGCGAGCCCGCGTCGGCGTCGAGGTGGGCTCGTTCACGCCGTCAGTCGCAGCCATGGGCGCTCTCTTCCAGGATGCGGAAGGAGTCGCGGATAGGTCCAGCGGCCAGACATCCGCCTTGCGGGGTTGGGGTATCGCGGGTGAGTTGCGCTTCCATACGCCGGGCCGCCATCGGTTCGACTGCGGCGTTGGCGTCGGGTGGGGACAGTTGATCGCCTTGCAGCCCAGCCTCGGGTATGGAGACGGCTACCGGGGCCACGCCGCGCCGTACGTGAATGGGACCCTCGGATACCGATTCCTGGGGCAATCTCCACTGGTCCTGGGCGCCGACCTGACGCTCGACGTGTTCAACCGCCTCGAACAGGTAAGCGAGGCGGCTCAACAAAGGTGCGGCCTGGCTCCTTGCCCGACTGGCAAATCCTTCTTCGTGATCGGAATTGCCGCCTCGATCGGTTGGCGACTCGGATCAATGTAAGGCGGGTGAAGGTGACGCCAGACGGCGTGACGCCAGACGGCAGGCCGAGGATGACCAAAGGGCTCGCGTGAGCCCCGACGCTTCTTGGTAGTGGTAAAAGGCGCAGCATGACGGCGACCTTGGTGACGGCCTCGAAGCGCGACGGCGTGATGGTCCTCGAGCTCAGCGCGCCGCCGGCCAACACCTACAGCTACGAGATGATGCGGGAGCTCGACGCGCAAATTCTCGCCGCGCGCATGGACGAGAGCGTGCACGTCCTGATGATCACCGGAACTCGCCCCGTTCTCGCGGGCGAGGGCAAGAAGCCTGCGCCGGAGTTCTTCTGTGCCGGCGCGGATATCAAGATGCTTGAGGGCGCGAATCCGTACTTCAAATACAACTTCTGCCTGCACGCGAACGAGACGCTCTGCCGGCTGGAGCAGACGCCCAAGCTGGTCATTGCCGCAATCAATGGGCACTGCGTCGGCGGGGGACTGGAGATCGCGCTCGCCTGTGATCTGCGCATCGCCCGCACAGGCGCCGGCAAAGTCGGCCTGCCCGAGGTTTCGCTCGGTGTGCTGCCCGGGACCGGCGGCACCCAACGGCTGGCGCGCGCGCTCGGGCGATCGAAGGCCATCGAGCTGATGGTGGAAGGCGCGACCTTCTCGATGGAGGATGCCAAGGCGCTGGGCCTGGTGAACACGCTGGTCGAGTGCGGGGCGGAAGAATTCCGCGGCAAAGCGCTCGAGTATGCCCGCCGCTTCGTGCCGCCAGCCAAGGCGTCGCGCGCGGTCGGATTCATCAAGCGTGCGGTGGTCACCGGCCTTGAGGTCGGGCTGGAACAAGGCCTCGCGCTCGAGCGCGAATTGCAGCAACGCCTGTTCGAGGGTGCCGACGCCAAGGAAGGCCTCGCCGCTTACAACGCCCGCCGTCCGCCAGCGTTCACCGGCAAGTGATGGACGTCTCGGGGGAGGCGGCGTCGCTGTTGCGGTCGCTGCGCACGCGCGCGGCCGGCGTCCCCGGCGTCAGCGAGCGGGAGGAAGAGAAAGCAGTCGTCTTTGTTCACTCGGGCTCCGAGCTGGCACGGGTGCTGCTCAAAGCCGGGAGCTATCCGCGCTTCGCGCTGGCGGGAGAGCAGCCAAGGGAGATCCGTGGGCTGCCCGACTGCGCCGCTGCCATCGAGAAGATTCGCCTGCTCGCCGAGGCTCGCTCGTCGCGGGTTACTCAACTCGACCTGTTTTAAGCACGGCGTAAAGGCTTTCGGCAGCCGGGACGACGGAAGACGAGCTTTCAGCTCAGGTGCGCGAGGATGCCCTGCACCGCGCCGCCAATTCCGAGCCGCGAGGTGTCGACCGCGAGCTCGGCCTGCGCGTAGAGCGGCTCGCGCGCCTTGAGCAGCGCCTTCAGTTCCTCGCGCGCATGAGGGGTCGCTGCCGACGGCCGTTGGTCTCCCTGCTGCAGCACGCGCTGCCAGTGGTCGTCGGGGCTGGCTTGCAGCCACACCGTTCGGCAGCGCCGGGTGAGGAGGCGGTAAGCCTCGCGATCGGTCACGAGGCTGCCGGGCGTTGCGAGCACGGCGCGTTCGGTGTCGGCGAGAAAACTGGTCAACACCTCGCGCATCAGGCGCCGGTAGTACGCCTCGCCGTGGATGGAGAAGATGTCGCCCAATGACAAGCCGGCTACCTTTTCCACCAGCGCGTCCAGCTCGCAGAACGGCGTGCCCAGCTTCTGGGCCAGCGCGCGCCCGATGGTGCTCTTGCCTGCGCCGCGCAGGCCGACCAGCGCGACC
Source organism: Deltaproteobacteria bacterium (assembly GCA_025358085.1). Taxonomy (GTDB): domain Bacteria; phylum Myxococcota; class Myxococcia; order Myxococcales; family 40CM-4-68-19; genus JANYKT01. Next base: position 3,792 of record JANYKT010000109.1, on the reverse strand, counting down.
AGCGGGCCCGTGGTCCGGCCGAAGCGCGCGCGCAGCCAGCGGTGCGCCTCGCCCAGGTCGTCGCGACTCAAGCCTTCCAGCAATCCGGCGAGCAGTTGGCTTTTCGCCGGAACCCGCGCCTCGACAGGGAATCGCCGCTCGTCGCCCGCTGTGCGCGAGGCATTCGCCGAGCGCGGGCCGGACACCGCTGTGCGCGAGGCCAACAGGGAGAGCCGCTTCCCCGCGGACTCGGAGCCCGAAAGGAGGAGCGGCTTTTCGCCCTGCTCCGCTTGCAACAGCAAACCAGCAGCAGTCGTTCCGAGCGCGTGCGCCAGCTTGTCCAGGCGGCTGACGGAGATGTTGCCTTCGCCGCCTTCCAGATCGGCGAGGAATCGTTCGGAGAGGGACGCCTGCAGGGCGAGTTCGCGGCGGCTCAGGTCCCGCGCCTCGCGGCTCTCGCGTACGACGGCACCGATGGCGCCGAGCAGCGATTCTCTTTGAGCCCCCTTCATTGCTGCATTATAGTGCATGAGTAGTGGTGAACGCAAGCACTATACTGCTTGCCGATTCTGCGCCGGTGCGCTATTGTTTGATTCAATGGACACGCCCGCCGCTCCGCCCGCCCGCGTTGATTTCGAAGCGCACCCATCGACGTACAAGCATTGGACGCTCACCGTCGACGGCGAAATCGCGCGATTGGTGATGAAGGTCCAACCGTTCGGCGGCGCCAATACCGAGCTGGAATTGAAGAGCAACTCGTATGATCTCTCGGTCGACATCGAGCTGGCCGACGCCGTGCAGCGGCTGCGCTTCGAGCACCCGGCCGTTCGTGCCGTCGTCATCACTTCCGGCCACGAGAAGGTGTTTTGCGCTGGCGCAAACATTTACATGCTGGCCGCGTCGACGCACCCCTTCAAGGTCAACTTCTGCAAGTACACCAATGAAACGCGGCTCGGCATGGAAGAGGCCAGCGCCGAGAGCGGCTTGCGCTTCCTTTGCGCCGCCAACGGCGCGACCGCGGGCGGCGGGTATGAATTGGCGCTGGCTTGCGACGAGATCGTGTTGGTGGACGACGGTTCTTCGACGGTGAGCCTGCCCGAGGTCCCGCTGCTCGGGGTGCTGCCCGGCACCGGCGGCCTCACGCGCGTGGTGGACAAGCGCATGGTGCGGCGCGATCTCGCGGACGCGTTCTCCACGCTGGCGGAGGGCGTCAAGGGCAAGCGCGCGGTGGAGTGGGGCCTGGTCGATGCGGTCGTCCCGCGCAGCAAATTCGCCGACACCATCGCGCTGCGGGCGAAGGCGTTGGCAGCCAAATCCCCCCGGACGGCAAGCGGACCGGGCATGGTGTTCAAGCCGCTCCAGCCGCGGGTGAACGGTGATTCAGGAGTTGAATACAAGTTCATTTCATTGAAGGTGGACGCAAAGACGCGCGTCGCTGAGTTGACGGTGCGCGGGCCCGACGAAGACCCGCCGGGGGACGCCGCCGAAGCCGGTGCTCAAAGCGCCGACAGCTGGGGAGTGCGCTGCGCCCGCGAGTTGGACGACGCGCTCCTGCGTCTGCGCTTCCACTACGAGAACGTCGGGCTGGTGCTGGTGCGTACCGAGGGAGACCGCAAGAAGGCGCATGCCGCGGGCGAATTCATTGCCAGCGCCGCCAGGAAAACCTGGCTGGGCCGCGAGGTCCAGCTGCTCTGGGCGCGGGTGCTGCGCCGCTTCGACATCACCGCGCGGAGCTTCTTCGCCGTGGTCGACGACAAGTCCTGCTTTGCCGGCCCGCTCTTCGAGTTGCTGCTCGCGTGCGACCGCAGCTACGTCCTCGATCAAGCAGGCGTCGCTGTCTTTCCGGGCTCGCTGTCCGGAGGCGCCCTGCCCGGCTGGAACGGCCTCACCCGCCTGCAGACGCGATTCCTCAAGGACCCCGCGCGGGCGGACCAGATCCTGGCCGCAGCCAAAGAGGGCCCGCTCGACGGCGCCGCGGCGGACAAGCTGGGTCTCGCCACCGTCTTCGCCGACGACATCGACTTCGAAGAGGAGCTGCGCGTCGCCGTGGAAGAGCGCGTGTCTTTGAGCCCCGACGCACTCACCGGCATGGAACAGAACTATCGGTTTACCGGCCCCGAGACGCTCGCCACCAAGATCTTCGGCCGTCTTTCTGCATGGCAAAACTGGATCTTCATCCGCCCCAATGCCACCGGCGAGACGGGCGCCCTCACGCTGTACGGCAAGCCCGAACGCCCCAAGTTCGACTTCAGGAGAACTTAAACATGGCGCAGTCGCTCGAGAGCATCCCGAACAACGTCGACCTCTCCTCCGACCGGCGCCTGCAGCGCGCGCTGGAGCAGTGGCAGCCCAACTTCCTGGCTTGGTGGAACCAGGTCGGGCCCGAAGGGTTTCAGGCGCACCAGGTCTACCTTCGCACCGCTATCAGCGTGGAGGCCGGCGGCTGGGCGCACTTCGACTTCGTGCGCATGCCCGACTACCGCTGGGGCATCTTCCTCGAGCCGAAAGACGGCGAGCGGAAGATCGGCTTCGGCGACGTGATGGGCGAGCCCGCCTGGGAAGAAGTCCCCGGCGAGCATCGCAATTCATTGCGTCGAATCATCGTCACCCAGGCCGACACCGAGCCGGCCTCGGTCGAGCAGCAGCGCCTGCTCGGGAAAACGTGCCCGTCCATGTATGACCTGCGCAATCTGTTCCAGGTCAACGTCGAGGAAGGCCGGCACCTCTGGGCCATGGTCTACCTGCTCCACCGGCACTTCGGCCGCGACGGCCGCGAGGAGGCCGACGAGCTGCTCAATCGCCGCTCAGGCTCGCCCGACAAGCCGCGCATCCTCAACTGTTTCAATGAACCTATCGATGAGTGGCTCTCGTTCTTCTTCTTTGCCATGTTCACCGACCGCGACGGCAAGTATCAATTGTCGGCGCTGGCACAATCAGGCTTCGACCCGCTCGCGCGCACCACGCGCTTCATGCTCACCGAGGAAGCGCACCACCTCTTCGTCGGCGAGATGGGCGTTGACCGCGTGGTCCAGCGCTGCGCCGAATTGATGGCGCAGGGGAAAGACCCGCGCAAGGAAGGCGCGGTGCCGCTCGAGCTCCTGCAGAAGTATTGCAACTTCTGGTTCACGCTTTCATTGGATCTCTTCGGCGGTGAGATCTCTTCCAATGCAGCCGACTTCTTCGCGGCGGGCCTGAAGGGCCGCTTCCGCGAAGAGACGCTCGACGAGCACAAGGCGCTCGGTGAGACCTATAAACTCGAGGTCCCCCAGGACGGCAAGATCGTCGAGCAGGAAGTGCCGCTGCGCAACGCAATGAATGAAGTCTTGCGCGATGAGTACGTGAAGGATTGCCAGCGCGCCGTCGATCGCTGGAACAAGACGCTCGAGAAAGCCGGCGTTACCGGAATGAAGTTGCGGCTGCCGAACCGCCGCTTCCACCGCGCCGTCGGACCCTGCGCCGGGTTCAAGTTCAATCCCGATGGCCAATTGATCTCCGAGCAGGAGTGGGCGGCGAATGAAAGCCGCTGGCTGCCGACCGCGGAAGATCGCGAGTACGTCAAATCGCTCATGCACCCGGTGATTGCGACGGGCCAGATGGCCAACTGGATCGCGCCTCCCGGAAAGGGAATCAACGCGATGCCGGTCAACTTCGAATACGTGAAGCCGCCTATCGTCTGAGCGGGCTTGTGCGGCATCCGGCGGAGTCATGCCTTGGGGGACGGGGTCGGTGGCTCGCGGAACTCTTCGGCGGCGCGAAAGTCGGCCTCGTCGAGATCCTTCATCGGCTTCCCTGCGTCAGAGCGCACGCGCTTGA
>JANYKT010000151.1 GCA_025358085.1 Deltaproteobacteria bacterium | reverse complement strand
CGCGTCAAAGGAGCCGGCGTCAGGCAAGCCAGCGTCAGACGCCCCGCCGTTGCCGCTGCCGAGGCTGCCGTTTCCGCTGCCGGGCGTTGGGCCGCCGCAAGCCGCCATCATCACCGTGCAAAGGATTGGAATTTTAACCCGCATGTTCGGGAAACTGGGAACGCGGCGGCACGGCGACAAGCGACGAGGCGGCACGGGCCCGCCCGCTCTCCCTGCGGCGCGCGCGGCGCTTAAGCCGCGTACTGCGCGATTCCGTTGCCGAACGACCAATTCTCCTTCTGAACCTCGACCAGGCTCACGAAGACGTCTTCGGGGCGTACGCCGGCTTCATCTTTCAATCGCTCCGCGATCCGCTTGAAGAGTTGCTTGCGCACTTCGACCGTTCGACCCGCACTGAGGGTGATTTGAATGATCAGGACGCCCCCAGTGCGCGCGATGCCGAGGTATGCCGGGTCATAGACCAGGTCCGCGGCCGCGTGCTCGCTAAAGAGCTGGAACTTGTCGGCGTCCGGGATCTTGATGGACTCCACCATTGCCTGGTGGATGGCGTCACCGACGGACTTGCGAAAGGCGGGAGTGGTCCCCGCGCGCAGCGAGATACGGACGAGTGGCATGGGCCCTCTGGTGGCAGGTGGCGCGCTTCGATTCGCGCCATTTGATCAGTAGTGATCAATTTAATTGGGCCCGGGCAATTGAAGTCTGATCGATAGTGCGCACTCTAGTTCCGGGCAGGCTGGGGGGTGGGGTGATCATGACGCAGCTGGTTCGGCAGAAGTGGGTGCTCCTGGTCGCGAGTCTCAATGCGCTGCTCGCGCTCGCGTTGATGGCCGCGGTGGCGGTGGGGCTCTCCTCGGGGCAACGAAGCGCGCGGGAGGCGGCGGCGCGGCGCGAGGCCGAGCTGCGCGAGGTGCGTTCCGAGCTGGAGCGGCTGCATGGCTTGCCGGCGGCGATTGAAGAGCTGCGCGTCGACGGACTGCGGAGGGCGACCATCGCTCCGGTGGACCCACAGCTCACGCAAACCTTGCAGCTGGTCGCGAGCGAGCAACAGCTGCTGCTGCTGCGCTCGATGGAGCAATCCAGGCCGCCCGCGCCGATCGCATCGCACCGAACGGCGCAGCGTTCGGCCCGCCGCGTGCCGGGGCGTACATCGCGGCGTGCGCGCCGCCTGCAAAAGACCGGCTGCGCAGTGACGCAATAGCGCCAGCCGGATCACGCGAAATAGCGCTACGGAGTACGCAGGCAGTACAATCAATGAATGCGGATTGTTGTCTGTGCCTTGCTGCTCGCCGGCTGTCACGCCAGCACGAGCTCTCTCGCGGGCGCGGCCGTCATGGCGCCTCTGGCCTTGGGTGCCTCGGCAATCAGCCGCGCCACGGGCGGCTGCTATGCAGTCTGCCAGCAGGGCGAACAATGCAATTCCCGGAACGGTCTCTGCGAGGCGCTGCCCTGCCGCGGCCAATGCCCCGCTTCGCAGAGCTGTGAAGAGACCTTTTTTGGCATCAAGTGTATCGACGGCATTCCGCTCCAGGTTCACGGCAAGGCCGAGCCCGCGACCGCGAAGCAGCCTGAGGCACCGCCAGCGGCCGCAGGCCCGAATCCCGCCGCGCCGAGCGACGCGGTGACGCCGAAAGAGTAGTTCTGATGACGGCGGCCTAAAGAGCAACTAAGGGGCTGGACTTCGATAGCGCGGTCACTTGCCCAATTCTCCTCGAGGAACCACGCCGGATAACCACGTTGTCCAGATCCAGCCCCTTCCTGCTCCTCGACACCCAGAGCAGCCGGGCTTGAGGACTCGTCCCGGGACGAGTCGAGTCCGCCGACCAGCGCGCTGGTGTCGCCAGGACCGTGCGGGTCGGTAAATCGAAACTGGAACCTATCCAGTGAAAGGCGCGACGACGGGGCGGTCATCGTCCGGACGTCGCAACGGACCAGACGACGCTATCGAGGCCAGGGCGCACTGGGCTTCACCCGCGCTGGCCAGCGCAGGCTGGGCTTGCGCACCTGTGGACCAAGGATCTCTCGGGAACTTGCGCAAGCACCTTCAAATCGATCGCGCGAGGTGTTGGCGCGCGACAGATCGTCAATCGCGCCTTCAATCCCCCGGCCTTTCAGAATCAATACCGTGCCATGCTTTACGTCGGTGAATTGCGTCGCCAGCAGACCCAGCCGGGCGAGGCGCACTTGCCCCCTAACAACGTGGTCATTTGGCGCGGTTCCCCGAGGAGAAAAGCGATAGGATTCAAGCATAGCTGCTTACTGCGATGATGAACCCGCTCGCGCGTATTCTCGCGGTGCCCGCAACCCAGACTGGACCGCTTCACCGATTGCAGAGACAAGAAGCGTAATTGCGGTGATGGTCACGACCAGCCCGAGGTTGAAGCCGGGCAGGGCGCGGGCGACACTCGCGCCGGCAAGCGGAATGGCCGCGAACCGTTGCGCGAAATCAAATCCATGCAAAAGACCGAGCGCAAACGAAAGCGCCCAGAGCCGTTCACGCAAAAGCGGCCAGGCGAGGTTCAATGCGACCAGCACGAGCGACAGCGGAACCGCGGCTTGCAGCACCCGCGGCGCGGGGTGCAGCGAGGTCAGAAGGCCGGAGAGTACGAGTACGATCGAGAGTGCCAGTGCAAAAGAGACGACGGTCGCGACTCGCTCCTTGCGCGGGTAACGGCGCAGCAGGAGCGCAACCAGGATGAACATCGCCCAGACTTGCTTGAAGAGTGCCAGTGCTCCCTGCGCGGCAAAGTGGAGCGCGCCGGGCGCCGCGATCGAAATATTGGCGCTTGCGGTGTCCGGGCCGAGCACCGCGCTCGTCACGCCGGCCGCCGAGATCACCCGCAGCAGCCCACGGTGGGTGGGGTCGAGATCAAAGAGCAATGAATACTGCACTGAGAGGGTCGCCTTGGGCCTCGCGCAGCCCAGCGAAAATCGCAGCACTGCATAGGCGCCGTCGCTGAGGTCGTCGACCGCGAGCCCGAGCGGCTGCAGCTTGCATGCGGCGCCGTCGCTCTTGACTGCAAGCCGTGAGAACGCCCATGCGGTCAACACGGATTCGCGCTGGCGCAGCTCGCCCCAGGTGACGGCCCCGTTGCCGTCCGCGTCGACTCCGATCGCATCGTCCAGGTCGCGGAGCGCGATATCCCAGGAACCCTGCATGGAGGTGGCGTCGAGCGAGAGATAGCTATCGCTCGGCTTATGCGCGCTTGCGACCGTGGAAAACGCGATGGCCAGAGCGGCGGAAGCCAGCGAGACGCGGCCGCCCAGGCGCCGGGCGCGGAGGCGACGGTCCAGGATTGCATTCAGTTCATCCCTCTGCCTCATGAATGCTTCCAGCCAGCTTTGTGTGCGAAATCGAGCGCAGGCTGCGCCGCCGCCGGATCGCCCGCGGCCCGCGCCGCCTCCACCAGGATGCGCACGTCGGCGGGCTCATGCTGCACGGCGAAGTTGTCGCGCGCGAGCCGCAACGCCTTCTTCGCGTCGTGCTCGAGTTCC
>JANYKT010000097.1 GCA_025358085.1 Deltaproteobacteria bacterium | reverse complement strand
CTTGACCCATTCGGTCACGAGCGAGCTGGAAGCGATGGCCGAGCCGCAGCCAAAGGTCTTGAACTTCGCATCCTGGATTTTGCCGTCGTCGCTGATCTTGATCTGGAGCCGCATCACGTCACCACAGGCGGGCGCGCCAACCAGGCCCGTGCCCACGCTGGGGTCGGTTTTGTCCATCGTCCCCACGTTGCGCGGGTTCTCGTAGTGGTCCAGAACTTTGTCGCCGTAAGCCATTTTCTCTCCTTCGAGTGTCTATAGATGCAGCAAGTTGAGAAGCGGAGCTAGTGAGCCGCCCACTCGATCTTCGAGAGGTCGATCCCTTCCTTGGCCATTTCGTACAGCGGGCTCATCTCCCGCAGCTTGCTGACCTGCCCCACGACATACTGACCGACGTACTCGATTTCTTCATCGGTGTTGAAGCGACCAATGCCGAAGCGGATCGACGTGTGCGCCAGGTCCTCGGTTACGCCGCAGGCGCGCAGTACGTACGACGGCTCGAGCGACGCGCTCGTGCACGCCGAGCCGGACGACACGGCGGCGTTCTTGATGGCCATCATCAACGCCTCGCCCTCAACATAGCTGAAGCTGATGTTGAGGTTCCCTGGAAGCCGATTGACCGGGTGACCGTTCAGCTCGAGGTGATCGAGGTGATCGAACAGATAGGTCTGTAGCCGTTGCCGCAGCTTCAACGTGCGCGCGGCCTCCAACTCCATCTCGGTGCGCGCCAGTTCGCAGGCCTTGCCCATGCCGACGATGGCCGGGACGTTCAGCGTGCCCGACCGCATGCCGCGCTCGTGGCCGCCGCCGTCGATGCTGGGCGCGATGCGAACGCGCGGCTTGCGGCGGACGTAGAGCGCGCCCACGCCCTTCGGTCCGTAAATCTTGTGGCCCGACATCGAGACCAGGTCGACTTTCATCGCCTCGACGTCGAAAGGGATCTTGCCCAGGCCCTGCACGGCGTCGCAGTGGAGCAGCACGCCCTTGTCGCGGCACACCGCGCCGATTTCAGCGATGGGCTGCACGGTCCCGATCTCGTTGTTCGCGAGCATGATCGAGACAAGGATCGTCTTGTCGGTGATGGCCTCGCGAACCTGCTGGGCGCTGACGCGGCCGAACTTGTCGACATCCAGCCAGGTGATGCTGCAGCCCTGCCGCTCCAGCCGCTTGCAAGTGTCAAGCGTGGCCTTGTGCTCCGTGCGGCACGTAATGATGTGGTTGCCCTTGTCCTTGTAAAACTCGGCCACGCCCTTGAGCGCCAGATTGATCGACTCGGTGGCGCCTGAGGTCCAGACGATCTCCTTGTCCGAAGCGCCGATCAACTGCGCCACCTGCTCACGGGCGTACTCGACCGCTTCTTCGGCCTTCCAGCCGTATGCGTGGCTGCGCGAGGCGGCGTTTCCAAACTCGGTTGTCAAGTATGGCATCATCGCTTCCAGCACCCGGGGATCGAGCGGGGTGGTAGCGTTGTTGTCGAGGTAGATGGGGAACTTGAGTGCCATTTGCGATGTCCTCGGATTCAATGTGGACTGGATTGGTCTTGTATAAGTCTGGTCTCGGCACGTCAAGGCCGTTACCTTACCTACCCCTCCGACGTCCCAGGCCCTATGAAGAAACAGACTACGCTGCGCCTCGTGCTTGCCCTGGCGGTCGGGCTCGCGCTTCCTTTCCTGCCCTCCTTGCTGACCCGGGGCGTCGGACCCGACGCCGACTTGTCGAGCAGGTTGGGCCTCGCTGGGGGCGTTTCGGCGGGCACCTTTGCCATCCTCTTTATAGCGGGCATCCTGACCAGCCTGACGCCGTGCGTGTACCCACTCATCCCCATCACCGTCAGCGTGTTCGGGGCGCGAAAGGCCGAGCACCGCGCGCGATCGATGGCTCTCAGCGCCACCTACGTGATGGGCATCGCCGCCATGTACTCGGCGCTGGGCCTCTTCGCGGCGCTCTCGGGCAAAGCCTTTGGCACCGCGCTGTCGTCGCCCTGGGTGGTCACGCTGCTCGCGGTCTTCCTGGCCGCGCTCGCCGCCAGCATGTTCGGCGCCTTCGAGCTGAACGTCCCTCCCGCGCTCCAGGCCAGGCTGCAGGGAGTGAAGGGCGCGGGATTCGCCAGCGCGTTTGGCATGGGCTGTGTCGCCGGCATCGTCGCCGCTCCCTGCACCGGCCCTGTGCTCGCGGGCGTGCTGGCATTCGTCGCCACCAAGCGGTCAGCCGTGCTCGGTTTCTGGATGCTCTTCACTTATGCGGTCGGCGTCGGCGTGCTCTTCTTCGTCATTGGCGCCACCAGCCTGCGGCTCCCGCGGTCGGGCGCCTGGATGAACACCGTCAAGAGCGTGCTCGGAGTTTTGCTGGTCGCGGCGGCCATCGGGCTCGTGCTCCCGCTCTTCCCGCAGCCGGGTGCGCTGTCGATCTCGCCGAGAATGACAGCTGTCGTGGCGGGCGTGCTCGCCTTTGCCGCGATCGCCGCTGGCGCCCTGGCGCTGTCGTTCCACGGTCCTCTCCAGGAGAAACTGCTCAAGTCCGGGACGCTGGTGGTGCTGCTCTTTGCCGTCGCGCTGCGATTCGGCTGGCTGGGCATGCCCACCTCCGTGACTCCCCAGGGAACGCAGCCGGTCGCGATCTCCTGGCTGCACGACGAAAAGGCCGCTCTCGAGCGCTCGCATGCCACCGGGAAGCCAATCCTGATCGACTTCTCGGCCACCTGGTGCGCTGCGTGCAAGGAGCTGGACCTCCACACCTGGATCGACCCGAAGGTGAAGCAGGTGGTGGTCGATCAGTATGTCCCGCTCCGGATCGACGCGACCGACGAGACGGACGAAAACACCCGGCTCGAGCAGAAGTACGGCGTGCAGGGCCTGCCGACGGTGTTGATGATTGCTTGCAAGGATCCCGCGCCCGCGGCCTGCTCCGTGCCCCAGGACGGGCCAGGCCGGGTGACCGGTTTCCTCGCACCTCCCGAGATGCTGGAGCGCCTGCGGCGGGTGGCGGAATGAGGTTGCTTTTGCTGGCGGCGCTCTTTGCCGCCGCCTGTGGCCACCCGGAGATCGCACTCCGCGACGAGCAAGCGAAGTCGCGTCGATATCGGGACGCCTACGAGACTGGCGCCGCCGAGCTTTTGCAGCTCAAGGCGCGCGTAGCTGAGCTGGAAAAGAAGCGTTGCGCTAGTCCCTGACCTCGGGCGCCTTGCCTTGCCGCTGGACCAGCTCGTCGATCCGCCGCTTCACGGTGCGCCCGACCTCCTCGGACGCTCGCTGCTGCTGCCGACCCAGCCTGGTTTCGACTACGAGCGCGCGCGTGCCGCTATTTCGCGCGCGGGCCCAGGGTGCGCCGCACCGCGGCCAGAAGACCCTCGGGCGCGAACGGCTTCTCCACGAACGCCCCCGCGTCCAACTCGCGCGCCGCCGCCGCCACCTCGCGGTCGGCAGAGAGCAGCACAACCCGCGGCCGCAAGCCGCTGGCACGCACCGCTTTGAGAAGCTCTCGGCCGTCCATCTCCGGCATGCACAAGTCGAGCACCAGCAGGTCCGGCGGCGCCTTTTCGATCTTGCGCAACGCCGAGGCTCCACTGGTGGCGCAGTCGGCAACAAAGCCGCTCTCGGCGAGGAAGTCAGCCATCATCCGCGAGAGCGCTTCGTCGTCGTCCACCACCAGCACGCGGCCCTCGTCACCGCCGCATCGTTGCTCCCGCGCCTTCTCGCGTAGCGGGATGGTGAGCACCAGCGCGTCCGGCTCGCAGCGCAGTGTGCCGCCGTGCATTTCGGCTGCCTCGCGCGCGATGAACAAAGCCATTCCCAGCCCCTGCCGCTGCGCCTGCGGCGCTTCCCAGCGAGGCGCGAACGCCGCAGCCTGCTCCGGCGCGGACAGCTTTGCGCGGTCCCAGCTCACCCGCACCACCGCGGTACCGGCGCTCCTCTGCGTCCGCACCGTCACACCCGATCCATGCGAGCGGGCTCGTAAAACCATGGCCGTCAGCGCGCGCTCGATGCGCTCGCGATCGGCCAGCAGCGGCAACGCCTCGTCGGCGTGCGCCTCGAGGCCCGCGTCATGACCAAGCCGCCGCAGCGAACGTTGGCAGGAGTCCACCAATTCGCGCAGCTCGCAGGGCTCCTGGTGGAGGAGGAATCGACCGGTCTCCAGGCGCGAGACCTCGAGCATCTCCTCCAGCAGTAAATGGAGCCGCTCGGCCTGCCGCTCCAGCACCTGCACATGGCGAGGGTCGCACGACTCGCCGCGCTCGAGCCTGCGCGACAGCGAATAGGAGAAACCCTTGATGCTGGTCAGCGGGGTCTTGAGCTCGTGGGTCGCGAGGCTCAGGAAGCGATCCTTGCGGGCCTCGCGCTCGGCCGCGGCGAGGACGGCGCCTGCGCGCGCCAGGAGCGGCTGCAGGATGCCAAGATCGCGGCTGGCGGCAGCGCGGCCGATGGTACGGACCGTGAGGACGCCGACGAGCGCGTCCCGCATGCGCAGCGGAATTGCCACCGTGTCGCTGTCCCTCGCGATGGCTCCGGTCAGGAGCGCCCGCTCGGCCAGGAGCGCCCGCTCGGCCAGGGCGAACCCGCGGCAGTCGCCGTCGCTTCCAAGCAGCTTGAGCCCGTCGCCCGTGCGGCCGTGCACCGCGGCGGCGTCCGCGGCGCCCAGGGAACGTGCGATCCGCGCGATGCGGGCGGCGAGCGCAGGAGTGGTCTCTCCTTCGAGCGCGGCATCCGCGAGTTGCGTCGCCGCGCCTGACGCGAGCCAGGAGGTCTCGAGCTTTCGCTGCATCGGGAATCCGCGTGCCAGCAGGCCATCGAAGGAGAGCACCCTCAAATTGCTGCCGAGACGGCGCAGCAGTCCCTGCACGACCCGGGCGCCGTCTCTCAGGAATGCGAGCGCGCTGCCTGGCGGCGCGTCGTCAAGGTGATTCTGCCGCGCGACCACTCTGACTGGGGAAGCGGCGGTCGCGAGCCGACGCAGGGCGCCTTCCGCACGCATCGCAAGCCATCTCGACACCTGCTCGCCTGCGGATCGGAGGCTCAGCACGTCGGCGATGCTCCTGGAGTCCGTTTCAGGGGTCCGATTTCGAACCTCTGGAGGGCAATCTGGACACGGCATCGGCTCGGTGCGAGTGGGAAAGGCTGTTTCGCCCTCGGCACGGCGGCTGCATCGGACCTGCTGCATGCTGGCATTCGCGCTCGTCGTCTCAATCGCTTTCTTCGAGGCAGAGCCAGGTCTGGAGGCGACACAGCAGGCCGCTGCGCACAAGGCCGCGGGAGACTCGGTGGACGACGCGTCGCGCACGCTGCGGGCACGGCGTGCGCATTGGGCTCCTGTGCTTCACGCGCAGCTGGGTTTGAAGCAGGATGAACGGGCGCGCCGTGGCGTGTTCCGCAGCGCCCCGCTGATCGAGGACGACACCTCTGCCGGGCGTGCCGGCAGCGTCGTGCTCCAGTGGGACTTCGCGCAGCTGATCTATGCCCGCGAAGAGTCAAGCCTGGCCTTGGCGCACGCTCACCTCGCGCGACTGCGCACCGACGCGGCATCGCAGGCAGCGAAGCTATGGACGCAGCGCAGGCTGAAGCGCCTGTCCCTTCCGTCCGGCGCGCAGCGTCTCGGAGCCGCGCTCGAGCTGATCAGTCTCACCGCCGAACTGGACGCGCTCACCGGTGGCCTTTTCCACGATGCGCTCGCGCGTGAAGAAGCCGAGTGCGCATCCCTCTCCGGAGAAGCAAAGCCATGAACACCTGGACCAAGGTTTCCACCCTGATGCCTGCGCTGCTCGCCACGCTCGCCGGCTGCGCGCGCGTCACCGCGACCGAGGAGCCTTTCGATGCCGGTCCGTCACAGCCAGCGGTTGCTTCGGTGGATCCCCCGCCCGGGAGGGTTGCTGCCACCGCGCATTTCAACATCCGCTTTTCGTCGGTCATGGACGTGGGCGAGCTGATCTCGAGCTCGGGCCGCAGCGAAAGCGTGGTCCTGGCGGCCGCAGTCAACACCGAGCGCGCTGCCGCCGCCATCGCGCGCGGCCATCCCTCGGCGGCTGAACTCGCGCTCTTTGTCCCTGCCGTGGCCGCGGTCGCGCCGGACCAGCTGTCGCTCGAACTCGCGCCGGATGCGCCGTTGCCGCCTGGCTCATTCTTCTTGCTGGTCTCTCCCCGGCTCAAGGACACCGCCGGACACAAGCTCGCCGGCGCAGGGGCGCGCTTCGCTTTTGACATCGACGCGGCGCCGGCCAGGAACCCTATGCCGCGTCTGCTGACACCTCCCGCCGGCTCCACCGTGCCGCTCAATCTTTTGCGCGTGCGCGTCCTCGCCACTGACGCGGGCGTCGCGCTGGTAGACGAAGGCGGCGGCGTGGTCGGCGGTCCGGTCACCGGGCCCGGTGAAGTCTTCGTCCCGTGCGAGGGACTTCGCGCTGGCGCTGCCTACGGCCTCGCGGTGGACGGCGTCCCGGTCCCCGATGCGGGCTTCCTGGTCTCTTCCTGCCGCAGGACGCAGCCGCCCACGATCTCGGCAGTCTCCATCTCCGTGCTCGACGACTCGGTCGCGGCCGACGTTCTCCTCGACTGGCCCGCTTCCGTCCGGCTCGAGGTCTCTCCCCTCAACCTGCCGTGCGACGCGGGCCCGTGCGCCTCGCTGACTGCGCTCGCCGAGTGCGCCTCCGATGCGTGCGCCGCGCAGACCTTTTTCTGCGCAACCACGCTCCGCCTCCACGGGCTCTCGCCCGCGAGCGACTACACCCTGCGCGTAGTGGTGCAGGACGATGAAGGACACACGGTCGCCTCGCCCGCGCACCTCTTCAGCACGCTCGCACCGCTGCCGCGTCTGATCCTGTCCGAGGTGATGATCGACGCGCAGCCATCGCCCCGCGCCCGGGGCCAATTCGTTGAGATCCTGAACCAGGGTCCCGGCGCGGCGTTGCTCGACGGGCTCGCGCTCAGTGGGCCCGATGGCATCTCGCGTCCGCTGATCGCCGTGACGCCGCCACTGCCGCTGGTGCTCGCACCCGGCGGGCGGGCTCTCGTGGTCGGCGCGTCGTTCGATGCGGCCCGCTATCCGGGCCTCCCTCCGGGGACTCCTGTGCTGCGAGCCGCAACGCAGCGACTGCTCGGCCACGGACTCAGTCCTGCGGATCCACCCCGGCTCGACCTCATGCTGGGCCGCGTCGTGCTCGCGAGTTTTCCCGGAGGCCCCCTCGCCTGCGACACCGGCCAGAGCTTGCAGCGAGACGAAGGTGCCGCACCGGATGCCGCTGCGAAGTGGACCTGCGGGAGGCTCGGTGGCACTCCCGGGAGCGGGCCGTGAATGCGTTGCCGCCGCCTCGCCGCGCGTGCTAGAGGCGGAGCGTCGCCCAAGAGCGAGGAGCTCCCATGTCCGGCCACAATCGTTGGTCCAAGATCAAGCGCAAGAAGGAAGCGATGGGCGGGACCAAGGGCGTCCTCTTCACCAAGCTCATCCGCGAGATCACCATCGCAGCGCGCAACGGCGGCGGCGATCCGGACCACAACGCGCGGCTGCGGTCCGCGCTGCTGCTGGGCCGCGAGGCGAACCTGCCTGGCGAGACCATCAAGCGCGCCGTGATGAAGGGCACCGGGCAGCTCGAGGGCGTCGCTTACGAAGAACTGGTCTACGAAGGTTATGGCCCCGGCGGAGTCGCCTTCGTGCTGGAGATCGTGACCGACAACAAGAACCGGACCGCTGGCGACGTGCGCTCCATCTTCACCAAGGGCGGCGGCAGCATGGCCACCACCGGATCAGTCGCGTTCCAGTTCGAGAAGAAGGGCATCGTTCCCGTCAGGCAAGGCCCGGATGAAGATCAGGTGATGGAGCTTGGACTCGAGGCAGGCGCCGAGGACATCGTGCCCGACGGGGACGGCGGCTTCGAGCTGCGCACCGATCCGATGGCGATGATGCAGGTGCACAAAGCGCTGGAAGGGAAGCTGCCGGTGGGCGCGCCGAAGATGGTTTATCTGCCCAAGACCACGGTGCAGATCGCTGGTGAAATGGCGGAGCGGGTGTTGAAGCTGGTCGAGATGCTCGAGGAGAATGACGACGTCCAGCACCTGCACGCGAACTTCGAGATCGACGACGACGAGATCGCCGCGCTCGAAGCGCGAACGTAAGGGAGTGAAAGCTGCGCGTCCTCGGCGTCGATCCCGGCTCGAGATTTTGCGGGTTCGGCGTCGTCGAAGACGCCGGCTCGGGGCAGCTGCGGCACCTGGAGCATGGCGTGCTGGTGCTGGGGGAGTCGCTGCCCATCGAGGAGCGGCTCTCCAGGCTGCACGACGGACTGTCGCGGGCGCTGAAGGAGCACCAGCCCGGCATCGTCGCCATCGAGGACATCTTTCACGCGCAGTATGCGCGCAGCGCGCTGGTGCTGGGACAGGCGCGCGGCGTGGCTCTGCTGGCGGCCGTCCAGTCCGGGGCGCGCGTGCGGAGCTTCGCGCCCAGCGTGATCAAGCAGGCGGTTACCGGAACGGGCCGCGCCGAGAAGGAGCAGGTGGGGCGAATGGTCTGCGTGCTGCTCGGCATCACCGTTGTCGGGCGGGTCGACGCCTCCGATGCGCTGGCGGCCGCTATCTGCGGGCTGTTGCGCGCGCGAGACCCGGAGACCGTGGCGCTCCCGGTCGGGCGCACGGCGCTCAAGCGGAGGCAACGATGATCGCGCGCCTCAATGGAGTTCTGCTCGAGAAGCGCGCCGACGCGGCCATCGTGGACGTGCAGGGAGTCGGCTACCTCGTGCACCTCTCGCAGCAGTCGCTGGGAAAGCTTCCAGCCGAGGGCGGGCGCGCGCAGCTGCGAACCTACACGCACGTCCGCGAGGACGCGCTCCAGCTGTTTGGCTTCGCCACCGCCGAGGAGGAAGAGCTCTTCTACCTGCTCATCGCGGTCTCCGGCGTCGGCCCCCGGCTCGCGCTCAACATCCTTTCGGGAATGCCCGCCGCCGAACTCGCGACTGCCATCCTCAACAACGAGCTGACCCGGCTGACCAAGATTTCAGGCGTCGGCAAGAAGACCGCCGAGCGGCTCGTACTCGAACTCAAAGACAAGCTGAAACTTTCGTCGCTGACCGGGGCGCGCGGCACGGCGGTTACAGGAAGTCTCGTCGCGCCCGATCACGCGTTGCTCTCCGCGCTCCTCAATCTCGGTTACCGCCCCGCGGCTGCCGAGCGCACCGCAGAGGCGGTGCGGCGCTCGCTGGGCCCTTCTGCGCCGCTGGAAGCGCAGCTACGTGAGGCCTTGAAAGTACTCTCTGGGGCACGCTGATCAGCGCGCAACCGCTTCTTCCGCGCGCGCCCTGAGCCCGGCGGGTAAGGACTACTTCACCACCAGCGTGCCGGTCATCATCGGGTGCAGCGTGCAGCCGTAAGCGTGGCGGCCCGTCTTCGAAGCCGTCCACCGGAACGACTGCTTCGGCTCCAAATCTTTCGAACCGAAGCTCTTGTCCGTCGCGTGAACGTTGTGCACGAAGATGTCTTCGTTCTTCCATTCAACGGTGTCGCCGGCCTGGACCTCAAGCACCTTCGGCTTGAAGGAAGCCGAGTCGGCGACCACCACATGGTTCTTCGCGACGCCGGCCATCGGCGCCAAAGTCAGGGAAAGCGCCGCGAAGAAACCGGGCTTCATCTACTTCGCGCCGCTCATCGACGACTGCACCATCTTCGCATGCTCGAGGTGCTCCTTGATGACCGGGCTGGTCTTGGTCAACAGATCCTTGAGTTCCTCGTTCTTCGCGCTCGGGATCAGGGTGTTGTCGATCGCGTCGATCACGGCCTGGTGGTAGGTGACCTCGTTGTCGACATAAGCCTTGTCGAAGTCCTTGCCCTTGAGCGTCTTGAGATTGTCGGTGTTCTTCTTGCCGCCGTCCGTGAGCGACTTCGAGGTGTCGTTCTCCTCGGGGGTCACGCCGAGCTTGGTGACCAGGGCCACGGCTGCCTTGTTGTTGGCGGTGTGGTCACGGACCATGGCCTTGGCGAACTTCTTCACCGCGGCGTTCTTCGAGTGCTTCACCGCCAGCTTGCCTGCCTCGATGTCGACCGTGTTGGCCGCGACCACGATTGCGGCGATCTGGGCGTCGGTCGGGCCGGCCGGCTTCGTCTCGGTGGTGGCGGTCGTCGCGGCGCCGGAGGCGGTCGTGGCGGCGCTGCCAGCCGCGTCCGTCGCGGTGCTGCCGGCCGAGTTGGCTGCCTGCATGCCCGTGTCGGCGGCCGTGCTGCCCGCACTCGCCATGTCGTGGCCCGCGGTCTGCGCGCCCTGCTTCATGTCGCGGCCAGCCTGGCCCGCGGCAGCGCCCATGTCGCCGGCCGCGGCGCCCATGGTGCTTGCCATGCCGCCGTCGGCAGACATCGAGCTGCCGCCGTCAGACGACATCGAGCCCGAGCCGCTGGTCGACGTGTCGCCCATGGCAGTGGTGGATTTACAAGCAGAGAATGAGGCTGCGGCGACGATCGCGGCGGCCAGAGCCAGAGTAGAGAATCGCATTTTCATCTTCCTTCCGATGGAGCGCGACGATAGGTCGCGGACGTCTG
>JANYKT010000093.1 GCA_025358085.1 Deltaproteobacteria bacterium | reverse complement strand
ATGTGCACGAGCGCGAGTCCAGAGGTGACAAGAGCGCGTACGAAGTACTCTCCTCGACGACGATTTGCACTCTCGCAAGTCTCGCGCTTGCTTCCGGACTGCTGATCCTCGCTGCGCCTTTTGCGCTGCCGCTCGTGGCTTCGCGCTTCTCCGCCTCGAAGCTTGCCCTCGCGAGTCATCTCCTTCTGCTGCTCATTCCCGCGCTGGTGCTCAACGGGCTCTCCACGCTCTGGGGCGCGGTGCTGAACGCGCACGATCGGTTCCTCGTGCGCGCGCTCGCCTCGCTCGCCATCGGGATCGGCCCTCTCATCTGCGTCGCGGCGTTCGGACTGTCTTGGGGAATCAGCGCCCTCGCGCTAGGGACCGTAGCCGGGTTCGCTCTCGAGGCGGCGATTGTCGGTGCCGGCGTCCGTGCCTTGGGAGTGCCCCTCTGGCCCCAGTGGCACCGATTTGACGAGCGCCTGCGACGGGTACTGACGCAGTTCGCGCCGATGTTCATGGGATCTCTCGTCATGGGTCTGAACCCAATCGTCGATCAGTCGATGGCTGCGGCGCTCTCGCCAGGAAGTGTCGCGGCCATCGGTTACGGCGGTAAGGCGGTCGCAGTGATACTTTCGCTCGGTGCAGTAGCGATTAGCACGGCGGTGCTTCCTCACTTCTCGACCATGGTCGCCAGGAACCAATGGGCCGGCATCCGCTCGACGATGCGGGTGTATAGCGGTCTCGTGTTTGGACTCAGCCTCGCGGCAACCGGCCTCGGAGTCTTCTTTTCGCCGCAACTCGTCCAGCTGGTGTTCCAGCATGGAAGGTTCACGCCCCAGGACGCGCGGCTCGTCTCGTCAATTCAGGCGTTTTATCTCCTTCAGCTTCCGTTCCATCTGACCAGCCTGCTCTTCGTGCGTCTGATCAGTGCAATGGGCAGAAATCAGGTGCTGATGTGGATCAGTGTGCTCAACGTGATCACGAATACCGCTGGCAACTACGCCTTTGCGCACTACCTTGGTGTGCCTGGCATCGCGCTCTCGACGTCGCTGGTGTTTGTGCTCTCGTCGCTCGCGTCCGGCACATATGTCGCATTGCAAATCACGCGAGCCTGTCATGACATTCAGAACCACGTGGCGAGCGGCCCGTGACGGTGCCCCGCCGGCTGACACTTGTCATATCGTCACTGGGGCCGGGCGGTGCCGAACGGGTGCTGACGACCATCGCGAACAGTTGGGTGCAGAAAGGGGCCGAGGTCACGCTGATCAGCCTCGCGCCACTCGGAGCTGATTTCTACCCAATCGACCCGCGTATATCTCGAGTGGGCCTTGATCTCCTCTCCCCTTCAAGGGGCCCGATGTCTGCGGCGGCCGCCAATCTCCGTCGTGCTCAGGCGCTGCGCGGCGCGGTCCTCGCGTCCAGGCCCGATGTGATCATCAGTTTTGGCGACCGCACCAATCTGTTGACGCTGATATCCACCCTGCGTTTGCCCATCCCGGTCATCGTTTGTGAGCGGTCCGATCCGCGGTCCCAGCGGTTGGGGTGGCTGCCGGAGCAACTTCGGCGGAGCCTCTATCCCAAAGCCTCGGCGCTGGTCGTGCAGACCGAGGTGCTTCGGGCTTGGGCCGTCGAGATTAGCGGGACGAAAGCGGTTCACGTCGTCCCCAACCCGCTGTCCTTCGTCGAGCAGGATGCCCACGCTCCCGACGCGCGAGAGCAGACTCTTCTCTCCGTCGGACGTCTGACCCCAGAGAAGGGCCACGACCTGCTTCTGCGCTCATTCGCACGCGTCTATCCACGCCACCGGGGGTGGCGCCTGCGCATCGTCGGCGACGGACCGTCGCGCTCGCTCCTCAAGAGCCTCGCTGAGGAGCTGGGGATCTCGTCCGCAGTGGATTGGACACCGCTTGAGCGCAATCTGGCGCCGCTATTACGGAGCGCGGGGTTGTTCGTCCTGCCGTCCCGCTACGAGGGGTTCCCCAACGCCTTGCTGGAAGCCATGGCTCACGGCGTGCCGGTCGCGGCCTTCGACTGCCCGAGTGGACCGGGCGAAATCGTCACCGACGGTGTCGACGGGTTGCTTGCCCCGCCAGGGGACGTGGGGGCGCTCGCAGCCGCAATCGAAAGGTTGATCGGTGATGGTCGGCTCCGGGCCCGGTTGGGCGACGCTGCTTCTCGTAGCGTCGTGTCCAGGTTCAACCTTGCTACCGTCATGCAGCGCTGGGAGGGCGTGTTGGCCGGCGCTTTGGAAAAAGGGCAGACCGCGTGAAGATTGCCTTCCTGATCCGGTCGCTCGCCGTAGGAGGTGCCGAG
>JANYKT010000091.1 GCA_025358085.1 Deltaproteobacteria bacterium | reverse complement strand
GCGAGCTACACGCCTCCTCCGCATGGGGACCACGGCCTTCCTGCCTGACCTGCTGTTCTCCGGAAGCCGGGTCCTCGAGGGCGCGGCGCTCGTGGTCCGCGGCAGCAGCGTCGAGTCAGTGGGTGCACCCCCGGCCGACGCGACAGTCGTCCGGCTCGCTGGACGCGCCATCGCGCCTGGGCTGGTCTCGGCACACAGCCACGCTTTCCAGCGCGCCATTCGCGGCCGCACCGAGCACCGCACCGTGGGCCGCGACGACTTCTGGTCCTGGCGCGAGGCGATGTACGCCGCAGCCGAGCGGCTCTCTCCCGACGATCTCTACGCCGTCAGCCGCTTCTGCTTTACCGAAATGGCCGCCTCGGGCATCACCTCGGTCGGCGAATTCCACTACCTGCACCGGGACCCGCAAGGACGGCCGTACGCCGACCCGAACGAGTTGGATCTGGCGGTGGCCCGCGCCGCCCGCGACGCCGGCTTGCGACTCGTTCTCTTGAGGGTTGCCTATGCACGCGCGGGGTTCGCCGTGCCCGACAACCCGCGCCAGCGGCGGTTCATCGAAAGTTCGGCGGACGAGTATCTGCGCAACCTGGACGCGCTCGCCGGCGCTCTCTCGGGCGACCCGCTCGCGAGCGTGGGCGCCGCGCCGCACAGCGTCCGCGCCTGCCCCGCCGACTGGATCGAGGCCATCGCCCGCGAGGCCTTCCGGCGCGGATGGCCGCTCCACTTGCACGTCTCCGAGCAGCCCTTCGAGGTTGCACAGTGCCGGGCCGAACATGGCCTCTCGCCGCCACTCCTGCTGGAAAAACTGGGCGCGCTGACCGCGGCGACCACTGCCGTCCATGCCGTGCATCTTGATTCGGCAGATATCGCGGCACTCGGCCGCGCCCGCGCCACGGTCTGCGCCTGCCCCACCACCGAGCGCAACCTGGGCGACGGCGTGGTGCGCGCCGACCTCTTGCTCGCGGCGGGCGCGTCGCTCTCGCTCGGCACCGATTCCAATGTGCAAATCTCGCTGCTCGAGGACGCGCGCGAGCTCGAGTACCACCTGCGCCTGGTGGAACTGCGCCGCGCCGTGCTCGACCGCGGCGAGGGCCTGGGCGCGCCGCTGTACGGCATCGCCTCCGAGGGAGGAATGCGGTCGCTCGGCCTTCCCGGCGGCGCGCTCCGTCCCGGCGAGCCGGCGGACTTCCTGGTCGCCGATCTCGACGATCCATCGGTCGCAGGCGCGTCGGCGGAGGACTTTGCCGCGCTCGCGGTCTTCTCGATGGAGCGCACGGCCATCCGCGCGGTCTACGTCGCCGGACAGCGGCTCTCACTGGATATTGCAGCCGCGCTGCCCGGCTTCCGCGCGGCGCTGCGGAGGCTCTGGCAATGAATTCGATAACGCTTTTGCAAAGATTGATTGCCATTGACAGCACCACTTCTTTATCGAACTTACCGATGGTCGAGCTGCTGGAGCGAGAGGTGCGCGCACTCGGCTTCGAGACGCGGCGGCTCTCGTGGACCGACGAAGCCGGCGTGCCGAAGGCGAACCTGGTAGCGCAGCGCGGACCTCCCGGCGGCCTCGCCCTCGTGGGTCACACCGACTGCGTTCCTTACGACAAAGCCTGGTCCGGCGCGCTCTCGGGCGAAGAGCGCGAGGGCCGCTTGTTCGGCCGCGGCTCCGCCGATACCAAGGGCTTCATCGCCGCTGCGGTCAGTGCCGCGTCGCGCTCGTCGTTGCCGCTCTCGCTGCTCTTCACCGCCGACGAGGAGGTGGGCTGCCTGGGGGCTCGGCGGCTGCTGGACGAGAAGGCCGAAGGCGCGCTCAAGCCGGCTTTCGCCATCGTCGGCGAGCCGACCCGGATGACACCGGTGCTCGGCCACAAGGGCTACTGCCTGGCAGAGATCGTCATCATGGGCGCCGAGGGCCACAGCGCTTATCCTGAGACCGGCGCCTCGGCCATCTTCGCCGCGGGACGCTTGCTGCGCGAGCTGGAGCAGGTCGGCATCGAGCTGCAGCAGGACGTGGACCCGCTCTTCGCGCCGCCCTTCACCACGTTGAACGTAGGTTTGATTGCGGGAGGGAAGGCGAAAAATGTCATTCCCGGCTCGTGCACGCTGACGCTCGAGTGGCGGCCGCTGCCTTCGCAGGACGTGCGCCGCGTCCTCGGACTGGTCGAGGCCGCGTGTGCGCGCGTCGCGGGCGGCGGCGTTCGAGTAGAGGTGCGGCCCTCGCGGCTGGACGCGGGCGTAGCGGTGCCGCGCTCGTCGCAGGTGGTGCAATTCCTCGAGGCGGAATCGGGCCGCGCGGCCGAGACCATCCCGTTCAGCACCGAACTGCCGTACCTCTCGACGCTGGGGGCGGATGCCTGTGTCTTTGGACCAGGCGATATTCGCGTGGCGCACCGGACCGGCGAATTCATCCCCATCAATGAGCTGCAGCGAGCAGAGGAGATCCTCGCGCGCGCCATCCAGCGCTTCGCGCCAGCAATGCCGTAGCGCGTGGTTGCAGCCTGCGGCGTGTTCTCAGCCTGCGGCGTGCTCCATCGCGCTCTTCCAGGGCTCGAGGCCCCGGTGGATGGTGTCCGGACTGGTCCCGGTCAGCCGCGCGATCGCAGCCGCGAGGCGCTGGAGCGGGACCGCGGCAATGAGCGGCCGGACCAGTGGATCGCAGCCGGGAAAGCGCAGCTCTTCATCGTCGCTGCCACAGGTGACGGTCTCGACGGCGAGCTTGCCCAGCACAGCCCGGAGCGCTTCGGTGCGGCCGCCGTCGTCCTGCGCGGGCGTGAGCGAAATGGCTCCCATGCCGGCGCGCATCGCCGCGGGCGGCCCGTGCAGCGCGAGCTCGACCGAGGTGCCTTCCGCCCAGAGATAGGTTGCCTCCTTGAGCTTCAGCGCGGCCTCGGAAGCGGTGATGGCGTCGAGGCCGAAGCCGGTCACCAGCACTGGCTCGCGGCCGACGAGCCGTTGTGCCGCATCGACGGGCGCGGCCAGCTCGAGCGCTTCGCGGAGCAAGGCTGGGACGGACCGGAGCGCCGCGGTCAGATGCCGGTCGCGCAGCAGCAAGCCGAGCGTCGCGAGCGCGGTGAGATACGAGACGGTGTGCGTGCCGGCGCGCTCTTCGGGGCAGGTGCGCAGGACGTGATCGGCGACCGGCTTGCGGGCTCCCTCGCCCACGACGGCAATGGTGAGCGCCCCAACCGCTCGAGCCTTGGCGAGGACGGCGGCGGCGAAGCGGCCACCGCCGTGGCTGACGGAGACGACCTGGTCGCTTCGCCGGATGGGGAGCGACAGCGCGAGCTCGTGCGCGTCAACCGCCAGCGCCCCGTACCCGCTCGTCGCGTGCCAGGCAGCAGCTACGCGGCAGGCGTGCAGCGAAGTCCCGAGGCCGGCAAAGATCACCGGCCTCAAGGGATCGAGCGCGGGGATGTCCCGGAGCAGGACTGCCGCGACAGCGTCGGGCTGCGCAGCGACTTGCTCGTCATAAAGAAAGCTCATCAGCGCTGCCTACACGATGCGCGCGCCCGCCGCACTCACCTCATGGGCGCGAAATGCTGACCATCGATCGCTGTAGTCGGGGTCGAGCATTCTGGTCTCCACTCGCTCGTTGCAAAGTTCAACGCGCAAACGACCGGCCAGATCGACGCGGGCCTCGACGGGGAGCGAAAGCCAGAACGCAATCTCGGCCGCGTCCGCTTCGGCGAAATCGCGAAACACCGTCGTAGTCCAGTGGTGCCGTGCGGCGCGTCTTCCGGCAGCAGTCGTCACAGCTCAATTCGATCGGGAGCCGGGGTGCTTCTCGAGTGCCTTCATCTCGCGGCTCGACAGGCGCACGAAGCGCGCGAGCAGGGCCACCGCGACCGCGGTGAGGCCGACGCACAGTCCCCACCAGAGGCCAATCACGCCGCGGCCCGCGTGCAGCCCAAGCCAAATCGCGATCGGGAGCCCAATCAGATAGTGGCCGCAGACGTTCGCCCAGAAGGAGTAATGCGTGTCGCCCGCGCCGCGCAGGACGCCGGCGCCGACGGCCTGGATGCCGTCCGAGATTTGGAACACCGCGCAGACCGCAAGCAGCGGCACCGCGGCCCTGATCACGTCCTGCTGATTCGACAGCAGCCGCGCCAGAGCCGCTGGCGCGAGCAGGAAGCCCAGCGCCGACACCGCCATGATGGACGTGCCTGCGGCAAACGCAACCAGGCCCGCGCGGCGTGCACCGATCGAGTCGCCGGCGCCGATGGCCCAGCCGACGCGCACCGATCCGGCCTGGCCGACGCCGACCGCGGCGCAGAAGGTGAAGCTTGCCAGCGCCAGCGCGACCTGGTGCGCCGCCATCGGCAGCGCGCCCATCCGTCCGGCGAGCAATCCCACGAGCGCGAAGACAGAGACCTCGGCGCCCATTTGCAGACCGACCGGCACGCCCAGCCCCAGCGCCAGCCGGAGATCTGCGTGCACCGGCCGCCGGCGCACGCGCGGCGCTCGAGGCGAGCGCACCGCGGCCACCAGGATGAGCCACATCACCACCGAACAGAGGCTGGTCGCGATGCCCGCCCCGGACGCCCCGAAGGCGGGAACGAAGCGCCAGCCAAAGACGAAAAGAATGTCGAGCCCGAGGTTGCAGAGGTTGGCGAAGGCGATGGCGATCACGACCGGCCGCAGCACTCCGCGCGCCTGCAGATACGAGCGCACACCGGCGAAGGCGAGCAGGGGGAAGAGTCCGGGCAGCCGCCAGAGCAGGAAGCCTCGCGCGTCGGCGATGAGCTCAGGCGCAACGCCCGCGGGCCGCAGCAACAGCGGCAAAAGCGCGATGGGCAGCGACAGCACCGCGGTAGCGAGCGCCGCGAGCCAGACGCTCTGCCAGAGCAATTCGCGCGCGCGCCGGTCGTCTCCCGCGCCCACCGCCTGCGAGAGCAGCGGGTCGAGGCCGAACATGATGCCGAGGCCCACCACTGCGAGCCCGAAGAAGAGCCCGTTCGCGAGGCCGACCGCGCCGAGCGGCCCCGCGCCCAGCCGGCCGACGACCGCGGTATCGATCAGGCCCATCAAGGCGATGCCGGCCTGTGACGCCGCGATGGGCACCGCCAGCCGCAGCAGCTCACGCAGCTCGATGCGGACGCTCAGTGCCGCTCTCCAGCGAGCGCGCGCGCTTCAGCGGAGGCCGGTGGCGAAACAGCGACCACGAGGCCGGTGCTCGGGTCGTTCGGAAGCACGGCGCTGGCCGTAGCCTGCTCTTTGCGCTTCACCCCGCTCTCGACGATGAAGAGCATGACCGGCAGCACCGCGGTGAGAGCGATGGAGAGCCCGGCCACCCGGTGCATTCCGGCCAGCTGGTGATTCGGCAGCTCGGTCAGGAGGCGCGCCGAGAGGAACGCGCCCAGCGCCGCCGCGGTGTTCTGCACCGCCGACTGGATCGACATGAAGCGCGCCCGCTCGCCGCCGCCGGGCACGCGCGTCGTCAACGTGTTGTAGGCCACATTGCGGAAGGCCAAGGCGAGGAAGAAGGAGAGGAAGATGACCATCACCGGCCAGGGTGGCGGCACTATGACGAAGCTGCCGAAGGTGGCGATGATCAAGAGGACGGTGCCGAGGGTGCCGCTGCGGAAACTGCCCCACCTGTCCACCGCGCGGCCGGCGAGCTGGGTGGCGAAGAAGCTGACGATGCCGCCGAAGAGATAGAGCTTGCCGAGGTCCGCGCGCGGGTAGCCCAGGTTCCCCTGCACATAGGCCGAGATGTTCGGGATGAGCAGGAAGGCGCCCATCATCACGAGGAAGGTCATGGTCCACGAGACGGGCACGTTTCGATTCTGGATGAGCTGGGCGAAGCGCGTCTGCTCGCGGCGCGCGGCGAGGTGGTCGCGCATCGGTGGCATGAAGAAAACCGCTCCGCACGCGATGATGACGCCGAGCGCAGCCACGGCGAAGAAGGGGGAGCGCCAGCCCAGCACGGTCGCGAGGTAGAGCCCGGTCGGGATGCCGACCACCGAGGCGAGCGCCAAAGCGCCCATCACCAGGCCCATGGCCTTCCCGCGGCGTCCGGGCGGGACCACGTCCGCGACGATGGAGAGCGCGATGGAGGTGGCGGGGCCGCCGAAGAAGCCGGCGACGAAGCGCGCGGCCAGGAGCGTGGACATGCCGGTGGCGAGGCCGCCCATCGCGGTGCCGGCGACGAGGCCGACCATGGCCACGCCCAGCGCGGGCCGGCGGTCGAAGCGGTCGAGGAAAAAGGACCCCGCGAGGCCCGAGACCGCGGCCGCAGCGGTGTACGCGCCGCCGATGAAGCCCAGGTTCGAGGCGGGGATGCCGAGGGCGTGCGCGAAGTCCGGCCCCATCGGCATGACCATGACGAAGTCGAGGATGTTGATGAACTGCACCGCGGCGACCAGGAGCACGATGGTGCGTTCAGAGACGGAGCGGGCTGCGGTCATTTCGGCGCATCCTTTACACGCGATTTACGGCCGCGACCACAGCGGCTTGGCGCGGGATTTCTTCGAGACCGCTTGCCTTTAGAGGACGATGGTGCGGCGGCCTTCCACCAGGATGCGGCGCTCGAGGTGCGCGCGGACGGCGCGGGCGAGGACCACGCGCTCGACATCGCGGCCGACGCGCGAGAGCTCCTCGGCGTCCATCTGGTGGGTTACGCGCGCGACGTCCTGCTCGATGATCGGTCCTTGATCCAGCTCTGCGGTCGCGTAGTGCGCGGTGGCGCCGATCATCTTCACGCCGCGCTCGAACGCCTGCAGGTACGGCCGCGCTCCCTGGAATGCAGGCAGGAAGCCGTGGTGGATATTGATGACCTGCGGAAGCCGGGCGAGCAGGTCGGCGGAGAGCACCTGCATGTAGCGCGCGAGCACGATCAAATCGAGGCGGTGTTCTTTCGCGAGGGCTGCGATTTGAGCCTCCTGCGCGGGCCGGGTCTCGCGGATGACGGGCAGATGGTGGAAAGGGATGCCGAAGCTCTCGGCCGCGGCGGCGAGGTCCGGTTGATTGCCGGCGATAAAAGGGATCTCGCAGCGCAGCTCGCCTGAGCGCTGCCGGAGGACCAGGTCGTAGAGGCAGGCGGCCTCGCGAGTCACCAGGATGGCGACCCGGGGGAGGAGGTCGCTGAAGCCCGCGGACCAGTTGGCGGAGAGTGCGGTGCAGACGGCGGCGAAGCCGCGCTGGAGCTCGTCGCGATCGGTGGTGGGCGCGAGCTCGATGACGAGCCGCATGAAGAAGCTCTTCGGTTCGCGGTCGCTGTGCTGGCCGGCGTCGACGATGTTGAGACCGCGCTCATAAAAGAAGCCGGCGAGACGGGCGACCAGGCCGGGCTGGTCGGGGGCGGCGACAAGGAAGGTGGCGCGGATGGTCATTGAACGACAGCCCTTGAGAGCCTATCTAAATCTGGAAGCGCGCGATGAGCGGCATGTGGTCGGAGATCCCGTGAAAGGGACTCTTCTTGTCGCCGAATGGCGCCGTGGGCTCAAGGTCCAGCCAGCGCACCTCACCGCCCGAGAACAGATGATCAAGGTGCATCCGCAGATTCATGAAGCCGGCAGTGGGGAAGCCGCGCGGCGACCCGTCGATCTGCCCTAACTCCTTTTGCACGCCGAGAAGCCCGGCCTCCTCGGTCAGATAGCGATACACCGGCGACGCGGGCGGAGAGTTGAAATCTCCGCAGACAATGAATGGCTCGCTACCTGCGTGCTTGCGGAGAAAGGTCGCGAGTGAGCGCGCCTCGTGCAGCTGGTTGAAGCCAAAGCCCATCTTGTCGCGCTTGTTCCAGAAGTCGCGCGTGAACGGCGTCGGCAGGCTGAGATGCGTATTGAAGATGTGGAAGGGACGGCCGCCGGGCGCGGTCAGACGCAGGTGAGCGCAGATGCGGGCCTGCTTGCGATCCTTCCAACGCTTGACGTGGTGATAGGTGATGTCCTCCGGCACTTCTGCATTGTGCTGGTCAATCTTCAGCCGATAGCGATTGACCAGCACCGCAAGTCCCATGCTCGAGAGCTGGGTATTCCCCAGCCGGGTCGCGTGGGCGCGGAAATAGAAGGCCTCATAAGGAAAGGGCGGCGGCAGCGTTTCGAATGATTGCTCCAGCTCTGACATGAATGACTCGAGCTGCGTCTCGGCCTGGTGCGCGCGCCGGAACACCAGCGACGAGCGCAGCGAGATGGTCTCCACCTCCTGCAGGCAAATGATGTCCGCCATGGGTTTGAGTGCCGCCAGGGCCGCCGCCACGCCGGTCTTTCCGCGGCGCGTGCTGGCGAGTCCGCGCAGGGCGTGCCCGAAGTAGCGCACGTTCCAGGTGACGATTCTCAGAGAAGCGGGAGGCACTTGGGGCCGCACCCTAGCCGAATCGTCTAGACTGCGCGCCCCATGCTCGCCCTCCGGCCGGCCATCTCGACTGACGTTCCCCTGATCCTCGAGCTCATCCGCGAACTGGCGGACTACGAGCGCGCGCCCGAGTTGGCCGTCGCCACCCCGGCCGACCTGCTGCGCGATGGCTTCGAGACGCCGCAGCCGAAGTTTCGCGTGCTCATCGCCGAATGGTCCGGGCGGCCCGCGGGGTTCGCTTTTTTCTTTCTCAACTATTCGACCTGGAAGGGCCGCCCCGGGCTCTATCTGGAAGATCTCTTCGTCCGTCCCGAGTTCCGCAAGCAGGGCATCGGCAAGGCGCTGCTCATCGAACTGGCGCGCATCGCGGTGCGCGAAAACTGCGGCCGATTCCAGTGGCAGGTGCTCGACTGGAACACGCCGGCCATTGAGTTCTACCAGAGCCTGGGCGCGCGGCTGGAGAAGGAGTGGCTCACCATGCGCGTCACCGACGAGGCGCTGCTCAAGCTGGCCGGGCTTGATCTTCAGGGAGATGCTCAATGACCGAATCCGAATTTGAAAAGATCGCGGGCGACACACTGGACCGGCTGGACAAGGCCGTGCGCGACCAGGTCGATGCCGACCTCGCAAACGGCATCCTCGCCCTCGAGTTCGAGGACGGCACGAAGTACATCATCAATAGCCACGCAGCCGCGCGCCAGATCTGGGTCGCCGCGAACTTGTCCGCCATGCATTTCAGCTGGGACGGAACGCGGTGGCTCGACTCGAAGACCGGCCGGGAGCTCTTCACGGAGATCGGAAAGCTGGTCAGCGAAAAGCTGGCGGAAGGCTGAGAAACCGCCGAACGGCACTCTCCGGGGAAATCGCGTGACTCGGCGGCGGTGTTGATCTGCAGCTCCGATTCCTCGCAGAAAAGCAGCGCGATCGCCAACGGATCGCGCTGCTCTGGAGAGGAACCTGCGCTGCCTCGACCCCGCGTCCGCCATGCGCCACCCTGAACGAGGTGGGCATGGTGACGCGGGCCAACGGCCTTACGTCCCCAACCAACTTCTAGGGCTGGGTAACGGTCGTCGTATCGAGAGTCACCGCGGTCTGCGCCAGCAACCGGCCCTTGACCGATGCTCCCGTCAGGCCATGGATCGCCGTCTGCGCGAGGATCACTCCCTCCATATGTGCGGTCGTTCCAATTTCCACGACATCGGAGACCTGCCAGAAGACGTTCTGGGGCAGCGCTCCACCAGTCAGGTTCACTCTGGTCGCGGAAGCCTGGGTAAGCTTTCCCGTGATCCGGAAGACCCAGACGTCGGTCGCGTTGCCATTGAGAGTCAGGTTCCCAGGAATCGTCACGTTGACCGCGCAGTTGTAGACACCAGCGGCGAGGGCCCCGCTGTCGTTCACGTCGCTCATCGCTCCCACTCCGGGACAAGCAGTCACGAGCCCGCCGCCCGAAGGGGCCTTGTTGGAGGCAGCGGTGTACGCCGTCTGCATGTCGGCCACCGCGAGGCCTGCCCCGACCTTGTCAGTGGCTGTGCAGGTAAATCCTGGATAGTTGGCATCGTCTGTAAACACTTGGCCCGTCAGCACGTCCGTGCACGGCACCGTGATGGAGGCTCCGGTGATTGAGCTGGTGCCGATATTGCCGGTGATTGGGGAGGCGGGAACGTCGGTGATCCCTGCCTTCGTCAGGATGGCAAAGTTCGCAGACTTGCCGAGGTCGACGCAGCTTGCTCCAGAGCAGACCGCGGGAGCGGCAGCCACGTTGACCGTCACCGTGTAGGTCGCGGTCGTGCTGTCGGCAGCGGTCACGATGTACGAAACCGGGTTGGTGAAGTTGTTCGCAGTGGTGCCGCTCACCTGGACGGTCGGTCCGACCTTGACGGTTGCGCCTGTGGTCGTGAAGGTGGCGATTATCGCGGTGACGTTGGTCGCGAAGGGCACCGTCACCGCCACGGTCTTGGCGGTTTCACTGATCGTTCCAGCCGCGCCTCCAAGCGAATAAGTGCTCAGCATCTTGGCGTTGCTGGGTGCCACCGTTGCGGTCACCGCATAGTCCGCGGTCGAGCCGTTGGCGGCGGAGACGAGGTAGTGCACCGGGCTGGCGAAGTTGTTCGCCGTGGTGCCGCTCACCTGCGCCGTCGTCCCCACGGTGACGCCGGTGCCCGTGGTGATGAAGGTTGCAACCAGTGCCGACAGGTTGGTTCCGAAAGGCATCGCCACGGAAATGGTCTTCGCGGTCTCGTTGATGGTCCCGGTAGCTCCGGCAAGGGAATAGGCGGTGATGGCCTTGGCGGAGCTCTGGTCACCTCCGCATCCGGTGGCAAGAGCGGCGGCCAGGGTCGAGGCCAGGAGCCACTTGGCGGGTGTGGCGAGTATTTGGAATCGGTTCATGGGTTTCTCCTGATGGGTTAATTGAATGAAGGCCAGCGCAACCGTTTCGCTACGGCGCCACTACCGTGCTTCCAGCCAGGGTGACCGCGGTCTGCGCGAGCAGCCTGCCGTTCGCTGAAGCCCCGGTCTTGAGGGTGATCGAGGTCTGGGAAAGAATGACGCCCTCCATGTGCGCAGTGGTTCCGATGTCGACGACACCGAAGACCTGCCAGAAGATGTTCTTGGGCAGCGCGCCACCCGCGAGGATCACCTTGGCAGCGGACGCCTGGGTAATTCCTCCGGCGATCTGGAAAATCCACACATCATTCGGACCGCCATTGAGAGTCACGTCGGTAGGAATGTTGACCGTGTTGGTCCATTTGTAGAGCCCAGGGGGGAGCGTCAGTCCGCCAATACTGCCGGAAGCAAGCTCGGTGTGATCGGGCGTGGGCCGTCCGGCGGCATCGACGTAGGCGGTCTGCATGTTGCTGATCGCGGTGGTCAGGTTGGAAGGAGTCGGGACCGCGTAGTCAGAAGCGTAGACGTTTCCCGTGACCTGGGCCGAGGTCGAGGCTGCGCCTCCTGAGGGCAGGATCAAATCGAGGCCGGTGATAAAACTGGCAGCGGAGGGGCTCAAGCCGATGTCTCCGGTGACCTTGGAAGTAGGAACGTTGGTGATTCCTGATTTAGCCAGAATCACAAAACTGCCGGCCGTTCCGAGAACGACAGGTGCTGGGCCGTGAGCACCGGCAGCGCCAGTGCCTGTCCCCGCGCCGGGGCCCGTCGGTGATTGGTTTGCGTTATCGCTTCCACAACCCGCCGCGAGCGCGAGCAAGAGAAGGCCCAACGAGCAGACTGCTTTTCCCGGATCGGTCATTCCACTCTCCATTTTCAGTGAACTCCTCATGTTCCTCTTTCATTCCAGGTGTGTAGGACGCTGACGCTTCCGTATCGGCCACAAAAGCTGCCTGGACTGCCGCCATCATTTCTCGGCGCCCGCGAGGGCGGCCGGAAGGCAGCGACAGAGAGGCATCAATTCTTCAGAGAGGCATCAATCCTTCGGGGTCACCCGAGGCGCGCTCCAATTCAATGGTGCGCCGCGTCCGGCACTCCGGTGTGGCGAGGGAAGGTGGGTCGCTACGACCGCTGATGCAAGGGAAGATTGAGACGCGGGTTGATCATTGAACTGTAACGCTCCAGGAGCCGTCACAATAGCGCTTCAGGCCGGACGGGTGGTCGCCGCAGCCGCGCGGGCACGGTGGAACTTCTCCAACTCGTCGCTGGCGTGCACCACTGCGCGCAGCCGGCGAGCAAGGGCAAGCGTGCGCTGCCGGGAATGGTCACGGACGCCTCGTCATCCGGCAGCCCCGGGTAAGCGCGGTTGCCGATGCAGCCAAAGCTCGTGAACAGGGTTTCCCGATTGCCTGCGAATGATGGGAGCCCCGTGGAAATCCAGGGTCACTGGCTCGAATTGAAGGTCACCGGCACGGAGATCTGTCCCAGCCCTGGGCGATCGTCAGGGGGCCCTTCAGCGGCTCGGCCGGCTTATCGGTCTTCGTAGAAGCGTAGGGATCAGTATCCGTCGTCCGAGCATCGCTTTGCGCCTGTGTCCTCGGCCGTTCCAATGCCCCGAACTCCAGACCTTGCCGGAGCCTGACAAATGATATCGGACCCTATCGAGCGGCGGGACACCGCAGAGCACTGCGCCAAAGAGATCGGGCCGCTGCGTTTCCCCGGCACCGACCAGCAGGCGAAATCCCGTTACTCGGCGGCAGTGTTGATTTGCAACTCCGATTCCTCGCAGAAGAACTTCACCGCGGCGGCGGCGGTGACGGCGTCGTCGCAGCGTCCCTGGTAGCGGCGGGTGAGCACGTCGCCGGCCCAATCCTCGACCGATTCAATGCCTTTCGATAAACCCAACGCCGCCAGCCGGGGCGTGACGCGCTCGTTGAGGATTTCGCGGCCGCGCGCGACGTCCCCGCGGACTTCATAGTCACCCGCGACGGAGCGCCCGGTGGATTGAATCCAGACAGGCATCTTGTTGAAGCGCTCGCGGCCAGTGCGGCGCAAGATCTGTGAGCCATCCTCAGCAAGCCGGTATCGATCGCTCAACCCCGCAAACAGCGCGCCCAACCACGGGTCGGCGGCGAACCGCGCGTCGGCAACGCGCGGCGGCGCCTTCGGTACGCGAGCCAGCACCTTGCGCAGAAAGGTGAGCAGTCCCATCAGCCTGGCACCGGCGTCGCGCGCCAGATCTCGCGGGCATATTCCGCGATGGTGCGGTCGGAGGAGAACTTGCCCATCCTGGCGATATTGATGATGGCCATGCGCGCCCACTGTTCCTGGTCCTGGAAAGCCTCGCTCACCCGCGCCTGGCAATCGACGTAGGACTGGAAGTCGGCGAGCAGGAAATAAGTGTCCGAATCGAGCAGTGATTGAATCAGAGGCTTGAAGAGATCGGGCTGGTCGGGCTCGAAGAAGCCTGAATGAATCAAGTCCAGTACGGCCTTCAACTCCGCGTTCTGCTCGTAGAAATCGCGTGGCCGGTAGCCACGCTTCTGCTGCTCCGCGACCTCGCGCTCGGTCAGGCCAAAGAGGAAGAAGTTCTCGGCGCCGACTTCCTCGCGAATTTCGACGTTGGCGCCGTCGAGCGTGCCGATGGTGAGCGCGCCGTTCAGCGCGAACTTCATATTGCCGGTGCCGCTCGCCTCCTTGCCGGCCGTGGAGATCTGCTCGCTCAGATCCGAAGCGGGGAAGATTCGTTCGGCCAGGGACACTCGATAGTTGGCGAGGAAGACGACCTTGAGCCGATCATTGACCTGCGGGTCCGCATTGATGACGTTCCCGACCGAGTTGATCAGCTTGATGATGTTCTTGGCCACGAAATAGGCTGGCGCGGCCTTGCCGCCGAAGATGAACGTGCGCGGGACCATTACAATGGAAGGGTCCTTCTTGATGCGCAGATACATCGCCACCACATGAAGCACGTTGAGCAATTGCCGCTTGTACTCGTGAAGCCGCTTGACCTGCACGTCGAAGATGGACTTCCGGTCGATCGAGACCTTGTGCTCCTTTTCAATATAGGTCGCGAGCATGTCCTTGTTCGCGGCCTTGATCGCTCGAACCTCGGAGCGAAATTCCGCATCTTCCGCGAAGGGAATCAACCTGGCCAGCTCGTCCAGATGCGTAGGCCAGGTGTCACCGATGCGGCGCGAGATGGCCTCGGCGAGCGCGGGATTTGCAGCCAGCAGCCAGCGCCGCGGCGTGACGCCATTGGTCTTGTTGTTGAATCGCTCGGGCCACATTTCGTGGAAGTCGTGCAGCAGCGACTGCTTCAATAGATCGGTGTGCAGCGCTGCGACGCCATTGACCGAATGTGAGCCCACCACTGCCAGATACGCCATGCGGATACGGCCGTCGCCAATCAAGGACATGCGGCCGATGCGTGGTTCGTCATAGGGGAAGCGATTCTTCACCTGCCGCAGGAAGCGCCGGTTGATCTCGTAGATGATGCTGAGATGCCGCGGCAGCAGCCGCTGGAAAAGCTCGACCGGCCAGGTCTCGAGCGCCTCGGACAGGAGGGTATGATTGGTATAACCAAAGCAGGCGACGGTGAGCTCCCAGGCCCGGTCCCAGTGGATGGAATGCTCGTCGACCAGAATGCGCATCAGCTCGGGAATCGCCACCGCCGGGTGGGTGTCATTCAACTGGATGGCGACCTTGTCGGCCAGGTCGTCCAACGTCTTGTGCGTCGACAGGTGGCGCCGGACGATGTCGTGCAGGGAGCAGGCGACGAAGAAGTACTGTTGCCGCAGCCGCAACTCCTTGCCGAACATCTTCAGGTCGCTGGGATAGAGCACCTTCGAGATCGTCTCGGAGCGGTTCTTGTCGAGCACCGCTTTTTCGTAATCGCCGTCATTGAAGACGTGCAGGTCGAATTCGCTGCTGGCGCGGGCCCGCCACAGCCGCAGGGTATTGACGGTGTTGTTGCCATAGCCCGCAATCGGCGTGTCATACGGCATGCCGACGACCTCCTCGCCGCCGGTCCAGCGAACATCAAGCTTGTAGTTGTCGAGATACTCCTCGACGTGACCGCCGAAGCGGACTGGAATGGCGTATTCGGGCCGCGGCATCTCCCAGGGATTGCCGAACCGGAGCCACTCGTCCGGCTTCTCGACCTGGTAACCGTCCTGGATATCCTGCTCAAACATTCCGAACTCGTAGCGGATGCCATAGCCGTAGCCGGGCAGGTCCAGCGTCGCCATCGAGTCCAGGAAGCAGGCCGCGAGCCTTCCGAGGCCGCCGTTGCCGAGGCCCGCGTCGACCTCCTGCTCGAGGAGGTCGGACAGCTCGAGGCCCAGCATCGTCATCGCTTCGCGGGCGACGTCGTACAGACCCAGATTCAACAGGTTGTTGCCCAAGGCGCGGCCCATCAGGAACTCGGCGCTCAAGTAATAGACGCGCCTTGCGTCCTTCTTGTAATAGCGCTGCTGGGTCGCGATCCAGCGATCGATCAGCCGGTCGCGCACCGTGAGCGCAAGCGACATGAAGCGGTCGCGCGCGGTCGCCGAGTACTGGTCCTTCGCCAGCGAATAGAGGAGGTGATTCGTGAACGAGTGCAGCAGCGCAGCCGCCTCGTTGGGTGCCGTGACGCGCAGTGGCCGGTTCATGGCGCGGGACACTAGCGCGCTACGCGAGCAGTTAGTGGCCGTTCTTCTTGATTGGATGTCTGGCGGACTCTGCGTCGAGGTCATCGAATGCCTTGGCGGCACGAAAGCGGACCGCTTCGGCCGGCGTCAGCGTTTTTCCCGGCGGCACCGTCGAGGTAAAGCCGGTCCTCGCCGCAGCCGGAGCGGGCGGCAACGCTTTCACGGGAGAGGCCGCGTCTGTTTTGCGCGCGACGGCAGCAATCGGGTCGGAGAGCTTCTCGCCCTTCGGCTGCTCGGTCCCAAGCGGCGCTGGCTCGGCCGCAGCCACCTGCGCTGCCGGTGGCGCCTGCACCGGCTCGCCTTTGTCGAGCGAAGTCTTCACCGCCCGCAACGCCTCGTCGACCCACTTCCGCACCACCGAACTCTTGATGGCGAAGTTGACGCCGGTGATCGCAAGCCCGTCTTCGGACCGGCGCGCGATCGAGGTGTTGATCCCGACCATGTTGCCATTGCCATCCAGCAGCGGGCCGCCCGAGTTGCCGCGGTTGACGCTGGTCTCCATTTGATAGACGTCCTTGCCCTTCACGCCCTCGAAGTCAGCCCATTCGCCGCCGATCCGGCCGGTGGTCAGCGACCATTTCGCGCCGTGCTCGGGGTGGCCGATGGCCGCGGTTGCCTCGCCCACGCCCACGTCTCCCTCGGCGATGGCGACCATCGGCAGGCCCTCGGGCGCATCGCGCATGACGAGCAGCGCGAGATCCATTGACGAACTGTAGGTGAGCCACTGCGCGGTATAGGGCCGCTTCAGGTCCGTCGCATTCTGGCCGGTCACGCGATCTGGTTTAAGGAAGATAAAGAGCTTTTCATATGGTTTGCCGGTCGCATGATTGAGGATGACGTGCGCATTGGTCACGACCACGCCGCCCTGGTAAATGATGGAGCCAGTTCCAATCGAGCCCGTCTCCCCCTCCTCGCCGTAGACGAGCACCACGGCTGGCGACACCGACGTGTAGAGTTTCTTGTAATCGATATCCTCGGCGCGCGAAGCGGTCGCGGCGAAGAGCAGCAGGGCAAAAAGTCGGATCATCAAGGAGAGACTCCTTCAATCAGGGAAGGTTCACTAGATAACCCGCCTGGGCTTGCGCGCCGCCCAGGCTGCCGGTGAGGCGCGCGAGGCCGCTGGGCGTCGAATCGAGCTGCAACTGGAGCAGCAGGCGGCCCGCTCCGGCAGCCTGGGTCACGCCGAACGCAAGTGCCGCGCGCGGCCCGGTGGCGTCGAGATTGAGCACCTGTTTCGAGGCCAGCGTGGTCTGGACGAATTGATCTTGCAGGCCGAAAAGCAGCGAGACGTGCGCGTCGAGGCCGCGGCGCAGCTGGACCCCTGCGCGAGCTCCAAGGTTGACGGAAAACACCTTTGCCTGGACGCTCTCGCCCGAGCCCTGCGAAACGGTCGAGAAGACAGAGCCGCCCAGCTGCGCCACCGCCTCGATGGGCAGCACCTCGGCGCGGAGTGCGAACTCGAGCAGGAAGGTGCCCGAGCCTGCCCCATCGAAAGTGATTCCGCCGCCGCCAATCGCCCCCAGCGATCGCGCCCACGGCGGCCGCGTGACCAGGTTGCTGGGCCAGAAGGGCTGCGCGAAGAGCACGGCTTTCGGTCTCACCGGCAGCGTGAATCGCGCCAGCTGGCCGGACGCCTTGGCCTCGAGCACCAGCTCTCCCTCGGTCTCGCCCGCGGGCGCGACGACGCGGGTCGAATAGATTCCGGGCGCGATCAATTCCGCCGGCAAGACCTCGCCGCGGTCGGAAGTGACGGTCACCGACGCGTGGCGGTCGGGCCGGCCGTCGGACTGCACGACAAAGACTTCCACCTCGGTGGGCGCGGCGCTGTTGGCCGCCTCGGCACGGGCCGCGATGCGCAGCCGCGAGAAGGGCGGCGGTTGAAGGTCGAGCGGCTTCTCGGACTTGTTTCCCTGCCGGTCGGTGAGGTGCAGCGTGGCCTCGCGGACGCCAGGAGGGAGCACCACGTTGACGCTCGCCAAACCTTTGCGATCGGTGACCACCGGGTCAAACGTCTTGCCGGCGATCTCCACTTCGACCTTGGTCAGCGGACGAGTCTCGAGCGCGAGGGGCTCGCTGCCGGAGAGCGGCAGCGAGAGCCACGACAGCCCGGTGCCGTCGATGACCGCGAGCAAGAGCGCGACGGTGGGCGCATTGAGCGAGGGTGGCGTATAGCGCGCGTAGAAGACTCCGTTGCTGCCGGTGACCTCGGAGACAAGGCCAACACTCGAGGAGATCGCGACGCGCGTGGCGCCGGGCGCACGGACCACAAGCTCGCTGACGGCATTGTTGCCGAGCACCAGTGCATCGGGGGTCGCGCTGAAAGAGGCGGCGGTGAGGAGCGCGATCAAAACCATTGGCAGAGCTTCTACTCGACCTTCCTGTCGAGCAAGGAATGATCCGTCAAAGTAGCGGCAACTGGCAACCGCGTCCGGGACGCGTGAAGGTGTCCCGCTCGTCACTGCCGATGCATTGGCGGTCGAGTCCCAGCCTGCGCGCGGTAGCGTCGAACAAGGCGCGCGCGGCCTCGGCATAGTTGCCTTGTCCCTGTCCGCGCAGGCCGAAGCGCGCGTCGTATAGCTTGCCGCCACGGGCGTCACGGATCCGATTCATGATTCGGTCCGCTCCCAGCGGGAGCGTCTCGCGCAGCCGTTCCTCGAACACTTTCGCCACCGACCCGGGCAGGCGAAGGAAGACGAAGCCTGCCCGGCGCGCGCCCGCCTGCGCCGCCGCTTCCAGGATCGCGGGGATAGCAGAATCCCCCAGGCCCGGAATCATAGGCGAGATATTCACGCCGACGTCCAGCCCCGCCTGCGCCAGCCGCTCGATAGTCTTCATTCGCCTTTGCGGCGTGGCGACATAAGGCTCCAGCGCGTGTGCGTGATCGCGGTCCCATAAAGGGATGCTGACCGACACGCTGACGCGCGCCCTGGCCTGCAGCTCGACCAAAAGCTCGATATCACGCTCGATGAGCGGCGCCTTGGTAATGATACCGACCGGATTGCGATATTCCGCGCAGACCTCGAGGCAGCCGCGCGTCAGTCGATAGGAAGCCTCCAATGGCTGATAACAGTCGGTCACACCGCTGAAGACGATGAGTTCGCCTTTCCAGCTGCGACGCTCGAAGGCCTCGCGGAGCAGGCGCGCCGCGTCCGGCTTGACGGTGATCTTCCGGTCGAAGTCGGTCCCCGCGCCGAGCCCGAGGTATTCGTGCGAAGGCCGCGCGTAGCAATAAGCGCAGCCGTGGAAGCAGCCGCGATAGGGATTGACGCTCCAGGTAAAGCCGACATCGGGACTGTCATTCGAGGAGAGGATCTCCCGGGTGTGGTCTTCATAGACCTCGAGTCGCGCGCCCGGCGGCTCGCCTTCGAGATACTCGACCTCGGCACTCAGCCAGGGATTGGGAGGATTGGAGACGGCGCGCATCGGGCCTGAATATCAGTTCAGTCAAGTCACAGCCGACAGATCGCCTGTGCGATTGTTGCAACGGAAACCGACAGGCGTTAACTGCACCGTTCACCCTTCAAGGAGATTCTTTATGGCTGAGAGCAAGGCGAGCGCGGTCTGGGCAGGCGATTTGGTGTCCGGCAAGGGCAGCACCAGCACCGCGAGCGGGTGCGTGAAGGACGCGCCGCTCGGCTGGAAGGCTCGCACCGAGGGCTCGTCCACTCACACCACGCCCGAAGAACTGCTTGCGGCGGCGCATGCGAGCTGCTTCTCGATGGCGCTGTCGCACGGCCTCGCGCTGGGCGGCCACAAGGCGACGAAGCTCGAGACCAGCTGCGTGGTGACCTTCGGCCCCAAGGCGGGCGGCGGCGGCTTCGAGATCAAGAACTCCGCGCTGACGGTCAAAGGCATCGTTCCGGGTATTGATGATGCAGCATTCAAGAAGGCCGCTGAAGATGCGAAGAGCGGCTGTCCGATGTCGGCCGCGTTGAAGATTCCAATGAGCGTCAGCGCGTCGCTCGGCTGAGGAACGCCGGCTCGGCTTCAGTTCCTCTTTTAAGTCAATCCTTCCAGAGCGCAAGTCCGCCCAGCAGGCCCGCCTCATTCGGCGTTACCTTCACTCGCGGCGGCAAAGCGATGCGCAAATGCTTCGAGTTGCCGCCGCCCAGATAGATACGGTCGGGATTGAAGACGGGGATGACCTGCGCGATCACCCGCGCAACATGCTTGTTCCACTTCTTGTTGCCGAGCTTCTCGCGTGCTTTCGCGGAGACGTATTCCTCATAGGTCTGGTGACCTTTGAAGGGATGATGCGCGAGCTCGAGATTGGGCACATAGCGGCCATCGACGAAGAGCGCGCAGCCCATTCCGGTGCCGAGCGTGAGCACCAGTTCAACGCCCTTGCCCTCGATGACGCCGAGGCCCTGCACGCCGGCATCGTTCAATAGCCGCACGGGCTTGCCGGTGCTGGCGCTCACCTTTTCCGCAAGGTGGAAGTTGGCCCAATCGCCGTCCAGGTTCGGCGCGGAACGGGTAATGCCCCCGGTCACTACGCCGGGGAAGCCCATTGAGATGCGCTCATATTTGCCCAGCGGAGAAATCAGCGCGCACAGCGCCTCCAGCACCGCTTCCGGCGTCGCGGGACGAGGTGTGGCGACGCGGACTCGAGGGCCTTGCGCCCTGCCGCGCTCGTCGATGATGAGCGCTTTCAATCCGGTGCCACCGACGTCGATACAGAGTGTGCGGACGGCAACACCTTCCTCGGCCGCTGGGTCAGGGCGCATCAAGCACCTCCTCGAACAGGGAACGACTTTATACCAGACGCTAAAGCGCCAAGGCCTTTGCTGCTGAATGGATCTTCTCGTCGCCTTCCGTGTTGCGACGTCGGGCCGGTCCTGCGCGCCGCGGGCTTCTCCCTTGTCGGCGATTGAAGGTTGGGATCGAACTTGCTCCGCTTGCTTCCCCTGCTCGTCGTGCAGCGAGTCGCTGTGACCCGGGGGCCTGATGAGCATTGGACCTGTTTTGATCCCATTCAATCAGGCGCTGTCGAGAATAATATACTCGAGCTACAGGCGCTTTCCGGACGGGCGCATGTCGCTCGACACCCTGGTGTTGCCGCCCGCCCTCTACGTCCCCGTCGAAGGCGGCCTCGCCATCTTCGGTGAGGTCCCTTGAATCTGGGGACACCTTACGCATTCTTTGGCGGCCACACCAAAATGTGGGGACACTTGATGGATTCTTTTGGCGACCCACGGGCGATAGCGCTCGCGGTCGTCGCCGCCGTGCCGTAGAACGCGCTCTTGATGACCCGGGATATGCGCGGCGCGGTTCTCTCGGTGGCCGGCGCTGCCGTCCTCTGGTCGAGCGGTGGCCTCTTCATCAAGCTCGCGCCGATGCCGGCGCTGGCGGTCGCTTTCGGCCGCGCGCTGGTGACGGTGGTTTTCTACGCGCTGGTGGTCCGTCCCAGCCTGCGCAGGGCGCGCTGGACCACCGCGCTCGCCTATGCCTGCATGATCCTCACTTTCGTTTCAGCCACCAAGCTGACCACGGCCGCCAACGCCATCTTCCTGCAATACACCGGACCGGCTTATGTGCTGATGCTGTCGCCGTTGATCTTGCGCGAGCCCTTCCGCCGCCTCGACGCGCTCTGCGTCGCGCTTTCGCTGGCCGGGATGTCCTTCTTCTTCGTCGGACGGGTCGAGACTGGCCAACTCACCGGGAACCTGCTCGGTGCACTGTCCGGGATTTTCTTCGCGCTGACTGTCCTGCTCTTGCGCCGCGATGCGCGGGGCGAGCAGGGCGACTCGCTGCCGTCCATGATGCTCGGCAACCTGCTCGCGGCCGCACTGGCGCTGCCCTTCGCGATCGGGCCGATGCGTGCGCTCACCCTCACCGGCGCCAGCGTGCTGCTCTATCTGGGCATCGTCCAGATGGGAATTGCCTATATGCTCTTCAATCGCGGTCTCAAGCGCGTACCCGCAGCGGAAGCATCGCTGATCTCGATGCTGGAGCCGGTGCTCAATCCGGTCTGGGTGCTACTCGGCACCGGCGAACGCCCCGGCCCCTGGGCTCTCCTCGGCGGCGGAGTCGTCATCGCCTCCGTCGTCCTCCGCACCGCGCTGCAGGAACCCTCGGCGTGATCCTGCGCGGCTCCCGACCTGCGAGGGGAGCCCCTCGGCCCCAGCGCCCTCGAGAGTCAAGGCTTCTTTGCCACCGCGGCCTCGGCGGCCTGGAAGCAAATCTTCGAGTGCGTCCCGTCGCAAAACGGCTTCAAGGCCGAAGCGCCGCAGCGGCAGAGCGCGAACTTTGGCTTGCCGGTCAGATCGATCTTCGTGCCGGCGGTATCGGTCAACTCGACCGTTCCGTCGTTCTCAATCAAATAAGGACCATTGGGGCGACAAGTGATCTTCACGGTCATAGTGACTCCTGTGGTTTGCGAAGACTTATTGATAGTCGGTGATCTTCTTGCGGGCGGCGCCGCGCTGCGGGTCCCGCTTGGTCTGGCAGGCGGCACAGAGAGTGGCATAGGGCATCAGCTCCAGGCGCTTCACGGGGATCGCCTCCTCGCAATCCTGGCAGCGCCCGAAGTCGTCAGGGTCATCGTTGACCCGCCGCAGCGCTGCGTCGATGCGCGCCAGCAACTCTTTCTGTCCCTTGTTCCGCTGCGAGGAGAGCACTTGCAGCATCTCCCCCAGCGCCTGCGCGTCCTCGTCGACCGTGCCTACCTGCGTCTCATCGCGCGTGTTGGGCTTGATGGGCGCGGGCCCAGTCAAAAGCGCCTGCGCGCGCAGCTTCTGCAGCGCCGCGCGCAGGACTTTGAGCTGCTTGCCGGTCATGCTCCGCACACTACCCGGCCCGACCTTGATCGCAACAAGTGAGATTTTGAGTTGTTCAGGGTTTCCGCAGCAGCGTGAGCGCCACGTCGAAGACGACGAAGGCGAGGCGCTCTTCGTCGGCCGGGAGCAGCTGCTTGAACGCAAACGATACGCGGTGGCTGGCTCCCTGGCGCCGGGCGCCCTGCACCATGACGCGCCCTTCCAGCGGCACGCCGTCCGGCATACGCAGCGTGGCCTCGAGACTCTCGGTGGCGGAGGGCTGCTTCCCCATCATTGCCGAGAAACCGGAGAGCGAAAGGTCCAGCGTCATGCAGCGCTCCTTGCCGCCCGGCATGGCGAAGTCGACCTGGAGGGCCCGCGCAACGCGCAGCGAGTGCCGCGCCGGCAGCGCGGGGTCGAGGGTGAGCCGCTGCGCCCCGATGAGTGCGGTGGCCAGCTCGTCGCGGCTGTCGTAATAGCCGCGCAGGTCAGGCCCGCTCAGCTTGCCCGCCCGCGCCCGCTCGTGCAGCTCGCGAAAACTTTCCAGCCATTCGGCAAGTCCCATGCGCCTTACTTTACCCGCCTGAGGCGGCGGCGCGCGGCAAATCGTCAACGGAAGCAAGTCACGCGAAGGGCGCGAGCGAGACGTCCGCGCGGTCGGCGGGCGAGAGGTCCTTCCGGCTGGGTCCGCAGCGTCCCGGCCCTCAAGCTTCAATTGATAGAATCAGAGAATTTCCAGCCGCACCCGCGCAACGCCCCGGCGCAGCATGTCCAGCACGCGTGCCGCGGCCATCGACACGTCGATCAGCCGCTCGTGCGCGTAGGGCCCGCGATCA
This sequence comes from Deltaproteobacteria bacterium, assembly GCA_025358085.1. GTDB lineage: Bacteria > Myxococcota > Myxococcia > Myxococcales > 40CM-4-68-19 > JANYKT01. Next base: position 8,558 of record JANYKT010000091.1, on the reverse strand, counting down.
TTGATCCGCACGATCGCCGAGCGGCCGTTCTCGAGATTGGTCACGCGCACGCGGACGCCGAAGGGCAGGGTGCGATGGGCCGCGGTCATCGCCTTGGGGTCGAAGCGCTCGCCGTTCGCGGTCAGGTGACCTTCGAGACCGGGACCATAGAAAGACGCCATGCCCTCCACATGCTCGGGGGGGCGTTTCGGTTCCGCGGACGGACGCAGGTTCTGGTGGCAAGCCGTACAGACGAGCAATGCAGCAAAGGCGAGGATGGCGCGTGGCATCCCGGATTTATAGTCTGTTAGCTTGACGGCAGCGCGCAGGTGCAGCACGAGAAGGCATGGCTGACACTTTTGCTGCCCTTGGAGCGCCCCCGCTGCTGCTGGCCACCATCGCGGCGCGCGGCTACGAGACACCCACTCCCGTGCAGCAGGCGGTGCTCTCCGACGAGGCGAATGGGCGCGACCTGATCGTCAGTTCGCGCACTGGCTCGGGCAAGACGCTTGCATTCGGGCTCGCGATGTCGGCCGAGCTGCTGGAAGGCGGCACCCGCCCCTCCAAACCGCTCTCGCTGGTGGTGGCGCCCACGCGCGAGCTCGCAACGCAGGTGGCGTCGGAGCTGGAGTGGCTGTTTGCCAAGGTGGGGGCACGCATCGCCACCTGCGTCGGCGGGACGGAGATGGGCCGCCAGATCCGGGCGCTCCGCGAGGGGCCGCACATCGTCGTCGGCACGCCGGGGCGGCTGGTTGACCACCTCGAGCGCAAGACGCTGGACCTCACTTCGCTCAAGGTCCTGGTGCTCGACGAGGCCGACGAGATGCTCGACATGGGCTTCCGTGACGAGCTGGAGACGCTGCTCAAGGACGCGGCCCCCGCGCGGCGCACGATGCTCTTCTCGGCGACCATGCCGGCGGCCATCGAGCAGCTGGCGCGCCGCTACCAGAAGAATGCGCTGCGGCTCGCGGCCACGCCGACCACCCAGGCGCACCAGGACATCGAGGTCCGCGCGCACCTGATCGCAACGCGAGAGCGTGAGCACGCAGTGGTGAATACGATCCGCTTCTCCGACTCGCCGAGCGCCATCGTCTTCTGCGCCACGCGCGACGCAGTCAATCACCTGAGCGCCAACTTGATCGAGCGCGGCTTCGCGGCGGTGGCGCTGTCGGGCGAGCTGACCCAGCCCGAGCGCACCCGCGCGCTGAAGGCGCTGCGTGACGGCCGTGCGCAGGTGCTGGTGGCGACCGACGTGGCGGCGCGCGGTCTCGACTTGCCCGACGTGGGGCTGATCGTCCAGGCGGACCTGCCGCAGAACGCCGAGGTGCTGCAGCACCGCAATGGCCGCACCGGGCGGGCCGGGCGCAAGGGAGTCGCGGTGTTGCTGGTGCCCTCGTCGTCGCGGCGCCTGGCGGAGGGGATGTTTCGCAAGGCCGGGATCAAAATCACCTGGGGCCCGGTGCCGCTGCCGGAGGTCATCCGTGAGCGCGACCGCGAGCGGCTGGCGCGCGACATCGAGAGCCTGCTGCGAGACCCGGCCGAAGAGGATCTGCAGCTGGCGCGGCTGATCCTGCGCGACCACGAGCCCGAGGCGCTGGGTGCGGCGCTGGTGAAGCTGCGGCGCGAGGGGCTGCCGGCGCCGGAGGATCTGCCGCTCTCGGCGCAAGTCGGAACCGACAAGGGGAAGCCGGAGAAGGTGCGCACCTCGGCACGGGACCTCGCGCACGGGGCGAAGCGGGCAGCGGCGCACGCTCGGCCTGCGACGAGCACGGCGCGACCCGCAGCGCCAGCAGGCGAGCGGAGACCAGCCGGGCCAGGAGGCGAGAAGCGGCTGGCCGCGCCGGCAGGTGAGAAGCGATCGGCCGCGCCAGCACTGAACGAGAAGCGATCAGCCCCGCCTGCCGTGGCCGGGCAGCGACCGGCCCCGCACGCGTCGGGCGCGCCGCGAGAGAAGGTCGCCGCGAACCGCGCGGACGGCGAATACATCTGGTACCGGATCAACGTGGGCCGCGCGAAGAAAGCGGACCCGCGCTGGCTCCTGCCGCTGCTCTGCCGTCGCGGCGGCGTGGTCAAGGGCGACATCGGAAAGATCCTCATCCTGGCGGACGACACGCGCTTCGAGATCACTGCGAAGGCCGCAAAGCGCTTCGAAGAGGCCGCGGCGAAGCCCGACCAGACGGACCCGTCGATTAAAATCCGGGCCGAGAGGTGACAGGCTTGCGCGGCGCCGTCGTCGAAGGCATGCCGATCCAGTCGCTCATCCCGCCGGATGCAGCGTGCGGCATGGTGGTCATTCACGAAATCTTCGGCCGCACTCCGGAGATCGACCGCGTGGTCGAGCGGTTCGCCGCAGCGGGTTACGCCGTCGCCGCGCCGCAGCTCTTCCGGGGCGGGCTCGGTTGCATCCGCGCGGCGATGATGGGCGCTGCGACAGGCCGCGGCCCGGCCATCGAAAAGGTTCGCGCCGTTCGACGCTGGCTCGCCGGACAGGCCGGCATCGAAGAGCGCCGCATCGGCATCATCGGTTTCTGCTTCGGCGGCAACTTCGCGCTCGCGGCGGGACCGGGGTTCGGCGCCGTCTCGACCAACTACGGCCACGTCCCGGCCACTGAAGTGATGCGCGGCATCGGTCCGGTCATCGGCTGCTACGCCGGTCGCGACCGCCTCCTCGGGGGCGCGGGCGCAAAGCTGAGCGCGCGATTGGCGCCGCTGGGCGTGACGCCGGTGGTGCTTGATTACCCGACCGTCGGGCATTCGTTTCTCACCGACGGCAAGCATCACGTCGCCGCGGTTCTGACCCGGTTTCTGCTTCATACGGAAGCGGTTGATTCCGCCGTGCGCGATGACGCCTGGGAAAAGATCCTCTCGTTCTTCGCGCAGCAACTCTAGTCAGCGAGAAGGACGCCAAGCGTGCCCCAGCCGCCACCGCTGCGCGCCGCCCGCTGGGCGCTGCCATTGATTGGGCTCCTGGCCCTGGCCCTGCGGACACAGCTGTTGCGGCAGGGAAGTGCCTTCATCGACGAGGCGCTGAACGTCGCCTACGGCCGCCTCTTCCTCGCGAGTCCGCTTTCGCCGCCGCTTCGCGACACTGTTTATTGGCACAACGGCTGGTTCCTCTGGCCCATCGCCGCCGCGCTCGCGGACAAGGCGGGCGGGCTGGTTGCGGTGCGACTCCTCGCCGCGCTGCTGGGCGCGATCACCACCGTCCTGGTCGGTCTCCTCGGCGCCCGCCTGTTCTCGCGCCCCGTCGGCTGGGCCGCGGCGCTGCTGTATGCGCTGCTCGGCCCGGCCGTTTTTGCCGCGAGCCTGGGCGAGTACGACGCCGCCGCCATGGCGGGCCTTGCCGCCGCCGCGTACATGCTCGCGGGTGCGTGCGAGGAGGATCACCCGCTCCAGTGGCTCTCCGGAGCGGCCCTGCTTTTTGCCGCCTTCCTTTGCAAGTACGTGGTGGCGCTTTACTTCATCCCGCTGGTCGCGCTCGCGGCAATAAGGTCGCGAAGGTCCATCCGCTGCCTCGCGTTACCGCTCCTGCTTGCCTGCGCCGCCTACGCCGCGATCTACCGTAAAGTGCTGCTGAACGTGCTCCGCGTGCTGGGGGCCGACGATGGTCGCCTGCACCTTTCCGGGGCCGACCTCTGGACCATCTACGTGACCCGGCGGCTCGATCTCTGGGTGTTGGCGGCCCTCGCGACGTTCTGCTTCGTGCGGGCCGATCGCGAGACCCGCGCGCGCGCCGCGGTGCTGTGTGGCCTCGCGGCGATCATGCCGCTTCTCCGCTTCGTATCCAGTGCCTCGGATGCGCGTTTCTACAAGCACGTTGCGTACACGCTTGTGTTCCTGGCTCCGGTCGCTGCAGAGGGGCTGTGGCGTCTGCTGGCGATCGCAATCCCCGGCTCCGGGCGGCGGCTTTTGTTTGCCGGGGCGGCAGCGGCGCTGTCTGTTTCGCTCGGCCTGGCCGGCGGCGCGTTCCATATTCGCGGGCTCGTCTTCTGGCCCGATCTCGCACCGGCGAGCGCCTGGCTTGAAAGCAAGCTGACGACTTCCTCGCAACTGCTGACGAATGATCTCGGACTGCTCCACGAGGTCAGTCCTCCACTGCCGTTCCGGTCGGTCAATGGTCCATACACTCTTCGATATGCGGGGCTGAGCGGCGCTTTGGCCTATGCGCGCGCCGTGGACGACGGCTTCTTCGATTATGTGGTGCTGACGCGTCCGGGGCCCGAAGAGACGCAGTCCGGAATGCAGGCCACGGTGCGGCCGCGGCTGGAAGCACGCTACGCGCAGGTGCTGCACACGCGCGACCCGATGCGCTCGCGGAGGATTGATATCTACCAGCGCCGTGATCCTCCTCCGCAGAGGCCGAGTGGTCCCCGCCTCGAACTCCTTTCGCAGGTGCCAGGCAAAGGAGATGAACTGCGCCTGGAGGGCCAGGTGTGGCGCGGCCGCGCTGGCTACCGGGTGGCCATCGATGTCTTGACCAATCGTTGGTATCCGCAGGGCGAGCCGGTGGTGCTCGCCAGTGCGGACAGCCTCTTCGCCTATACGGTGCACGTCGGCCAGAAGTGCGACGCGTTGGTGCGGGCGCGACTGCTCGACCCGGATGGCCGCGTGCTGGCTGCCGACGCGCGAGCCGTCGAGCCGCCGGGCCCCGGCGCCTGCCCCTGACGATTGGCGACCCCTCAGCCCAGGGCCTTGGGTTCAGTGTGCAATCGAATGGCCCGCCACGCGCGCCAGCAGCCCGAAGAGCCAGATGAACTTCTGCGAGAAATCCACTGCTATCAAAAACAGCAATGGATACGTGAACGGTGCCCGGCGATCGACCCACAGCAGCAGGGGATCAAGCCAGGCCGAGACTTGCCCACGCAGCCACAACGCCAGCACACCGGCGAGCGTTCCAATCAAAGCACCCGCGGCGATGTCCGAGGGCCAGTGAAAACCCACTCCCACCCTCAGGATGGCAAAGCCAATCGCCAGGATAAGGCCGAGTCCGCCCAGGCGCCGGTTGACCGCGAAGAGGCCGACAACCACCACCGCGAACATCGCCGCATGATCGCTTGGGAACGCGCCCTGCATCGCGAGGGCGCTCTTGATGCTGGTCCATTCGGCGGCAGGGATCGGGCTCGGCACGGCAATCTCGCCGATCGGGCGCACTCGATGCACCAGGGCCGCGACCGCGCGGGCGACCAGAAACGACGTGACCAGCGCGCCGAAGAGCAGAACGACGCGCCCGCGGTTCTGGATCCGCGCCTGTCTCGACAGGGCGGCTTCAGCCGTCGCCGCGCCAACAAACCACATGCCGACAAATGCCATCGACGCGAGTACCCACGAGGGGCGGTCGGAGAGCGCGAGTGCCTGGTAAAATTGCGCGGGCGAGCCGCAAACCAGCCGATTCGCGGCCGCAAGGAGCGTGTGGTCGAGCGCGTTCGGCATTGGGGCCTGCGAAGAATGCTGGCGATGCCGGTGCGTAACACGTCCGCGGTGCGCCAACGAACTCCTTTGCGTCTGTCGTGCATTCGTCCACGCCTTCAAACGATGATTGACCTTTGTTGAATCGTCGTTAGAGAAAGCCTCGGAATCAGGAGACCGATGCGCGGCGTAGAACAAATCCCACTCGTATATGACGCGATGATGGCGGTCATCGAGGCCACCGGGCTGCGGCGCTGGCGGGTCTGGCTCGCGGCCGGTGCGCGCGGCCGCACGCTGGACCTGGGCTGCGGCACGGGCCGCAATCTGCCACTCATGCCGGCGGGCGCGCGGCCCGTCGGGCTCGAGCCGGCGGCCGACGCTCTGCGGCGCGCGAGACGGCGGGCACCGGGCGTTCCTCTGGTGCGCGCGAGCGCAGAGGCGCTGCCGTTCCGGGACGGCGCTTTCGACACCGTACTCTCCGGTCTTGTGATGTGCAGCATTCTGCGGCCGACGCTCGCGCTCGCCGAGATCCGCCGCGTGCTGGCTCCGGGCGGGGCGCTGCGAATGCTTGAACATGTCCGCTCGACGAGCCCCCGCGGCGCGCGCTGGCAAGACTTCATCCAGCCGCTCTGGACGCGCATCGCCGGCGGCTGTCACCCGAACCGCGACACCGAAAAGGCTGTCCGGGCGGCCGGCTTCGTCATCGACCAGGACAGCCGCCGCGCGCGCGACAACATGCGGCGCTTCCGGGCCACCGTCGCGCCCAATGAATAGATAGGGAAGCTAATGAGTGTCTCACAAGTGCTGATCGTTGGAGGAGGATTCGGCGGCCTGCAGGCCGCGCGGGCGTTGTCCAGCGCGGCCGTGCGCGTGACCTTGCTCGACCGGCGCAATCATCACCTCTTCCAGCCACTGCTCTATCAAGTCGCGACCGCGGCCTTGAACCCAAGCGACATCGCGGTGGCGCTGCGGCGCGTCCTCCGCAAGCAGGAGAACTGCAGGGTAGTGCTCGGCGAGGCCACGTCCATCGACAAGGAGCGGAAGCTCTTGTACCTGCGCGACGGCGCTGCGCTCGCGTTCGATTTCCTCATCGTCGCCACGGGTGCCACGCACTCTTACTTCGGCCACGACGAGTGGGAGAAGGACGCGCCGGGCCTCAAGACCATCGAGGACGCGCTGGAGATCCGGCGGCGCGTGCTGCTCGCGTACGAGGCAGCCGAGCGCGAGGACGATCCGGCGCGGCGCCAGGAGTTGTTGACCTTCGTCGTGGTGGGCGCGGGCCCGACCGGCGTGGAGATGGCGGGCGCGCTCGCCGAGATCGCCCGGCACGTGCTCACCCGCGATTTCCGCCGGATCGATCCGGCATCAGCGCGCGTGACGCTCATTGAAGCGGGTCCGCGCGTGCTCGCGTCCTATGTCCCGAAGCTGAGCGAGGCCGCGGCGGCGCGGCTGCGGCAGATGGGGGTGGAGGTCCGGCTGGGCGAGGCGGTGAGCGCCATCGACAAGAGCGGCGTCACGCTCCAGAGCGGCGAGCGCATCGCGGCGCACTGCGTGCTCTGGGCGGCAGGTGTCGCGGCCTCCCCGCTGGCGCGGACGCTCGACGTGCCGCTCGACCGGGCCGGCCGGGTGCTGGTCGAGCCCGACCTGAGCGTGCCTGGTGCGCCGGACCTCTTCGTCATCGGCGACCTCGCTTCGGTCAAGGCGCCCGACGGCAAGCTCGTGCCGGGCGTCGCGCAGGGTGCGATCCAGGGCGGCGACCACGCGGCGGCCTGCATCCGGCGCACTTTTGCAAGGCCGCGCGCGCGCCCCCTTCCGGTACAAGGACAGAGGGTCACTTGCCACCATCGGCCGCGCGGCGGCGGTGGCCGAGATCGGCCCGCTGCGCACCGAGGGATTCTTCGCCTGGCTGCTTTGGCTGGTGGTGCACCTGATTACACTCATCAACTTCCGCAGCAAGCTGCTCGTGCTCGCGCAGTGGGGCTGGGTCTACCTGCGTTATCAGCGCGGCGCCCGATTGATTACCGGAGCAATTGATTCAGCCCGCGAACCCGTCGCGGGCGGTCTTCACGCCGAAGCCACCGGCTTGAAGTCGGGGACCGAAGTGTAACGATTCTTGCCCGAGCGCTTGGCGCCGTACAGGGCGCCATCCGCCGACGCGACCAGGTCCTCGGCAGAAGTGAGTCCCTCCGCCGGGTAATAGGCGAGGCCAAGGCTAGCCGTCACTTTAGTGGTGGCGCCCTGATCGTCCTCGAGAGTCAGCTCGCCGATGGAGCGCAGCACGCGCTCGCAGACTTGCATGGCGCCCTGGGGCGGCGTCTGCGGCAGGATGATGCCGAACTCATCCCCTCCATAGCGTGCCGCCACGTCCGATACGCGCACGCAGCGCGACAGCGCATTGCCCACGGCGCGCAGCACCTTGTCGCCGACGACATGGCCGAATCGATCATTGATAGGCTTGAAGCCATCGAGATCGACCATGGCAAAAGCGAGCTTCTCCTGGTGACGGTCGCAGCGCTGCATCTCCTGCGTCAGGCGGTCCATCAGGAAGCGCCGGTTGTGCAGCCCGGTGAGCGGGTCGCTGACCACCAGCTGTTCCAGGCTTTGCTGCAGCTTGCGAATGCGATCGTGGGTCTGCTTGACGCGCAGGAGCGCGCGGGCCCGCGCCAGCAACTCTGATGGATCAAAGGGCCGGGCCAGGTAATCGTCCGCGCCGAGTTGCAGCCCGCGCACGCGCTCAGCGGTCTCACTCAGATGGCTTGCCACCAGCACCGGAATGAAATCGAGTTCGCTCTCTTTGATGTGCGGCAGGAGCTCGAGCCCGTCCATGTCCGGCAGCGTTCGGCCGAGGATGACCAGGTCAGGCGGCTGCAGATCCATCTGCTCCAGCGCCTCGGCACCGGTGGCCGCCTCGATGACCTGCATGCCCGCATCGGCGAAGAGGGCGCGCTGGAACAGCCGCTCCGCGCTATCCGACTGCACAATCAAAACGCGCGCCAGCTCCAGCATGATTCTCCTTGGATAGCTACCGCGACGCTCTCATGATTGATCACTTCTTCCCCGAGCGCCCGGCGCTCCAACCGCGCTCGAGGAGCAATAGGTCGCGAAAGCCGCGAGCGAGGATGAGCCAGCCTGGTTCGCCGTTGGCGCGTACGTGGCCACCGAGTCTGGCGACA
>JANYKT010000077.1 GCA_025358085.1 Deltaproteobacteria bacterium | reverse complement strand
CAGCGACCGGCTCACGCAGGACGACCCGCGCACGCTCGAGGACCTGGGCAAGCAGTGGGGCCTCTCGCGCGAGCGCGTACGGCAGGTGGAGAAGAGCACCCGCAATTTCCTCAGCCGCTACCTGTCCGAGTTCGACGAGGCTGCGTAAGCTGATTGAATTGAGTCACTTCGAGGGCGCGCTCCGTTTGGGGGGCGCGCCCTTTGCTTTGCGGGCCGAGAGGCCGGGTGGATGATTGGCCAGGACGTGTCGCGCGGCCGCCACGGGATCGTCGGTGACGAAGAGCAGGTCGAGATCGACCGGTGCGATTTTCTTCTCCAGCAGCACGCGCTGCCGCAGCCAGTCGATCAAGCCCTGCCAGTATTCAGTGCCGAAAAGCACCACCGGGAACCGATGGATCTTTCCGGTCTGGATCAACGTGACCGCCTCGAAAAGTTCGTCGAGCGTGCCGAACCCCCCAGGGAAGACCACGAACGCGACCGAGTACTTGATGAACATCGTCTTGCGCACGAAGAAGTATTTGAAGTTGACGACCTTGTCGCAGTAGGGGTTCGCCGCCTGCTCGAAAGGCAGCTCGATGTTGCAGCCGATAGAGCGGCCCCCTGCTTCGCGCGCGCCGCGGTTGGCCGCCTCCATGATACCGGGCCCGCCGCCGGTGATGATGTCGAATCCTTGCTCGGCCAGCAGGCGCGCTGTCTCCTGCGCTGCTGCGTATTGCGCCTCGCCCGGCCCAACGCGCGCCGACCCGAAGATGGTCACGCCTTTCTTGACCGCGCTCCCGAGCGCGTCGAACCCTTGCACCACCTCGGCCTGGATCCGCAATACGCGCCATGGGTCGGTGTGGATGAAGGCGCCGGGGCCGTCGAGCAGTTGCTCGTCCTCGGTCGGGTCCTCTCGCAGGGCGTCATCGACGACCGCCACGGCGGCCCCCTCTCGCGGACGCTGTCGCCGGCCCGGTCCCTCTGAAGGGAGGGGCGTCCCAGCCAGCGGGCCTGCTGTCAAAGCTGCCTCCGCGGCCGATTTCTCGCGGCCGCGCGCGATGCGGCGACGCACCTCCTCCACGGCGGCTCGTTCGACATTTTTGCGGGCAGCGCTCTTGCCGACGGTCTTGCGGGCCATGGCGCGCACCATAGCCGGGATCAGGCGACAGGCTCCGCAAGGGCTGTTCGCTGCTCGCCTCTCCGCGGCCGTCGCGCTTCTGAAGCGGTGGGCGCTGTGCTAGGGACCAGGCATCGATGTCGCCCCGTCCTACTCCGGTGCTCCCTGCGGAAGACACGGCGGCGCAGGCCGTCGAGGAGAAGCTGCGCGAGCTGGCGCTCTTCTTCAAGCCCGAGCTGCGCGAGAACGTTTCGCGCCTGCTGATGGCAGCGGCCCAAGCCGTCCTTTCGCTGTCCGACCTCGACCTGGTGCGGCACGAATCCGGCGGAGAAACAGGCGGGCATCACCTGGCGCTCTGGGAGGAGCTGGCACCGGTGATGGGCGGCACGGTCACGAGCGTGAACCAGTTGATCGAGACCGCCAACGAGACCTTCCCGCCGCCGCCCGAGCGGCCGGACGCGCACAACAACCTCGACGATCTCGATCACCTTGACGACGCGTTCGGGCCGGCGAAGCCTGACCAGCCGCTGGAGGTCGATGTCGTCGAGGGCGATGACATCGAGATCGCGAAGCTCGCAGTGGCGGTCACCTCCGGTATGCGGCGCGACGTGGCGCGGCTGGGCGAGCGGCTGCGGAACCCGACCATCGTCTCCGATCCGTGGAACCTCATCTCGGATCTGCTGGAGTTTCGCGGCCGGGTGCGGGCTGGCCTGGGCGAGCTGATCTATCAAGTGTGCAGCTTCGTCGCCGAGGTAGACCGGGTCGATGTGGTGCCGGGCTACGCCGCCGAGCTGGAGCAGTCCATTCTCGTCCGGCAGGCGACCACCAATCTCGCTTTCCTCTTTCGCGGACACACCAAGCGCATCGGTGCCTCGAGCGATGAGCGCATCCGCGCGGCGCTGCAAGACTCGCTGAAAGATCTGCACGCGTTCAGCCGCACCCGCGCGCTGCCGGCGCTGCGCACGAGCGACAAGCGGATCTTCCTCGAGACGCGCGCGCAGCTATATCGATTGGTCAAGGACACGCCGCCGCACACCCGCGAGATCAAGCTGGCTGCCGAGAACCTGGCGCGCTTTCTCGACTCGATGTCGGTGGTCTCGCGCCGCGAGAATTTGAGGTTGCAGGACCGCGCGCAGCTGGCCCGGGCGGGTCGCCATTGCGAGGCGGCGACGGACAATCTAGGTGAGCCTCTGGTTGCGCGCGCGGAGCTGCGCGAGGCTGTCCGCGCCGCGGCGGAGCTGTACGGCCGCGATCCCCAGCTGGACGCGTACCTGCGCGCGCAGCGGCACTTTCCGGTGCGCTGGCTGCATGACCCGGAGCTGGTGGTGGAGCTGGAACGTCTCGGCACGCTTCTGGCGGGAATCGCGGCACCGTAGAGGCCAGCTTTTACACCAGCATCTGCGCAAAGCAGGGATTCCGCTGCGGCTTGCGTAGGGCGCCAGATAGAAACCCGACGCTGCGGACCCTGGAGTGCAGCCGCAGTCTTATCGACTGCGGTACGTTGTGCTCCCGGCGTTGGTGCCGGCTCAAGCGGAGCACTCAAATGTCTCTCGAATATGCCGTCGAGATGGCCGCATCGAGCATCCGCTTTGGACGCGGGGTCACGCGCGAGGTGGGTATGGACCTCGTCGAAATGCAGGCTAAACGGGTTCTGGTCCTGACCGACGCGAACCTGGCGAAGTTGCCGCCTGTCGAGAACGTCGAGCAGAGCCTGCGCGACAATGGCATTCGTTATGAAGTCTTCAATCGGGTGCGGGTCGAGCCCACCGATGAATCGCTGAAAGACGCCATCGACTTTGCCGTGCGCGGCCGCTTCGATGCTTATGTCGCCGTCGGCGGCGGCTCAACCATCGATACCGCGAAGGCCGCCAATCTCTACGCGACCTGGCCCGCGGACTTCCTCGATTACGTCAATGCGCCCATCGGCAAGGGGAAGCCGGTGCCCGGCGCATTGAAGCCGCTCATCGCGATACCGACCACCGCGGGAACGGGAAGCGAGACCACCGGAGTCTCCATCTTTGATTACCTGCCGCTGCACGCGAAGACGGGCATTGCCAGCCGGCGGCTCAAGCCGACGCTGGGTATCCTTGACCCGGAGAACTTGCGCACCATGCCGCCGCAGGTGGCTGCCACCAGCGGCTTTGACGTGCTCAGCCATGCGATTGAATCGTATACGGCGCTGTCGTATCTGCAGCGGCCCCGCCCGGAGCGGCCGAACTTGCGGCCTGCCTATCAAGGCTCCAATCCAATCAGCGATGTCTGGTCGCTGGAAGCGCTGCGCTGGGTCGCGCAATATTTCATCCGCGCGGTGGAGGATCCGGAGGACCTGGAGGCGCGAGAGAAAATGCAGCTCGCGGCCGCCTTCGCTGGAGTTGGATTCGGCAATGCCGGCGTGCATCTTCCGCATGGAATGTCCTATGCGGTCTCGGGGAATGTGAAGACCTTCCGGCCCGACGGATTTCCCGGCGACCACCCCATCGTTCCCCACGGGATGTCTGTCATCCTCAATGCGCCCGCGGTCTTTCGCTTTACCGCGCAGGCGTGCCCGGAGCGGCATCTGCTCATCGCGGGGATTCTTGGCGCGGATGTATCGCGAGCGAAGCCCGGGGATGCGGGCAGTATTCTCTCCGATCGGCTGGTCAGCATCATGCAGCGCCTGAAAGTGCCCCGGGGCCTGCGCGCGGTGGGCTATGACGACGCGGATATCCCGGCGCTGGTGCAGGGCACGCTGCCGCAGGCGCGGGTGACGAAGCTTTCGCCGCGTCCAGTGAATGAGGCAGACCTGACTCAACTCTTCGCGGACTCGATGGCAGGCTGGTAGCACGCCGTCACAGGGGGCCGCCCGGAGTCATTGCAAATGATGAATAAGCCTGACTAGCGATACGCTGACTTGAGGGCGTGGACGATGGATCCGCACAGCCAGGTGGAACAGGTACGACGATGGCGTCGGCTCCGAAAGCGTTGCCACGTCGCGCTAGTTTGAGCCAATGAGCCCTCGAAGGTAGTTAATGCGTACGCGCGCGATAGTGTCTGGTACGCAGCATAGGGAGGGAGCGACAGAATATCGATCGAGCAAACCGCACTTGGCCGTAGCGGCGTGGAGAAGGGTTCCGCGACGATCTGCACGCCGGCGCAGTTGGTTCCAACAACTCCTGCGCCAAGGACGCCCAGACACCAGTTGATTTTCGTCGCGAGATGCGAACCCGCCGAAAGTCCTCGTTGCTCGCCAACCCGAGGAATGTGGCCTGTCTCAAAGAGCGCGGACCGCTCGGCGTCCTTGGGCGGCAGGGCACTGTCGCTCACCTTCGCGCCGTCACCTTGAAGGCCGGCAGCCGCGCGCCCGATCATGCGTCGACAAACACATCGGGCAGGGTAGTCTTGCCGCCTCCCATGCAGAGAACCCACGTCCAGGGGCGCTTGATGAAATGGTTCTGTCGCCTCCTCCTCGGCGCGGCCGGCTGGCGCACCGAGGGGGCCCCGCCAGCGAGCCACCGTTTCGTCCTCATCGCCGCGCCTCACACGTCGAACTGGGACGGGCTGATCATGCTGCTGGCGGTGCGCGTGTTTGGCGTCAAGCTGCACTGGTTCGTGAAGAAGTCGTGGTTTGTTTTTCCGCTCGGTTTCGTCATGCGGGCGCTTGGAGGAGTTCCGATTGACCGGACCGCGAGCCATGGGGTCGTCGATCACGCCATCGCGCAATTTGCCGGCAATGCGGAGTTGGTGTTGGCGGTCCCGCCCGAAGGCACGCGCCAGAAGGCACCGTATTGGAAAAGCGGTTTTTATCACATCGCCCGCGGCGCGAAGGTTCCCATCGTGCTGGGTTATCTGGACTATGGCCGCAAGGTCGCCGGGCTCGGTCCAGCGTTTCTTCCCACCGGCAATCTGCAGGCCGACTTTGCGGTCTTTCGCGAGTTCTATGCAACGATCAAAGGCAGGTATCCCGATCTGGTCGGGCCTGTTCTTCCTCCCCCACTTTAGATTTATCGACGGCTCGGATCAGGCTTGTATCGCATTTGATTCAACACTGCGTGCCGGCGAGCACTTCAATGGCTTCAGGAATTCAGGGAGAAGTAGAACCCGACGATCGCGATCGAGAGCACGAGGATCGTGAGCGCCGGCACCGAACGCGACAAAGGATCCTTCACCTTGAGGTGCATCGCCACGGCGCCAATCATCAGCCCGGCCATGACGACCGCCGCCCCGAATGCCAGCGAAGGAATCCACAGGCCCACAATCAGGAGCGCTGCCGAGAGCAGCTTCAATGTTCCGACCGCGTAGAAGGACCAACCAGGAAGGCCATAGGCACTGAACTCTTCTTTCAGCGACTTTGCATCTCCGCCGCGGTAGGAAGTCGGTATCTGCGCGCGAACGAGCCAGACATTGAAGATGCCGAGAGCTATCGCCGTTTGAAACAACTGGATCAAGGTTTTCATGAATCGAGTATGCCAGACCTCTCGAACGAGAAGTGGTAAGCTCCGGAGTAAATGTCTTCCATCTGGCTGATAGTTCTTGAATCCGTCGTGGCCGTCGCCTTTGTCGGATTCGGCCTCCAATGCCTGCTGACCCGGCATATGATGTTGGAATTCCGTCGTTACGATTTAGCGTCCTTTCGTATCCTCACTGGCATTCTGCAAGTGGCCGGCGGAGTGGGAATGCTCGTCGGGATTTTCTACCATCCTCTTCTCATCCTCGCGTCGGGAGGTCTCGCCTCGCTGATGTTCCTGGGAGTGCTCGTCCGCTTCCGGATCCATGATCCACTGATCGCCGCCGTGCCGGCACTTGCACTGCTGTTCCTCAATCTCCTGATTCTTGCGGAGGAGCTCGGTTCAGCCTGGATTTCATCGCCGGCGCGATAAAGTTCCTCGAACGGCCCCCAGGCTGCTTTTAGAACGTCGCCTCGAGCGCGCGGGCCATCACGCCCCGGCCGTGGCCGTCCAGGACTGGAGCCACCGCGGCGAGGGCGCTCCCCAGCGATAGCTTCCCGTTCTCGAGGTGCAGGAGCGCCGTGCCGCGCGGCTCGTCCTCCCCGAAGCTCGAGGTCAAGTAGCCGGTGAGCCCGAGCCCTGCAACGACGCCGAGCGCGGTCAGCGCGAAGGCTCCGCGCGCATCGCCTTTCCAGATGCCGGCGAGTTCGCCGAGGCCGGCGCCGAACAGTCCGCCGACACCGCCGCCGAGACCGATCAGGTTCCAACGGCCGCGCGAGAAGTGCAGGCTGCGATTCAGGACGGGCCCCGCGACCAGCCCTGCCGCCGAGCCGAGCAAGAGCGTGACGAAGACCGCATCGCTGTTTGGATTGCGCGCGAAGCTTGCATCGATCAGCAGCGGAAGCAGGCTGCCAAAGATGGCGCCGTTGCCCGCCGCCGCCGCGTCGCCACCGGTGAGATAAGGGGAAAGGACCAGGCCGAGCGCCGCGCCGCCGACACTCGCGGCCAGGACGAGCCCAGGCGCAGGCGTGGAGTGGCCCAGGCCGTACCCGAGCAGCGCGGCGTAAGCCCCGTAGCTGGCGCCCAGCGTGAGCAGTCCGGGCACCGACTGCGGGACGCGCCTTCCCGAGCTTGCGTACAGCGAGATGCCGAGCCCGGCACCGGTGCCGAGCATCAGCAGCCCGACCGTGCCTTGCGGGTTCGCGTTGAGCGCGCCCGCGGCGAGCGAACCCCAGGTGAGGCCCAGCAGCGTGGAGGAGATCACCAGCTCGACGCGCGGACCAGAGCCATTCGACGGCTCTTGCGCGGCGCCGCCGTGCTGGTGCGCGCGCTCGAGCAGCGCGCGGCTCGCCTCAGCAAAGCGGCCCCCGGGCGCGGCCTCGAGCGTGGCTTGCGCCTCGAGCGCGGCCTCGTCCCATTGCTGGTCGGCCTCGGCGCGCACCGCTCTCTCGTAGTGAACCCGGGCGGTGATGTCGGCGGGACCTTCGGCCGAGTCTTGCGCGAAGGCGCGCGGAGCCGAGAGAAGGAGCACCAGTAAGAAGCTCTTCATTGTCATTCTCCGGACGTCGCCAGATCTTCCCCGGCCACTGGGTCGAGGCCTTCTTCGGTCAAGCGGAGGAGGTCCGGCAGCACCGGGAAAGGCCCCTCTTCGAACCGTCGCTGCGCCTCTTCGCGGAGCCAGGCCACCGCGTCGGGGTCGTCGCCTTCGCAGGCAAGCAAAGTGTCGCGCGTGGGCGCTGCAGCTAGGCAGGCGTCGGCGTTGAGGATCTGGAGAATCATCGCGCGGCCCTGCGGAGTGAGCAGGCGCGCCGCGCCGGACGGGTCGTCAAAGTCGCTCACCACCACGCGGCCGTGCTCCAGGTCGAACCAGGTCAGGCCTTCCGGTGCGGCCAGGGTGCGCGCGTCCAGGTTGTCGACCGCGTGCTGGAAAGCCTCGTCGAGATCGAGCTCGATGGCCGCGAGGTCGGCGAGACGGATGGGCAGGATGCGCCCGCCGTCGTCGTGCACCAGCGCGGCTCGCAGGTTTCCGGCGATCTCGGCTGCAGCGCGACCTTTGGCGAGCGTTGGCCCAGCCACCACCGGCAGCAGCCCCGCAAGCGCCGCGGCCCTTCGGCCGAGCGGGACGGGCCCTTGCAGAAGGCGGGTCTGGAGCTCATCAACCACCGAGCGGATCGATGTGACCTCATCGAGGCTCTTCAGATAACTCGCATAGGCTGCGCCGAGCGGCACCCGCGGGCCCGACTCGAGCTCCAGCCGCAGAGCGTGTGCGCGCGAAACCCTTGTCCCGCAGCTGCGCTCGATCGAAGCGCGACACTTCGCCGTGAAGCCCGCGTGGCTGAGCGGCGAGGCCTTGAGCAGCTGTTGCATCCAGGGCCGCCTTGCGCGCGCCGCCTGCAACAGTGGTTCGAGCCGCGCGGAATGCAGCGTCTCATACGCGAACGCCGGCCGCGGGATGCGCTCGTCATCCACCGACGCGGCGAGGTTGCGCGCGATGCGCTGTGCCTGGGCCTCTTCGACGGTGACCAGCGCCTCGGCCAGCTGCGCCGTCGCGGGCACCGCGGGGAGCCGGCGTATTTCCAGCGCGCGCGCCTCGCCCGCTGCGCTGACCAGGAGGACATCCGGCTCGACCGGCGCCTCGGCAGCGCGGCCGGGCGGAAGCGCGCCCACCGCCCACATCTTGAAGTTGCCGGACCGCAGCTCCACCGACAGTGCGGGCAGCGCCCCCTGCTGGCCGGCCTCGATCGTCTCGATGGCCGCGAGCGGCAGCAGCCGCAGCGCTTCCGGTACTGACAGCTCGCCGAGCAGGTCCCAGGCGACCGCCTCGACGTCGCGCCCCAACGGCTCGGTGTCGAGCGGGCCCGCCTGGCCCCGTGTGAAGCGGCGGCTTTGGAAGAACAGCCGCGAGCCATCCAGGTCGAGCGCCACCACTTCGCCTGGCACCTGCTCGCTCAGCCGCTGCGCCAGCTCGTAGTCAATGCGCTCCAGGACCAGCGTCGCCCAGGGCCCGTCCAGGAGGACGATGAACGTCAGGCCCGGGCCCTCCGGCGGCCGGCCGTGTCGCTCGAGCGCTGGACTCAAAGCCTCGGCGAGCGCGTCGAGCGACGAAGCGCGGACGAAAAGCTGGGCGATGCGGACCGGCACGCGACGGACTGTACTTGACGCGGCCGCGGACCGGGAGCAGAACCCGCGCGGCTCACTTGACGTCACCGTCCGGAGAATCCATGAAGCGAATCGCGCTCCTTATCCTGGCTGTCGCTGCCCTCCCGGCTCGCGCCGACGAAGGCATGTGGACTTACGACAACTTCCCTGCAGCCAAAGTCGGCAAGAAGTACGGCTTCACGCCGGACGCGAAATGGCTGGAGTCGGCGAGGCTCTCGTCGGTGCGGTTGGCGGGGGGCTGCTCGGGCAGCTTCGTCTCGGGCCAGGGTCTGGTGATGACGAACCACCACTGCGCCCACAGCTGCATCGAGCAGCTGTCCACCAAGGACAAGGACTTCGTCCAGCAGGGCTTCTGGGCGCAGGCCGGCGAGACCGAGGTGAAGTGCCCCGAGATCGAGCTCAATCAACTGACCAACATCAGCAATGTGACTACATCGGTGGGAGCAGCGACGCGCGGTCTCTCCGGCGCCGAATTCAATGCCAAACGCAAGGCGGCGATGGTCTCCATCGAACAGACCTGCGCGGCTGGCGACGAGAAGGTCCGCTGCGACGTGGTCGAGCTCTACCACGGCGGGATTTACGCTCTCTACAAGTACAAGCGCTTCCAGGACGTACGGCTGGTCTTCGCGCCCGAGATCGCCATCGCCTTTTTTGGCGGCGACCCCGAC
>JANYKT010000057.1 GCA_025358085.1 Deltaproteobacteria bacterium | reverse complement strand
AGTGCGCCGGAACCGTCGGCGAGGTGCTGAAGAAGTACCACCCGCACGGCGACGCCTCGGTCTACGACGCGATGGTGCGCCTGGCGCAGGAGTGGAACCTGCGCGCGCTGCTGGTGGACGGGCAAGGCAACTTCGGCTCCATCGATGGCGACTCGGCTGCCGCCTACCGCTACACCGAGGCGCGGCTCACCAAGCTCGCCGAGGCCATGCTCGCCGACATCGACAAGGACACCGTCGACTTTGGTCCGAACTTCGACGACTCCACGACTGAGCCGCTGGTGCTTCCGACGCGGTTCCCAAACCTGCTGGTCAACGGCTCGGCCGGTATTGCCGTCGGCATGGCCACCAACATCCCGCCGCACAACCTGGGCGAGGTGATCGAGAGCTGCGTCTATCTCATCGATCATCCCGACGCGCAGCTGCGGGACCTGCTCGACCCCAAGATCGGCGGAACCCTGCTGAACGGCATCCAGGGTCCCGACTTTCCCACCGGCGGCCTGCTCATGGGCGTCGGCCCCATCCGCGCACTCTACGAGACTGGCCGCGCCATTCTCAAGCTGCGCGCCAAAGTCGACGTTGAGGTCGATAAGAAGACCGGCCGCGAGACCATCGTCGTTCTCGAAGTGCCGTACCAGGTGAACAAGGCGCGGGCCATCCAGGCCATCGCCGAAATGGTCAAGGACAAGAAGCTCGAGGGAATCAGCGACCTCCGCGATGAAAGTTCGCGCGAAGGTATCCGCGGCGTGGTTGAGACCAAGCGCGACGCGATCACGGGCGTGGTGCTCAACAACCTGTACCAGCACTCGGCGCTGTTCCAGGACAGCTTTGGCGCCACCATGCTGGCCATCGATCACGGCCAGCCGCGCACGCTCGGGGTCAAGGCCATCCTCCAGCGGTTCATCGCGCACCGGCGCGACGTCGTCACCCGCCGCACCCGCTACGACCTGCGCAAGGCCAAGGAGCGCGAGCACATCCTCCTCGGCTACAAGATCGCGCTCGACCACATCGACGAGATCATCGCGGTCATCAAGGCATCGGCCAACCGCGAGGTGGCTTCGACGCAGCTGCAGTCGCTGTTCGAGCTCTCGGAGATCCAGGCCAAGGCCATCCTCGAGATGCAGCTCCAGCGCCTGACCGGGCTGGAGAAGGAGAAGATTCTCAACGAGCTCCTGGAGATCCAGGAGCTGATCACCAGGCTCTCGGCCATCCTCGGATCCGAGCAGCTGTTGCTTTCGGTGATCAAGGACGAGCTGCGCGAGGTGCAGTCGAACTTCGCCGACCCGCGGCGCACCGAGATTGTCGGTGCCGCCGAAGATTTGTCGGACGAGGACCTGATCGCCGAAGAGGACATGGTCGTCACCTTCAGCCACACCGGCTACGTGAAGCGCAATCCGGTCTCGCTCTACCGCGCGCAGCGGCGCGGGGGCCGCGGCAAGTCAGGCGCCCAGGCCACCGACGAAGACTTCATCGAGCAGATCTTCGTCGCCTCGACGCACGCATATCTGCTCATCTTCACGACCCGTGGACGCGTCTTCTGGCTCAAGGTGCACAACCTCCCGCAGGCCGGACGTGGCGCGCGGGGCAAGGCCATCATCAACCTGGTGCAGCTCGCACCGGACGAAAAGATCGCCGCGCTCCTCCCCGTCAAAAGCCTTGGTGGCAGAGCAAAACAAAACGAAGAGGTTGTCGCCGACGTTATCGAAGAGACCGGAGCCGTCGAGGCCGTTGCCATCGACCTTGCCGGCGCCGATCCAGCGGTAGTGGACGCTGCGGCCATGGAGTCCGCGCGCTCGGAGCCCGCCGGAGTCGATTCGACGGCTGGTGAGCTGTCCGTTCCCGATGCTGCCGAACTGGATTTGCCCGAGAGCGAAGCCGCGCGTGTAGCGGCAGGGGCCCTGCAGGTGGCGGCAGGTCCCTACCTGATCTTCGTTACCAGGAACGGCCTGATCAAGCGCACCCGGCTTCTGGCGTTCGCGAGGCCGCGCTCGACGGGCCTCAAGGCGCTCTCCATCGAGGAGAACGATTCGCTGGTCAGCGTGCAGCTCGCCAAGGGCGACGAGGACGTACTCATTGGCACCGCGCAAGGCATGACCATCCGCTTCGTGCAGAAGGAGGCGCGAGCCATGGGCCGGACTGCCTTCGGCGTGAAAGGAATCACGCTCGAGGCGAAGGACATCGTGGTCGGCGCAGAGCTGGCGCGGCCCGGCGCCACGCTTTTGACCATGACCGAGAACGGCTACGGCAAGCGCTCCGCCATCGAGGACTACCGGCTGACCCACCGGGGCGGGAAGGGCGTCATCGACATCAAGACCAGCGACCGCAACGGCTTGGTCGTGGCCATGCTGCAAGTCACCGACGCGGACGAGCTGATGCTCATCACCAACCGCGGCATGCTCATCCGTACGCGGGTCGCCGACATCTCGATCATCGGGCGCAACACGCAGGGGGTACGCCTGATGGACCTCACGCAGGAAGGCGAAAAGGTGGTCGGAGCCACCCGGGCGCCGGAGGAGCGCGAGGCTGACGCCGCCGCGGCAGTGGCAGCCGAGCAGGCCGAGCAGGCCGGGGGAGCCGCGCCTGTGGACGGGCCCGCAGCCCAGGCGGAGTCAGCCACGCCGGCAGACCGTGCGGACCCGGCAGGGGCAGCGGACCCCGACGGCGAAGAACCCGACCTGGGCGAAGACCCCGAGGGCGAGGCCGACTGAAAAAGTCCCCTGGCTTTGGCCAGGGCTTGGCCTGGATTGGGTGCCGGCCGGGAAGAACGGTGTCGGCTTGAGACAGGAGGGCGCCGGCTTGAAAAGCGTTGAGGGGTGTAGGATTACAGTGGGTTCTGGGCCCAGACCGGCGCCCCTTTGCTCCGTTGCAGACCCCGTGCAGGGGTGGTACCCGATCGAGTCCATGCAGAAACGCATCCTTTCCTTCCTGGTCGTGGCTCTCGTCTGCGCTTGCGGGGAGCCCTCATCGCGGCTGGAGCACGCGCGAGATCTCGCGCTGTCGGGCCACCACCAGAGAGCGCTGCTCGAGGCCCGCGCCGTCCTTTTGTCTCTTGGGGAAGAGGGCGGCGATAAGCTGGACAACGTCCGGCGGGGAGCGCTGAAGCTCTCGGGCGATCTTTGCGCGCTCCACCTCGACGACCCGCGCTGCGCCGCGCGCGAGTATCGCGAGCTCGTGAAGCGTTACCCCACTGCACCAGAGTCCTTCGAGGCGCGCGAGCGGCTCGGCGATCTGGACTTGCGCATCGGTGACTTGCGGGGTGCGCTCGACGCCTGGGCGGACCAGGTCGCCGCGGCTCCCGACCGTGCCGGTGCCGACGCTGCGCAGCTGAAGATCGCCCGCGCACTGCTCGATCGCGGCGACTTTCACGATGCGCGCGCGGCCGCCAGCGAGCTGCAGAGCCGCTGGCCGCAGTCGCCGCTCGCGTCCGCGGCAGCGCTTCTCGCGGCCTCGACCTTTCACCTCGCCGGCCGCCAGGACGAGGCCATCGCCGCCTACGATCGAGTGGAGGCGCGCTTCCACGGCACGCAGAGGGCCGCCGAGGCGCTCTTCGAGAAGGGCAATTGCCTGGTCGAGCAGGGCAACGACTCCGACGCCGTCCAGGCCTATACCGCCGCGCTGGTGCGTCACGACTCTCCCGACGTCGTGCAATTCGCGCTCGATCGCGCGCAGCGCCGGATCGACCGCGTCCGCGCCGTAAATCCGCGCAACATGTCCGCCGTCTGGGACCGCGGGATCGCCCGCGCCGGACACGCCTCGGCGCACTGATTCAGCTACGTTGAGGCGCGGACGCCGACGGGCATCGCGTCCGCCTGAAATCCCGCGCGCGTGGGGCTGGCGTGATTCGCGCGGGGTCTCGGCGCTTTGCGCGCCTTGCCGCTCCCCAGGCTGCCGGGCGTCTTGCCGATCGTGGCTCTCCACGATAAAAAGAGCGGCCCGACCCGCAGGGGGACTCCTATGCCGATGAACAGGACACTGATCGCCGCCGCGCTCGCATGCGCAAGCTGCTCTCTCGCCAATTCGTTCATCAGCGGAGCTGAGAGCAGCGCGGGCTCGACCCTCGGCGCGCGCGCCGCCAACGAGGTGGTCGGCCCCGCGCCACAGGCCCAGCCGGCGGTCGCTTTCGACAGCGGCTCGACCAGCGCCGCCATGTACTCGAACCCGGTTTTCCTTGGCATCTACATGAACATGATCTTCTCAATGGCCTTCAGCTCAGGCGGCTATGACGTGGCGCAGGTCGCGTACAAGCCCGGCGACTACACCCGCTGGAGCGCGAGCGAGGGCAATGGCAAGGCCGCAACGCTCGAGCGCGCTTATCTCTTCGACGACAAGAACGGCAACCAGTGGTGGAAAGTGAAGTGGACCGACGAGAAGAACGAGACCGTCGTCCTCGAAGGCCTGCTCAGCCCAAGCGAGAAGCGCTTTCTTCGCATGCGCGGCAAGTTCCCCAACGATGCCGCGGGCAAGGAACTCGCCCTCGACGAGCACAGCTACTACCGCCCGCCGCAGCACCTCTCGAAAGAGAGCGTCGAGGGCGCCACTACCGGCGTCGAGAACATCACCGTTCCGGCCGGTTCCTTCAAGGCAAAGCACGTCGTCTTCGGCGGCGTCGGCGGCACCAGCGAGTGGTGGCTTGCGGAGAAGGTCCCAGGCGGGTCGGTGCGCCAGCTTGCCCAGGGCGAGAACAGCAAGAACGCATGGGAGATGAAGCTGGAAGCCTACGGCAGCGACGCAAAGAGCGAACTCGGAGCAAAGTAATTGCGCTACAAGCCCGGGTATGAACTTCGACGCCTCCCAGCGCGAACATGACCGGGCGCAGCTCCTCTTCCCCGGCGGGGTGAACAGCCCCGTCCGCGCCTTCAAGGGTGTGGGCGGCCACCCGCTCTTCATCGAGCGCGGCGAAGGCGCCTGGCTCATCGACGCCGACGGCAACCGGTTCATCGATTACATCTGCTCGTGGGGCCCGCTGCTGGCGGGTCACGCGCATCCCCTGATCCTCGAGGCCATTACACGGGCGGCTGCGCTCGGCACCTCTTTCGGCGCGCCCACGCCGCGCGAGTCGGTGCTGGCCGAGAAGGTCCGCGCGCTGGTGCCGTCGATGCAGCGCATGCGCTTTGTCTCCAGCGGCACAGAGGCGACCAGCGCTGCGCTTCGCGTCGCGCGCGGCTTCACCAGGCGAGACCGCGTGGTCAAGTTCGAGGGCTGCTACCACGGCGCCACCGACAGCCTGCTGGTGCGCGCCGGCTCCGGCGTCGAGACGCTCGGGCTGCCCGACTCGCCCGGTGTTCCCGCCGCGCTCGCGCAGCTGACCACGGTGCTTCCTTTCAATGATGTCGAGGCCGTCAGGACCCACTTCCGCGGGCCGCTCGGCAAACAAACCGCCTGCGCCATCGTCGAGCCGGTGGTCGGCAACATGGGCGTGCTGCTCCCGCGCGATGGTTTCCTCGAAGCGCTGCGGCAGGAGACGCAAGCGGCGGGAGCGCTCCTCATCCTCGACGAGGTGATGACCGGCTTTCGCGTTGCGCGGGGCGGCGCACAAGAGCGCTACGGCATCGCGCCCGACCTCACCTGTCTGGGCAAGGTCATCGGCGGCGGTCTGCCGGTCGGCGCCTACGGAGGCCGCGACGAGATCATGGCGCAGGTCGCGCCAGAGGGGCCCATCTACCAGGCTGGCACGCTGAGCGGAAATCCCCTGGCCATGGCCGCGGGCATCGCCATGCTCGATCTGGTGGCGGAGCCGGGCTTCGTCGAGCGCATCGAGAAGAGCACGCAGGAGCTGTGTGAGCGGCTGCGCGCCGAGTGCAAGCGCGCACAGGTGCCGGCGCAAATCAATCAGGTCGGCTCGATGTGGACGCTTTTCTTCGCGGGCCAGCCCGTCTTCGATTACGCCTCGGCCAAGCGCGCCGACACCGCGCGCTTCGGGCACCTGCACCGCGCGCTGCTCGAGCACGGCGTCTATCTTCCGCCCAGCCAGTTCGAGGCCGCGTTCGTCTCCAGCGCGCACGGCGCGGCCGAAGTCGAGGCAACCGTGGTTGCCTTCCGGGCAGCGCTCGCACACTGAACGCTTTTACGGTCACCGTTGCTGGTGGACGGAACAAAATCCGTCCGTCCGGGCAGGCTTTCGGAAAAGTAGTGCGATCGAGGACTGACGAGTACGAACAGGCGCTTCGACTGGACCCGCTCAACCGCGCCCTGCACGAGGCCTGTGTGACCGCCCGCGCCGGCGGCTGACCGGCGGTCTTCTAGGAGACCAGGTCGCTGATCGTGAGCAGCACCGCCGTGAACCAGCCCAGGCCAAGCATCATTCGCGCGAACCGCGGCCGCACCGGCGCCACCGGCTCCGCATCTTGCAGCGCGCGCGCGAGTCCCACCAGCGAGACGATCAGCGCTAGAACCAGCCCGGTGCCGGTCAAGAGCGTGGGGGCCTCGCGCCGCAGCAAGAAGCGCAGTGGCAGGTCGAGCACCAGATAGCTCGCGCCGAGATAGACAACCGGCAGCGACACCAGCAAGACCAGGTCGAGCGCGGTGCCCCACAGATCGCCGACGAGCCCGAAGCCCTGGCCCACAGCGCGGCCCATGAACTTGCGCCGCTCGGCACGCACATGCGCCCGGCGCGCGCCGCGGCTGGACCCCAGCAACGAGTTGGACGGACGCAGCATGGTTTGTCTGCATAACACGCTGTAAGCGACGCGCAGTTCCGGAGCGTTCCGGAGCGTTGACGCTCTCCGAGAGCGCGTGCTATGGGGCGCTGCCCTTCAAAGAGAGCCTTCATGGCCGACGAGCAGCCCAAGAGGCAGGGCGACAGCATCGCCTCCTCTTACAGCAAGGCGGGCCCTTACCTCGACGCGAGCTGGCAGCTCATCGGCGCGGTTGGCCTGTGGTCGCTGGTCGGCTGGTGGCTCGACGGCAAGCTGCACACCACGCCCTGGCTGCTGGTCACCGGCGCGGTGCTCGGCGTCGGCCTTGGCTTCTACCTCTTCTTCCGCGCGCTGCTGGCGATCAAGAAATGACCACCGCCCTCGAGCGCACTCCGCTCCTTCCCTTCGCCGCCGCGAGCGCTGCCGCCTGCGCCATCGGTATCGGCGGGGCTCTGTTTTCCGGCGTCCGGCCCGCGGTCTTCGGCGCTGCCGCGGCCGCGCTCGCTGCCATCGGTGCGCTCGCCGCGCTCGCAGCCGGCGTGCGGGCCGGGACCGTCAATGGCCTGCTCGGCGCCTTCACCGTCGGCTTCTTCTGCCGCATGATCCTGGTCGCGCTGGGGCTCATCGCGAGCGGCGCCCGCGGCGATGCGGCGCTGGCCTACGTCGGCTCGTTCTTCGCCCTCTACCTCGTCACGCAAGTGATCGAGATCCTGTTCGTGCGCGCATCCTCGAGGCAGCCATGATCGCAGCTTTGCTCGCAGCAGCTCTCGTTGCTCAAGCCCAGCAAGCCCCGCAGGCTCCGCAGCGCCGCGACGAGACCGCGCGCGCCGAACACAGCGACGAAGGCAATCTTTCTCCGGGCGAAAAGCCCGAAAACGCCGAGCACGAAGAGAGCGTCGCGGACCACATCTTCCACCACGTCCAGGACCAGGTCTGGCTGCCGCTCGGGTTCTGGGCGGGCGGCCACCACGTCGACATCTCCATCACCAAGCACGTCATCAACATGTGGATCGCCGTGGCGTGCTGCTCATCATTTTAGGCCTGGTCACCCGCAAGCGCGCGCTGGTTCCCAAAGGCGGCTACAGCCTCCTGGAAGTCTTCGTCCTCTTCATCCGCGACGAGATCTCGGTGAAGAACATCGGCCACCACGCCGACCAGTACACGGGCTACCTCTGCTCGGCGTTCTTCTTCATCCTCTTCATGAACCTGTGCGGCCTGCTGCCCGTCCCGGCCATCGCCGGCGTCTTCCCCGGCGTCTCGACCGCGACAGGCAACCTGAGCGTCACCATCGTGCTGGCGCTCTTTACCTTCGCACTCACCCAGATCGCCGGCATGCGCGCCCAGGGGGCGTGGGGCTACTGGGCGCACCTGGTGCCGTCGGGCGTGCCCAAAGCGCTCTGGGTGATCATGCTGCCGATTGAAATCTTCGGCCTCTTCACCAAGCCGTTCGCGCTCACCGTCCGCCTCTTCGCCAACATGGTCGCGGGCCACATCGTCATCTTCTTCCTCATCTCACTGACTGTGATCATCTCGGTCGCGGTGGCGCCGGTCGCGGTGGCCTTCGCGCTCGGCATCTTCCTGCTGGAACTCTTCGTCGCGCTGGTGCAGGCCTATGTCTTCACCATGCTGAGCGCGCTCTTCATCGGGATGACCCAGCACGCCCACTAAACCCTTCAGGCAATACGCGGGCTGGGCTAACCTAAGGCGGCTCGGGTCCATACCCCGCGACACTAAAGCCTCTTCCTCCCGCCGTGGACGGAGGCATTGAAAGCAGGTTCAAAGTCATGAATCAATTCTCTCTCGGTTACCTCGCGGCAGGTCTCGGTGCAGGTCTCTCCGTTCTCGGCGCCGGCTGGGGCATCGGCCGCATCGGCGCGTCGGCCATGGAAGGCACCGCCCGCCAGCCGTCCGCAGGCGGCGACATCCGCACGTCGATGATCATCGCGGCGGCGCTCATCGAGGGCGTCACGCTCTTCGCCGAAGTCGTTTGCATCATCCTCGCCACCAAGGCGTAGAGCAGCAAAGGAGCGCCGGGAGCAAAACTGGCCCGGCGCTTCTGCACTCGCAGCATCTAAAATTTCTCCGAGGTTCCCATGCTGATCGCAGGCGGCTTCACCGACATCAACTTCGCCCTGAGCTTCTGGACCGCGATTACCTTCGGGCTCTTGATCATCGTGCTCGGCAAGTTCGCCTGGGGCCCCATCCTGGCGATGATCGCCACCCGCGAGAAGACCATCTCGGACGCCATCGAGTCGGCGAAGCTGCAACGCGCCGAGGCCGAGAAGGCGTCGGCCGAGATGCGCGAGACCTTGGCGAAGACGCGCGCCGAGACGGCGGAGATGGTGCGCCGCAACCACGCCGAGGTCGCTGCCGCAAAAGCGGAGCTGATGGCCGCGGCTCGGAAGGACTCGGACGACCTGCTGGCGGCGGCGCGCAGGACCATCGAGGAGGAGCGCCGGCAGACCGTGGCGCAGCTCCGCAGCCAGGTGGTCGATATCGCCATGGAGGCCGCCGCCCGGCTGGTCTCGATGAACATGGACGCGGGCAAGCAGAAGCAGCTGGTGGAAGAGTATCTGGCGCAGCTCCCGAAAGACGCGCGCGTCTAGCTGACTCCGATGCCGGTCAGGTAGCAGCGCCCTTTCTCTCTGCAACTAACGCCGCCGGGAGACCGTGGGGGTCGTCGCCCTCAAACAGGTGCTCACCCCCTGGCGAGGGTTGCGCATCGGCGTGGTTGCTGGGGGGCTCCGCAACTCGTTCGCCGACCCCCACGGTTTCCCGGCGGCTTGCGCGCGCTGGAGATCCCCCCCGTTCTAGCCCGCAAGCGCGCATCCGTTCCTCGACAGTCGATAGAGAATCGGCCTTCTCTCCTTCAGGCTGCGCTGGATTGGTTAGCCCTCGTTCGGGGGAGGTCGGCAACGTGGCCCATCGCCATAGCTTGCGCGGGCAGTCGTTTGAGATCCTCCGGTTTTCCGCGGTAGGCGCGCCGCGCGATGGAGACGAAGATCTCCCGCGCGCTTGCGGGCAGAACGGGGGGTATCTTCAAGGCGGCGTTCCTTGCAGAGAGAAAGGGCTCTGCTAACTGACCGGCATAGCTAGCTCCTCAGCCGCGGTAGAGCGCCTCGTACTGTTCGGCCGAGCGCGCCCAGGAGTGGTCGCGGGCCATGGCGCGCAGCATCGCCGCCCGCCACGCATCAGGCAAAGCCCACAGCTCGAGAGCGCGATCGAGCGCCTGCCGCAGCGCCTCCGCGGTCTGCTCGTCGAAGCGAAAGCCCCAGCCCTGCTTTCCTTCAGTGATGGAGTCCGCGAGCCCGCCCACCGCATGCACGAGCGGCAGCGTTCCGTAGCGCAGGGAGTAGAGCTGGTTCAGCCCGCAGGGCTCGAAGCGCGAGGGCATCAGGAACATGTCGGCGCCGCCCTCGATGCGGTGCGCGAGCTTGTCATCGAAGCGCAGCTGCACCGAGATGTTGCGCGGATACTTCGCCGCCAGCGCCTTGAACTGCTCTTCGAGCGCCGCGTCGCCCATGCCCAAGAGGACGAACTGCACCTTGCGCTCGACGAACGCAGGGAGCGCCTCGACCAGAAGGTCATAACCCTTCTGGTGCACCAGGCGCCCGATGGCCGCGCACAACAGCGTCCGCGGCTCTTCGGCCAACCCTAATTCGCGCTGCAGCGCCGCCTTGTCCGCGGCCTTGCCGGAGAGATCCTGCGCCGAGTAGCGCTGCGGCAGCGCCTCGTCGGTGTCGGGACTCCAGCGTTTGTAGTCCACGCCGTTCATGATGCCGACGAGGTCATTCCTGCGGTGCGTGAGCAGGCCCTCGAGGCCGGCGCCGGTCTCCTTCGAGTCGACGATTTCGCGCGCGTAGGTCGGGCTCACGGTGGTCAGCTTGTCTCCGAAGACGAGGCCCGCTTTCATGAAGTTCAATGAGCCGTAGAACTCGAGCGCGTCGGCGTGGAAGAGGTCGGACGGCAGCGCCAATTCGCTCATGGCCTCGCGTGGAAAAACACCTTGGTAGGCGAGATTGTGAATGGTGAAGACCGAGCGCGCCTGGAACGGCGCCGGCCTCCCAGCCCAGCCGCGCTTCAAGATCAGCGGGGTCAGCGCTGCCTGCCAGTCGTGGGCGTGGACCGCGTCGGGGATGAAATTCTGCTGCTTGGCGGCCTCCAGCGCGCCGGCGCAGAGCAGCGCGAAGCGCTTGTGATTGTCGCGATACTCCTTGCCGCCTTCGCCGTACAGCTCGCGCCGGTCGAACCAGGGACTCTGCAGGAACAGGTAGCGCAGCCGCGCTTCGGGCGCGTACTGAAAGATCTCGGCGCCCGCCAGTAGATTTGGGAACTGCACCTCGACGCGGCGGCCGGTGTCGCGCAGTCCGTGCGCGTGCGCGTCGATGGCCGAGTACTTCGGCAGCACCACCAGGATCTCGTGCCCCCTCTCGCAGAGCGCCCGCGGCAGGGCTCCGATGACGTCGCCGAGCCCGCCGGTCTTGATGAAAGGGGCCGCTTCCGAAGCGACGAACAAGATCTTCACGTCAGACCTCCGTCTGCCGAAGGAAGGCCGCGGCCTCCTCGGGTGGCGTGGGATTGATGAAGCAGCCGCTCGCCCATTCGAACCCCGCTTGCAGCGTCAGGACCGGCTTCAATTCAAGGTGCCAGTGGTACCAGTCATTGCGCGCCTCGCGCAGCGGCATGGTGTGCAGATAGAGATTGAAGGCCGGTTTTTCCAGTGCCCGATCCATCTTGCGCAGCAGCACCGCCAAGGCGTCCGCGACCGCGCGAAGCTCTTGTGCGCTTCCGGACTCGAACGAACTTTCGTGAGCGCGCGGCACGATCCAGGTCTCGAACGGGCTGCGCGCCGCCCAGGGGCAGAAGGCGACCGCGCCCGCGTTGGTGAAGACCAGCCGCTCCTGGTCCGCGAGTTCTTGCGCAAGCACGTCGCAAAAGACGCAGCGCTCCTTGCGTTCGAAATGCGCGCGGGAGCCTTCCAGCTCGGCCGTGAGCTCCGGCGGGACCAGCGGCAACGCGATCAGCTGCGAGTGCGCGTGCGACAGTGTCGCCCCCGCCGGCGTGCCGCTGTTCTTGAAGACAAAGATGGAGCGCAAGCGCAAGTCGCGAGACAGATCGATGATGCGCTCCTGGAAGACCTGCAGCAGCCCGAACACCTGCGCGGGCGTGAGCTGCGACAGCGTGCGCGCGTGCTCGCCGGTCTCGATGATCACCTCGTGCGCGCCGACGCCGGCCATCGAATCGTAGAGCCCGGTGCCCTTGCGCGCGAGCTGTGTCTCGACCCGGAGCGCGGGAAAGCGATTGGGCACCACGCGCATCGACCAGCCGCGCTCGCCGGGACGGCGCAGGATCTCGGGCGGAGTCATCGTCTCATTGCCGGGACAAAACGGGCAAGAGGCCTGGTCCTGCAGCAGCTCAGGCACGGGGCGCAGCAAGGCATTGGGGCGGTCCGCCCGCTCGGGCGCGATCACCACCCAGCGGCCTCCGACTGGATCCCTGCGCAGCTCTGGCATTGGCGAGGCAATCTAGCAAAGCAGCCGTGACAAATCCCCCCAAACTGGATTCTGCTCCCGCGGTCGCAGGTGCACGCCATTGGCTAGGTATCGCCGACCACCTGGTTGCGGCCGCGGCGCTTCGCCTCGTAGAGCCGCTCGTCGGCCGCCTTGATGAACGACAGCGGCGAGTCGTGCGCCGCGATCATGTCCGCCACGCCGGCCGAATAGGTGACTGGCATGCGCTTGCCCTCGAAGATGAAAGGGTGCTGCTCGACGATCTTCCGCAGCTTGTCGGCGAGGAAGATGGTGTTCTGGTGGCCTGTCTCGGGCAGCACCAGCGCGAACTCTTCGCCGCCATAACGCGCGAAGCACTCCTCGCGCCGGATGCGTGACTTGAGGGTCGCGGCCAATTCGCGCAGCACGTAATCGCCGGCCAGGTGCCCGTACGTGTCATTGATCTTCTTGAAATGATCGATGTCGAAGATGACCAGTGACAGATCGCGCTGGTGCCGCGAGCAGCGGGCCATCTCGCGCTCGAGGAACTCGAGCAGGTAACGCTTGTTGTAGGCCTGCGTGAGGCCGTCGATGATGGTCAGTCGATAGATCTCTTCATGATATTGCGCCTCGATCGATCCGAGCTCGCCGCCGAAGAGGAACTTGAAGATGGCCGAGCCCACCTTGACCAGGTCGCCCGAGCGCAGCGGCGTGTCCCCGCGCACCTCGACATTGTTGAGATACGTGCCGTTGGTCGAGCCGTTGTCGCGCAGGAAGACACCGTCTTCGCGGACCAGGAAGGTGCAATGCCGCCGGGAGACGTTGTCGAGCTCGAGCAGGATCTCGCAGTTCTCGCCGCGGCCGATGTTGATCTCCGGCCTGTCGAGCACGTACTTCTTGCCCAGGCTTGGTCCGTAGATCTCCACCAGGCATGCCTCGCCCGCTCCCTCATTGAGCAGGTCCGCGAGCATGGTGATCCGGGTGACCTTGGTGTCCACGAAAAGCCCCGCTTCAAACCTGCCAGTGCTCGCGCTCGAAGCTCCGGTCCGGCACCAATAGTTCCAGCTCTCCGTAGCGAGGCAGCCGGTCCACCTCGACATCCTCTCGCAGCAACCGCACCAGCAGCCCGACTTTGTCGCCCGGCGCGATGCCGAGCGCCCCCTGCGACAGCGACAACTCCACGATAGCACCACAGCGCCCCGCACCGCAGCGCAGCGAGCGCTCGTCCAGCGCCACGCACTCCCGGCCTTCGCGCTCGATCCGCATCCGCACCGTCTTTTCCTCGACTTCGGCCAGGCTCTCCCCCCACGGGAGCGCGCCGGGCGGCCGCACCCGCGTGAAGAGCAGGCGCAATTCGCCGCCGCGCGCGGCTTCGATCCCCGCACCGGGAGAAGGGTCGAGCCGCAAGAACAGCTCGGTCAGCGAGAAGCCGAACCACAGCTGCGTGAACGCGCCCTGGCCCTGGTACATCGAGCCGCCCACCGTCGAGCCCGGCCGCACCAGGCCCGCGCCGGACCATTCGTAAAAGCCGTGCGAGAAGCCGTCGATGACCGGAGAAATCAGCCGCCGCGGCGCCAGCACTACCGCGGTTGCCTGCGTCTTGTCCTTGTGCGGGGAGATGATGGGACGGCCCAGCTTCTCGGGCGGCGGCAGGCCCAGATGGCGATAGACCTGCGCCACGTTGCGGCGGAAGAGCGAGTCGAACTCGGGCGCATTGTCGGTGGTGAAGTCGTCGCCGTACCACCAGAACCAGTCGCTGCCCTCGGCGGCAAGGATGGCTTCATAAGCCAGCTCGAACTGCTTTGAATCGCGGTGCTGCTCGAGCAGCGCGCGCGCTTCCCCGAGCAGCGTCCAGGCGGCGTTGTCCTCGGGGTGGCCGATCCAGATTCGATAGTTCGAGTCGATCCAGCTGCCCGAATGCACGCGGGAGATGCGGGCTGTTGGCGCCGGCAGATCGCGCGGTAGCGTCGAGACCACCTCGTCGCGCGAGAGGCGCGCATAGAGCGCGTCAAGGAAGCCCTCGCCCGAGCGCGGGTAATGCTCCCAAGGATTCTCGCCATCGAGCGCGATCGTGACGGTGGCCGAGTCGCCCGCGCTGGCGATGCGCCGCACCAGCTCTTGCGCCGCTGCCTCGGGCTCGCTGCGCGCGTAGCGGAAGCCAATGGCGTCCGACAGGTCGCGGTCGCGGAAGTACATCGCCAGGCGGTTGCCCCCAGCCTGGAGGCTGCCTGCGCTCCAGGCCTGGTGGTGAAGCGGGGTCTGACTGCCGGTCTCGCGAACGCTGCGCTCCAGGTTGCCCTGGTCGGTCGCGCACCAGCGCACGCCGCAGGCGGCGAGCAGCTCGACGACCTCCGGGGAGACCGATCCCTCCGAGGGCCACATGCCCACCGGCCGGGTCCCGAAAGTTTTTTCGCTGAGCGCGAGGCCGCGCGTTACCTGCGCGCGCGCGTCCTGGGGCCAGGCGAATCGCGGCGGCAGCTTCGCCTCGGGCATGGCGCGGCGGGCGCAGTCGGAGTCAATCAATAAAGGCAGGATGGGGTGATACAGCGGCGAGCAGGTCAATTCGACCTGCCCTCGCTCGGACAGCGCCTTCCAGCGCGGGACGATCCGCGCGGCGATGCGCTTTTGCGTGTCGAGCAGCGCAATCTTTTCCTCGTGCGTGAAGCCGCGCTCCCGGGCGAGCAGCTCCGCGACCAGCGGCTCCTCGCGGCGAGCGGCAAAGCCCATCCAGCCCAGCATGAAGTGGACCTGCAGGTCGACCAGGTCCTGCTCGGAGAACGCCTGCTGCGCGCGCAGCAGATCGACGTTGCGCACGTCCTGGCCGCGGCGCGCGAGCAGCTCGGCATAGCGCGGCACCGGCTTGACCCAAAGATCCCAATCGATGCTGAAAGATTCCTTGATGACATGCGCGCGCTCGGCCGGGGCCAGCGCCGACGCAGGCCTGCGCGCAAGCTCTTCATCTCGATCCACCGCGCGGCCCTGGACATAGGCGTCCAGCTGCAGCAGCAGCGAAGGCGCCCAGTTGGCGACGCCCCGCGCCTGCGGCCACTTCTCGAACGCCGCCGCCATATCGGTATAAGCACGCGTCGAGTGCAGCCGGACCCAGGGCAAAAGCGGCTGCCCGCTCTGCGGGTCGCGGTATTCCGGTTGGTGCAGATGCCAGAGAAAGACGGCGCGTGCGCTCATTCGTTTATTAGTCCGAGAGCCGCATTCCCTTGGGCACCACCACGATGCCAGCCGGGCTGATGAAGAATCGCTTGCGGTCCTGCTCGGGATCGTACCCGATTTCGATACCCGGCGGGATATCGACATTCTTGTCGATGATGGCCCGGCGGATGCGTGCGTGCCGCCCGACCTGCACGCCCTCGAATAGGATGCTGTCGCTGATGTCGCAATAGGAATTGACCCGCACATTGGGCGAGAGGATGCAGCGGTGGATCTTGCCGCCCGAGATGATGCAGCCCTCGGAGGCCAGCGAGTCAGTGGCGCTGCCCACCCGCTGGCCCTCGACGTTGTTGAAGACGAACTTCGCCGGAGCCGCGCTGGCATTGGGCGCGGTGTAGATGGGCCAGCTGGAGTTGTAGAGCGACAGCTGCGGATCCACATCGACGAGACCCATATTGGCTTCATAATAGGTATCGAGATCTCCGACGTCTCGCCAATAGCCGATCTCGCGCTCCAGCTGTCCTGGTACCTTGTTCTGCGCGAAGTCGTAGACGCAGACTTTGGCCTTCTTGAACATCTCGGAGATGATTGATTTGCCGAAGTCGTGCGCCGTTTCCTTTCCCGCGTCGCGGACGATCTCCCGCACCAGCGACTCGGTGGTGAAGAGATAGTTGCCCATCGACGCGAGGATCTTGCCGGGATTGCCGATCATCGGGACCGGGTTCGCGGGCTTCTCCTGGAAGTCGGTCATGACTCCGTCCTTGTCGGCGGTGACCACGCCGAACGAGGCCGCTTGTTCGATGGGCATCGGAATCGCTGCTACCGTGCAATCAGCCTTGCTCGTGACGTGGAAGTCGAGCATCTGCCGCATGTCCATGCGGTAGACGTGGTCGGCGCCAAAGACGAAGACGTAATCGGGCTCCTCGTCGGTCACCAGATTCAGGTTTTGATAGATGGCGTCCGCTGACCCGCGATACCACTCCGGCCCGGTGCGCTGCTGCGCCGGCACGCTCTCGACGAATTGGCCCAGCATGTTGCTGAGCCGCCAGCCGCGCGAGATGTGCGTATTCAACGAGTCAGACTTGTATTGGGTCAGGACCTTCATCCGCAGCACGCCGGAGTTGGCGAAGTTGCTCAATACGTAATCAATGATTCGATAACGTCCACCGAACGGCACCGCCGGCTTGGCGCGCTCCTGCGTCAGCGGCGCCAGGCGCCGGCCTTCGCCGCCGGCCAGGATCATCGCGAGGGTCTTGTGAACGGAAGGCATGGCCGGACCGTAGATCCCTGAGGCACAAGTGGCAACGGAAGACGGTTCAAATGTTCACTGCAAGCGGGCGCGGGGCCGGCAAGGGACTGGCCGGTTCCCTTGCCGCTCCCTCCGTTCGAAAGGAGGTCTTGGAGCGCGTTCGTCAGCGTCGCCAGGTCCAACTCGAGATGCGTAGCTCCACCATCGGCCTCGACGGACCAATGGAGGTCCCCGCTCAAGCGCGCTTGGCGGGCGGCGGCTTCGAGGGCCCACCTTTCGGGCCTGCGGTCGGCTTCTGCTTGTCCGTGCCGTTGCCGCTCTGCGCTTGCGCGGCGAAACGGGCGATGATTTCGTCCATCTCGTTCTGCACCTTGCGCACCAGCTGCGCGCGATCGTGAAAGGTGAGGAACGCGCTCTTGAATCCGCCCACCAGGATATTGCGGATATCCTTGGCATTGAGCTTGAACTGCTGCGAGAGGATCTTCAGCTCCTTCGTAACGGTGGTATCGGTAATCAGCCGGTTGTCGGTATTCACGGTCACGCGGATACCGAAGTCCAGATAGAACTTGAATGGATGCGACTCGATGTCCTGCACCGCGCTGGTCTGGATGTTGGAGCTCGGACAGCATTCAATCGGAATGCGATGGTCGTTGACGTAATTGAGCAGATCACCGTCCTCGCGCAGCCGGACGCCGTGCCCGATGCGGTGCGCGCCGCAGTAATGGAGCGCCTGCGCAATTGACGGCGGCCCATACGACTCGCCCGCGTGCACGGTGCAATTGATGTTGTTATTCAGGATCAACTGGAAGGCTTCCTTGTGGTCTTTTGCCGGATTGCCATGCTCGGCGCCCGCCAGATCGAACCCGAGCACGCCGCGGTTCTTGTACGCGACCGACAGCTCCGCGAGCCGCAGGCTGATCTCCGGGCTCATGTTGCGGATACCGCAGACCAGTACGCCGGCGATGATTCCGGTCTCGCGCTGCGCCGCGCGCAGGCCCTCGAGCACGCTCTCCACCACCACGGTGGGCTTCAAGCCCTTGTTGAGGTGCAGCACCGGCGCATACCGGACCTCGAGCAGCTTGCAATTCTCGGCTGCCGCGTCGATGGCCAGCTCATAGGCAGTCCGGTAGAGCGCGTCTTCGGTCTGCATCACGCTGAGCGTGGTCTCGAATCCCTTGAGGTATTCCTCCAGGCTCGCGTGCCGCTGGCCGATCTTCATCGCCTTGGCGAGCCCGTCCACGGTCGTGGCGGGCAGCTTCACGCCCTGCTGATCGGCCAGCTCCAACATCGTCTGCAGCCGCAGCGAGCCGTCCAGGTGGCAGTGCAAATCGGTCTTGGGGAGGGCGTGCAAGAGCTCGTCGGTGATCGGGAGGTCGGGCGTCATTGCGGCGATCTACCTGATCCGCGTGGGCGAGGCTAATCTCTGGCCGGCCTTCGGTGCGGGCCTCGTGCAGACCGCCATTGGAACGCTGACCTGGCCGCGCTTCTTTTGAGGGTGTCCGCGCCGCACGCGAGGCTCGCCGAAATCCGCTGGCGGGGTTAGTCTCCGGCCATGCTCTTCTGGATCCTGCGCTGGGTCGTTCACGCCGCCGTGGTGATGGCCTCCGTCGCCATCGTCTCCTCCGGCAACCGCTCCAATACCCTGGGCCGCGCCCTGCTGGTCACGCTGCTGGTGGCTTTGCTGGTAACGCCGTTCGCGTACTTCTGGTTCCTGTTCGTCCCCGGAATCATCGCTTTGATTGCCTGGTGGCTGGTCTATTCGTTTGCTTATGGCATCGGCCTCTTTCAATCCCTCGGCGCCGGCATCCTGCAAGTGGTCATCGGCGCCCTGGTCGATAACTTCCTCATCCACGGCCGGCTCCGCTGAGACGCGCGGAGGTCAGCCTGGCTCTCGCCGGCTGACCTCCTTTGATAAGCACGCCCGTGCAATTGATTCGTTAATGCCCGTGGATTTCCTTCAGGCGCGGGTGGAACGAGAAGGTCCCGTTGCCGTTGTCGTCCACGGAATCGCT
Source organism: Deltaproteobacteria bacterium (assembly GCA_025358085.1). GTDB lineage: Bacteria > Myxococcota > Myxococcia > Myxococcales > 40CM-4-68-19 > JANYKT01. The sequence goes on along the minus strand of JANYKT010000057.1, from coordinate 3,927 downwards.
GGCCACGAAATCGATCTTCAGTTCGCCGTCCTTGTCCTTCTCCAGGACATCATCGACGTCGATCACGAGCCCGTTGCCCTTGCCCCGCGGAACGGCCAGATCCTTGATGGTGCCGTCATTGAAGACCAGCTGGGCTGCGGTCACGCCCAGCCAGATCTTCGAAACGTGCCCGGGCGTGATGCTGGTGAGCTTGCCTCCGCAGAGCGGAGCGAAGTTGCCATTGCGCAGCGCCACCAGGTCGAACTTCTCGGTCGTCGAGCAGAGGACCACCCAGCCCTTGCCGCGCGCGCCGTCACCCTCGGCCTCGTGGTGGCCGTGGTCCCCTTCGCTGCCGCCGTCGCCGGAGCCGCCGTCGCGCGACTCGTCGTTTTCCCCTTCGTTCTCTTGCTCATCGGCGTCGCTGTGCACCCGCACCTCGGAGACGGTGATGTAGACGTGCGCGACATTGGCGATATTGATAGGTGCGTCGGTCAGCGAGGCGTGGACGCGAGCCCCAGAATTTCCACAGCCTGCGGCGACGGCGACGACAAGAACGGCGATCAAATTTCTCATTGCAAACTCCTTCGTTGGCGATGTCTGGGTGCAGGATTGCGCAAACGGTCGGTCGGTCACACTTACCCCCGGACGGCCCGTAAGCGTCGGTTGCGAGCGGGTGATGGTGTGCAGCACGGGTCCCATCCGCAAGGCGGTTTTGGTGCGCTTGGGTAGGAGCCTGACGGGCTGAAGGGCTGGCCGTTGTGGAGATTCGCTGGGGCGAGCAGGATGCGCGCGCTCGGTCCCGGGGGAAATGAATATGCGAGGAGTGGCTTTTACGCGGCAACTCAAGCTGCTCGCACTGCTGGAAAAGCGGCCCGAAGGCCTCGAGATCGAAGAGGCGGCCGCAGCGCTGAGCACCCTCCGCCGCACCGTCTATCGAGATTTCCGTGTGCTGGAGGATGCCGGCTTCCCGCTTACCTCCGCTCTCGATGGCCGGCGGGCACGCTGGAGAATGCTCGAGGGCCACAGGCACCGCCTGCAACTCTCGCTGAGCTGGAGCGAGCTGGTTGCACTCATGAGCGCAACACAGATGGCCTCGAGTCTCAATGGCACCTTTCTGCACCATGGCGCCACCAGCGCACTCGATAAGATCCGCGCGACCTTGCCCAAGGGCCTTGCTGACCGCTTCCGCGTCTCGCGCGGCCTGCTGAGTGCGCCGCCGGGAGGCCGCGATTACCACTCGCGAGCGGAACTCGTGCTCCGGCTGGTCGAGGCGATCGACGAGAGAAAGACCATCGCGGCGCAGTACCGCTCGCGCGGGGCCAAGCGACGACGGCGCGGCGCCGAACGCAAGCTCGACCCCTACCACCTGCGCGCGGCAGAGGAGGGCCTCTATCTAATCGCGCGCTGCCACCGCAGCGGAGGAGAGAAGCTCTTCCTGGTCGACCGCTTCGACACCGTGCGCGCGACCGGAGAGCGCTTCGCGCTGCCGCAGGGCTTCAGCGCAGAAGAGATGCTCCGCCCCCGCTTCGGAATGTGGAGCGGCCGCCCGCGGAAGGTGCGCTTTACCGTGTCCGCCGGATTGGCCGACCTCTTGATGGAGCGCAAAGTGCACCCGAGCCAGGTCGCGCAGCGGCAAAGCGACGGCAGCGGCGAAGTGCAACTCGAAGTCGCGCTGGGACCGCCGCTGGTGGCGTACTTGACCAGTCTCGGCGGCGACGTCAGCGGCATCGAACCAAAAGAACTCCGCGCCGCGGTTTTGCGGGAACACCGAAGTGCAATCGCAGGGTCTCGCGAGAACTGAGTCCCGGCGTGACACAGGTAGGGATTAGGGTGCATCGCCGTGGGGGAAATTCCGGCGTTGAAATAGTTGACCCGAGGTATTTCGATGACTGAATTCGCTTCCTGGTTCGCACGGCTCTCCGGCTCGCCGGCGGAGCCTCACGTTTGGCAGCGGTCGCTCGCGAGCGCGTCTGCGTTGCGGAGCCAGCTCATTCGCATCCCGACCGGCATGGGCAAGACGCTGGGCGCCCTCGCCGCGTGGAGTTGGCACCGCCTTCACCGTGCTGAGGACTCCTGGCCGCGACGGCTCGTTTGGTGTTTGCCGATGCGGGTGCTGGCTGAACAGACCGAGGCGGTCGTTCGTGATGCCCTTGACCGCTGCGGGCTGCTTTGGAGCGGGTCGGGGTCCCACGCAGGAAAGGTTGGCGTGCACCTGCTGATGGGCGGAGCCGATCCGGGCGGCGAGTGGAATCTCTTCCCGGAGGAGTCGGCCGTGCTCATCGGCACGCTGGACATGCTGTTGTCGCGGGGGTTGAACCGCGGCTATGCAAGTGGGCGCGCCCGGTGGCCGCTGGAGTTCGGCCTGCTTAGTCACGACGCTCTTTGGGTGATGGATGAAGTCCAGTTGATGGACGTTGGCCTCGCGACCAGCGCGCAACTCCAAGCCTTCCACGACGACGACGGCAAGAAGGGCCTCCGACCCCGCCATACCTGGTGGATGAGCGCGACACTGCAGCAAGACTGGTTGAAGAGCGTCGACACCGAGCAGCGCCACGGCGGGTGGTGCCACGACCCGGTGGTCGTCGCCACTGAAGAACGCAACCGGGGCCAAGGCGCCATCTGCAAAACGCTAGCGATGGCAAGCATCCCCGCCGCTGACAATAAGCCCTTCGCCAAGCGCGTCCTCGACGAACACAACGCGCTCGTCGCTGGCGAATACGGCCGCATCACGCTGGTGGTTTGCAATACCGTCGCCAGGGCCTTCGGCACGACTGCGGCCCCGTTTAAGAAATTTGCGCCGATTGTGCAACGGACCCTTCCGCAGTCTCTTTTCCACCGGCCGTGCTTCCTGGAGCACCGATGAATCTCGACGCGAATTTCGAATGCCTCACTGGCCACGCGCCGTTCCCGTGGCAACAAGCGTTACTCCGCGAATTCCTGCTGACGCGATTCCCGAGCACTTGCAACATTCCGACGGGTCTCGGCAAGACCTCGGTCATTGCTATTTGGCTCCTTGCCCTTGCCCATCACGATCACACTGGCACGACGGCCGCAATTCCTCGCCGGCTCGTCTATGTGGTCAACCGTAGGACGGTCGTGGACCAAGCTACACGCGAAGTAGAGGAAATGCGGAAGGCACTCGCCGCGAAGCCCGAGCTCGAGGCCGTGGCCGCTGCCCTGAAATTGCTGGGCGCTCGAACCTCCGACGCGCCCTTGGCTATAAGCACGCTACGCGGTCAGTTCGCGGACAACGCCGAGTGGCGAAATGATCCCGCACGGCCCGCGGTGATCATCGGCACGGTGGACATGATCGGCAGCCGGCTGCTCTTCGCCGGCTATGGTTGCGGGTTCAAGTCCCGCCCCCTGCACGCCGGATTCCTTGGCCAGGACACGCTACTGATCCACGATGAGGCTCATCTCGAGCCAGCGTTCCAGGAGCTCATCACAGCAATCAAATCGGAGCAGCAGCGCTGCCGCGAGTTCGGACGGCTGCGGGTGATGGCGCTGACCGCCACGTCTCGTACTGCCGGCGAACAGTTCCTTCTCACTGACGCTGATCGCCAGCACGCCGTTGTAAAGCGGCGGATTGAAGCGAAAAAGAGAATCGACTTCTGCCCCATCGACGACGAGAAGAAGACGGCGGATGAGGTCGCCCGGCGCGCGCTCGAACGCAAGGACAGCGGCCAAGCCATACTCGTCTTTCTCCGCAAGCTGGATAATGTGGAGAAGGTGGCGGAGAAACTCCGCGAGGCGAAGCTATACGTCCAGATCCTCACAGGCACCCTGCGTGGTCTGGAGCGGGACGCCTTGGCGAAGGAAGACCCCATCTTCGCGCGCTTCATGCCCAAGCCGAAGATTACCCCTCAGCAGGGTACAGTGTACCTCGTCTGCACTTCTGCAGGCGAAGTGGGAATCGACATTTCGGCCGACCACATGGTCTGCGACCTG
>JANYKT010000013.1 GCA_025358085.1 Deltaproteobacteria bacterium | reverse complement strand
CCGCTACTTTGGCACTCGCAAGAACCTCTTCGACCTGCGCCGCCTCTCAGCCGTCGAGAATCTGGACACCACTCGACGGACTAAAGAGCGAGGCTTCAACGTGGCTGCCTGACTCTTGTTTCAACCCGTTCGTCGCTCTAGACCGGCGTAACGGCGTGCTTGCGGCGCGGCCGCTCGACCTGCTTGCCTTCGGTGAGCATCAGATAATGAGCCAGCACCGCCCGCGTCTCGCGCGGATCGATGACGTCGTCCACCAATCCCAATGCAGCCACCTTATAGATATCGATATACGGGCGGATGGCCGCCGACAGCTGCTCCTTCAAAGCCGCCGGATCTTCCGCCGCCGCCAGCAGCTTGTTCGCGGCAATCGCGACCATTCCCTCCGCGCCCATGACGCTGATCTCCGCGCCCGGCCAGGCGAGCAGGGCGTCGGGCTCGTAGGCGCGGCCGTTCATGACGTAATACCCTGCGCCATATCCTTTGCGCAGCACGACCGTCAGCTTGGGGACCGTCGCGCCCGCCACCGCCGAGAGCATCTTGGCGCCATGGCGAATGATGCCCTGCTGCTCGACCTTCGAGCCCACCATGAAGCCCGGCACGTCCTGCAGGAAGATGAGCGGGAGCTCGAAGGCATCGCATAGGTTGACGAAGCGAGCGGCCTTGTCTGCGGCATTGACGTCCAATACCCCGCCATAGTGCATTGGATTGCTGGCAACGATTCCGACCGGGCGGCCATCGATGCGGGCGAGCGTGGTGACGAGATTGCGCGCCCAGCGCGGCTTGAGCTCGAAAACGCGGCCGTCGTCGACGATGCGCGCGATGATCTTGTGGACGTCATAAGCCTGGCGCGGGTTATCGGGAATGACATCGAGCAGCGCCTCGTCGGCGCGATCGATCGGGTCGGTGCAAGGCCGGCGCGGCGGCTTTTCGCCAGCGCGCGAAGAAAAGTATCCGAGGTATTCACGGACTGCCGCAATGCAGGTCGCGTCATCCGTGCACTCGAGATCGGCGACGCCGGAGATCTCGGTATGGATCTTTGATCCTCCCAATGCTTCTTCGCTGATCTCTTCGCCCACCACGCTCTTCACCAGATAAGGGCCGCCGATGGCCATTGAAGAGGTCCCGCGCACCATGGGAACGAAGTCGGCGAGGCCCGGTATATAGGCGGTTCCGGCGGCGCCGGGGCCAACCATGGCCGCCACCAGCGGGACCACGCCACTCATCACCACCTCTTCGCGGAAGAGATAACCGGTATCGGCGAACGACGAGATCCACGACGCCTCTTCCGCATTGGTCGAGAGCCGGGCACCAGCCGAGTCGATCAGCCAGATCATCGGTACCCGCTCGCGCAAAGCAAGCTCCCGCAGACGAGACACCTTGCGTTCGCCGACCGGACCGATGCTGCCGCCCTGGACGGTGAAATCGTACGCGGCGACGCAGACGGGCCGGCCCTCGATGAGGCCGCTGCCGCAGATCACGCCGTCCGCGGGCGACGGCTTTTCGGCGGGGTCGAGCTTGCCCAGGTGCGTTGCCAGCAAACCGATTTCACGGAAGGTGCCGGGGTCGAGCAGCAGGTCGATGCGGGCGCGCGCGGAAAGCTTGCCGCGCTCTTTCTGGCGGGCCAGCCGCGTCTCGCCGCCCATCTGCCGTGCAGCCGCACGACGGCGCAACAGTTCCTCGACCTTCTCTCGCATCGACATGCATTCTCTCGTCTTTGAAAGGAGCGCGGATGTAGCACGATGCTGCCTTGTTCAGGAGGGCAATTCCCTACACCACGGATCAAATTGATTGTCTGCGAATTTTTGACCGCAACGGATAGTTCAAGTTATCGTCATCGACACGCCGGGTCTGCAAGCCCACGTGAACGGAGCGATTCTCGATGTCTGCAACCCTGTCAGCCCCCGTCTACCAGCCGGTCGGCGGCGAGCCTGACCCGCTGATCGGGCGGGTCATCAACGACCGGTACAAGGTGACCGAGCAGATCGGTCACGGCGGCATGGGCAAGGTGTACAAGGCGCTGCAGTCGCCGCTCGATCGCGTCGTCGCGCTCAAGGTCCTCAACGGCGGGCACGACCGCGATCCGAACTTCTACAAGCGCTTTGCACTCGAAGCCTCCGTTACTGCCAAGCTCACGCATCCCAACACCATCACGCTCTACGATTACGGCCGTACCCCGGACGGCATCTTCTTCATCGCCATGGAGTACCTCAATGGCCGCACGCTTTCGGCGGCCATGCAGCAGGACGGGCCGCTGGAGCAGGCGCGGGTCATTCACATCGCGCAGCAGATCTGCCGCTCGCTGCGCGAAGCCCACGCGCTCGGCATCATCCACCGCGACTTGAAGCCCGCGAACGTCATCCTCTTGCGGCAGCACGACGATCATGACTTCGTGAAGGTGCTCGATTTCGGCCTGGTGAAGTTCTTCTCGGGCGACGCCGCCGACACTGAAATCACCAACGCCGGCACCTTCATGGGGTCGCCGCACTACATCGCACCGGAGCAGGCGCGTAACCAGAGTCCCGACCAGCGCTGCGACATCTATTCGCTCGGCGTGCTGCTCTATCACATGCTCACCGGGCGGGTGCCGTTCACGGCCCAGGCGCCGGTCGACATCATCCTCAAGCACCTGCATGAGACGCCCACGCCGCTGCGCCAGCTGCGCCCGGACCTCAACATCGATCCGCAGCTGGAGGACATTGTCCTCAAGTGCATGTCCAAGGCTCGCGAGCAGCGATTCCAGTCCATGGACGAGCTGCTCGCGCAGCTCAAGATTGTCCGCACCCAGCTCACCGGAATCGCGGGTCCTCACTCGCTTCCGCCCTTCGCGAACAATACGGAAGACAACCTCCGCCCGGTGTCGTTCGCCGACCTCCAGCACATCACTCCCTCGGCTCCGCAGCGCACGCCGAGCGGTTCCCAGCCTTCGCTGCGCTTCACTCCCTCAGCGGGGCTGCCGGGGCTTTCCTTGCCGCCGCCGACGCCCGCGGATGACGATTCCGGCCAGCGCTCCGGACCGCAGAAGCGCGCCGCCGCGGCAACTGCCTTCGGCGGCATTGTCGGCGAGAAGCGCTCGGGCCCGCCGCCCATCCTGATCGCCAGTGTCGGCATCGCGATCGTTGCTGCGGCGGCCATCGCTCTTTACCTGCGCTCCTCCTCGCCGCAGCTCACGACTTCCATCGCCGTGGCCAATCCGGTCGCGGCGGCGCCCGCCTCGGTCGATGCGCCCGCGCCGCCAGCAACTCCGGCGAGCTATCCCACCGCCACGGCCGGCACCACGCTCGTGACCGTCACCAGCCAGCCCAGCGGGGCCGAGGTGCGCGACGTGGACGACCGGCTTCTCGGAATGACTCCGTTCGACCTGCGTGTCCCCGCGTCCAAGGCGCTGCAGCTCACGCTCAAGCACGATGGCTTCAAGGCGCTGGTATTGAAAAAAACCGTCAGCGGAGATCGGGTCGCGCTTTCCGGCACGCTGAAGAAGGACCCGAAGGCCGACCTCGCGCCGGCCTCAGAACCGCAATCAAACAAGCGGTCTGTCGGATACAAGGAAGACCCTTACTAATCCTTACAAAGGATGAGTTGCGACATGGAAAAGATTAATACCGCGGCTCCCGTTGGGGGATCGCGCCTGATTCGACTGCTCGCAGCACTCCTCGCGGGTTTGGTCCTGTCGCCTCTTGCCGCGCGCGCCGACTCGCGCGGAGACGCCAAGCGGCACTTTCGCGACGGCATGGCGCTGATCGCCGCCGGGCAGGTTGAGCGGGGTATATCGGAGCTGAAGCAGGCCTATGCAATCAAGCCGCATCCCGATGTTCTCTATGACATTGGCAAGGCATACGTCGATCTCGGCGACGTTGCGGAAGCGCTCAACTACTTCAAGCAATATGTCGCTACCGATCCGGAGGACAAGCAACAGGTCCTGAGGGTCATGCAACGGCTGTCGAGCATCATGCAGCCGGCGACCAATGCCACCGCGGCCACGCAGGCGCCGGGACAGCCGGGGACGTCGCAGAACCTCGACGTGCCGAAGTTGCTCGCGCAGCTGCAGGCGCTCATCAACCAGCAGGGTACCGCGGCCGTCACCGCATCGGGTGATAAGTCCGCGCCGCAAGCCGCGACCGCGCCGGCTGACACCGACATGTTCGAGGCCTCGACCGTCACCGCGGAAACCCGCGCCTCGGCGAAAGAGATTGCCGAGGAGCTGTCGGGCTCCCGCGACAGGTCGGGCGAAGAGCTGTTCGACGAGGAGATCGTCACCGCCGGCGTGCGCACGTCCTCCGAGGCCAAGGCGCCCGCGTCATTGACCGTGATCAGCGGAGAGGAGATCCGCATGAGCGGCGCTGCTACCGTGCCCGAGATCCTGCGCCGCGTGCCGGGTATGGACGTGGCCGAGATGAACCCGTCCGACACGAACATCTCTGTTCGCGGCTTCAACCGGCGCGTCTCCAACAAGGTGCTGGTGCTGGTGGACGGCCGCTCCGTGTACCAGGACTTTCTCGGCACCACGCTCTGGCCGCTGCTGGACGTCGCGGTGCAGGACATCTCGCGCATCGAGGTCGTCCGCGGCCCCGGCTCGGCGCTTTACGGAGCCAACGCCTTCGCGGGCGTGGTCAACATCATCACCAAGATCGGCGAGGACAGCAGCGGCGCGCGCGCTTTCGTCCAGGCCGGCAACCATAACACCATCGAGGGCGGCGTCTCTGCCGGCGGCAAGACCGGCAAGCTCAGCTACCGCACCACGGTGGCGTACGACCGCGCCGACAAGTGGACCAAGGACGTCGCCGACAACCGCGTCGACCTGCCCTCGCAATTCAACGATCCGAACAAGAGCCGCGAAGTGCAGCGCGCGGACATGGCGGCCCAATATGATTTCGGCACCACGCAGGTGCAGGCGGGTGGCGGGTTCGACAACTTCACCGCGCTCGAGATCGTCCCGCTCGGCGCCCTGCGCACCTTCGGCAGCCAGGGCGGGTCCGGCTTTGCGCGGTTCGAAGTAGACAACGGCCAGACCAAGCTGAAGGCGTTCTGGAACGCGCTGCGCATGGAAACGGGCCCTGAGTACGCGCCCGGCGGGCTGATTTCGCTGCGCGACAGCATCCGCTCCGATGTCATCGATCTCTCGGCACAGACCGGCTTCGACTTCAAGGGTTTAGGCACCCACCACCTGAACATCGGCGGCGGCTACCGTTTCAAGAGCGTGGCCTGGGGATACTTGCGCACGCAGCCTGACGGCAGCAGCCGCTACGACGAGCATCACTTCGACGCCTTCGCGCAGGAAGAATGGCAGCCGTCCAGGAAGTGGTCGGTGGTGCTGAGCTACCGCGTCGACCGCGAGCCGCTGCTCTACCAGCAGGGCACCACGCCGGGCGGGCTGGTGCAGTCTCCGCGGGGCAGCATCCTCTATGAAGCGCGGCCCGACCAGGTGCTGCGTTTCACGGTGGGCTCGGCCTTCCGCGCCGCCACCTTCCTCGAGAGCTACATCGATCTCTTCGCGCCCGTCCCCAACCAGCCCGCCATCGGCGTGCGCTTTCAGGGATCGCGCGACCTGAAGCCCGAGCAGATCCTCGAGGCCGAGGTCGGCTACCGCGGCAAGTGGGGCAGCACCTTTCAGCCCGACATCGTCGTCTACGCCGAGCGGGTCAAGAACCTGATCACCGACGGTGCGCTGTTCCCCAGTGGTCCGCAGGGCGCGGTCGATCGGGCCACCGGCCAGTACGTGATCGGCTACACCGGCTTCGAGAACGAGCCGGGCAGCTTCTTCGGCCTCGGGGCCGAGGTGGGCGGCAAGTGGTCCCCGGCGGACGGATTCGACCTGATCGCAAACTATTCGTTCGAGAAGATGTTCGCCTGCGCCAACGAGTCCACCACCAGCGGCTGTACCGACTCCATCCAGACTCCCAGCCAGACCTCGGCCGTGCTCGGCGAGACCGCGCAGCACAAAGTGAACCTGACCGCGCTCTGGCGCACGCGCTCGAACTTCGACTTCGGCATGGACCTGCACTGGGTATCGGGCGTGACCTGGTTCGAGAAGTCATTCGACCCGGCCCAGACCGCGGGCGTGCTCTTCATCCCTTACTCCATCCCCGCCTACGCGCTGCTCAACGGCCGCGTCGGATATCGCTGGGTCAAGGACCGGCTCGAGACCGGCGTCGCCTTCTACAACCTGCTGGGAGACAACCATCGCGAGCATCCGTTCGGCAATCAGATCGGCCGCCGCGTCCTCTTCACCGCCTCGGGGTCCTTCTAATGGTCAGGCTCTTTGAGTTCCTGCTTGCACCCGCGGCTCTCGTCCGTGTCCGGGGCACCCGGCTCCTCCTCTGCGCAGCGCTCGCTGCTGCTGCCTGCGGCAAGCCAGAGGTGGCGCCCGGCCTCGACGTTCTTATTTGTCCCGCTGACGGCGGCGACTGCGCTTTGCCCGCCTCGCCGGGCGTGATCACCGGCAACGTGGTCTACAGCGGCACCGCGCGCGGCGACGTGGTCATCCTCCTCTTCGACAAGGCCAGCCTGCCTCCGCCCGATGGCAGCGGCACTTCCGCGGCCGCGGTCGCGCGCGTGCCCGAAGCCACGCTCTTCGCCAACGCGATCGCCGGCTCCAGCGGTCCCTTCAGCGCGGCCTATACCTTCACGCAGGTGCCGGCGAATCGCAGCTACCAGATCCGCGCCTTTATCGACGCAACTCATGAGTTCGATCCCTTTTTCGATTTCGCGCAGCAGCCGCGCGCCGGGGACCCGGCCGGCGGCTATGGCGCGCTCGATGCGAACGGCCAGCCCCAGCTGCTCTTCCTCGCAATGGCGCCTGGCCAGATCGCGTCCGCCATCAACGTGGCCCTGACCCAGCAGCTGCCCTTTGATCCGCCTTCCTTCGAGGTGAGCGGCGATCTCCCGGTGCTCGATCAGGCAATGGACCGGCCGGTGCGGCTGCGCCTCAAGACGGTCAATCTTGGTGTGAAGGGCGCGACATTTGCCCGCGCGCACTTCGGTATGGAGTTCGATCTCGACCCCTGCGGCAATCGGCGCAGCAGCTTCGGCGACGGGCTCGACGATGTCTTTCCCAAGGTCTTCCTGCACCAACTGACCATGTTCGACGATCACGGCAAGGAGGTAACCGCGATTGATGCTGCCGTCATCCCGGCGCGCGTCGTGGCCATAGCGCAGCTCCCGCTCTTGACCGCGCTTGCACCCGGCGCCGCGCCGCTGGCGGTGGACACCATCGACGCGCTCATCGAGCCCTTCGCGGTCCGGGCCGCCACGCTCGCGCCGCTGCCGGTGGTGCCGAAGGGGAAGTACCAGATCGTCGTCGTGGAGCGCACCGGGCAGGTGTGGACGCTGCCCAATTCGCTGGGTGACGCCCGCAACAACGGCACGCCGTACTACGCCGCAAGCCAGGCCATCTCCGTCAGGGTGGACGACAAGCTGCTCCACTCGCAGCCGGGCGGTGCCCTGAGCGGCAACATCATCTTCCAGGGAGCCTCCTCTTTCACCCGCGGCAACGCGGGCTGCGAGGCGCAGGGTAAGCCTCCGGTCCCGATTCCTCCGAACATCATCGTGCAGGCCTACCTCGACGATCCGCTCAACCCGCCCCCGCCGCGCGGCGCGGCGCGGCCTGTACGCGTCGCTATCGTGCCCTCGTCGCAGGTCATCGCCAGCTCGCCGGGCACGGGCTTCACCGCGCACTACACGCTGACCGGCCTCGCTTTCGAGCAGAAGTACATCATCGAAGCGCTCGCTGACGTGGCCGGGACCTTCTCGCCGCTCGGCCTCCTGCAGACGCCAGTCCGTGGCGATCTGGTGGGTGGTGCGATCGATCCTTCCAACGGCACGCTCCTCTCGGTGATGACGCACGCTTCCGGCAGCAACACCCAGGACATTCAGATGTCGTCGCAGCCTCTGCAGCTCGACCCGCCTACGTTTCAGCTCGACGACGCCACCGGTCGGGCGACCATGCCCGCCGACCAGGTGGCGCCGGTGCGCTTCGGCGTCGTCGCTGCGCCTCTGGCATTCCCCACTGCCAGCGCGCCGTCTCCGGTGTTCACCGTTTCGCTGGTCCGCGACCCCGCTACAGGCAAGACCGTTGACACCGACGGCGATGGCTTGCCCGACGTCTGGCCGCGGGTCTACCTGGTCGCGCTCGATCCCGCGGACCCGACCGATCTCACCCAGCTTGCGCCGGCGCAGGTGATTCCCGCAGCGGTCGATCCGACGCCGTTCCTCGCGGGCCTCAAGCCGCAGCAGGCGCGGCCCGCTGTGCCGGCCATCCTCACCGACCGGCTGCCCATCATTGTGCGGCCCGTGCTGGTGGACGCGGCGACCCATGCGCGGCGCGCGCTTGCACCGGGCAGATACAAGGTCGTGGTGGTAAACCAGACCGGTCAGGTGTGGCAGATCCCGAACGAGGCCGGGCCGGCAGCGCTCGACCCGCGCGCCGTCTGTGCCGCAGCGCCCTGCGCTCCGGGCACGGCGCAGACCCAGTCGCAGGGCCGCGCGTTCGTGGTGGGCCCGCCGACCAGCACCCCCACCCAGGTGACCATCAGCGGAACGCTCTCGTTCAACCTGGCCACACCGCCTTATGCCGCGTACGTCTATGCGTTCAACACCGCGAACCCCCCGCCGCCGTTCGGCACGGGCACGCCGGTCTCGGCCGACTATCACTCGGCCCTCGAAATGCAGAGCGGCAGCGTCGCTTTCTCGCTGCCCAATCTGCTCGGCGGCCAGAGCTACTTCGTCACCGCGGTGGTGGACACGCGAGGGGATTATGCAGTCTCGCCGTTGCTCTATGCAGCCGCACCGGGTGAGGGCACGCTGGTCGCGTTCGCGCCGCTCCCCGTAACAGCCGGAACGAGCGGTCTCACCCTCGCCGCCTTGGCCACCCTGCCGCCGCGCCCGAGCTTCGCCGTGATGAACAACAGTGGCGGCGCCTTCACTTTCGACCTGTCCACGCTCTTCCCCGACGCCGTCACTCCACAGCGGCTCTCCTTGCACGCGACGCAGGTGCTCACCCCCGAGGTCACCGTCTCCCCCGAGGCGCACGCCCCGACCTTCCCGGTCTCGTACCGGTCCTGCGACGCCACCGGCGCCCCTCTCGACGTCGACTCCGATGGCCTGCCCGCCATCTACCCGAAGATCACCGTGGTCAAGCTCTCCGACGCCGATGCCACCGGCCTGACGATCGACCCGAATCTCACCGTGATCCCCGCGCGCGTAGACCCGACGTCGTTCATCGCGCAGCTCGGGAAATGCAGCGACCACACCGTGCTCACGGGCATCACCGACCTGGGCGTGGTGCTCGCGCCCATCGCGGTGCAGTTCAGCGCCGACAAGATCGCAAGTCAGGTTGCGATTCCACAAGGTCGTTACGGCATCGTGCTCACCTCGAGCACCGGCCAGGTGTGGCGCGTGCCCAACGAGCTGGCCCCTGCGGGCATTGCCTCGCAAGCCGTCGCCATCAACGTTGTCTCGCAGGTGCCGGCACCGCTTCCGGGCAGCATCTCCGGCACCGTGCGCCTCTCGGGCTACACCGACGCGCAGGTCGGCAATCTGGTGGTCGCGGCCTACGCGGCCAACGCGCCTCCTCCGCCCTTTGGGCTCGGGCGGCCGGTTGCGGTGCAGCTCATTCAAGCGCGCTTCGTCCGGCCGGCGGTGAGTGGTTCCGCGGTCAACTACTCGCTGAACAACCTCACGTCCGGGAGTTACATCGTCACTGCGCTGCTCGATCCGCTCGACCGCTTCAGCGCGCTCTTGAGCTTCCTCTCCACGCCGCCGTCGGGCGCGCAGGTGTCGGTCTTCGGCGGAGCTGCGCCGTCTCCGATCACGGTCGCGGGCACGGGCGTGACCGGTAAGGATCTGTCGCTCTCGCGGACGGGCCAGCCAGCGATTCCCTTCGAGCGCCCGGCTTTCGTCAGCGACCCTTCTTCTGCGCTCACCGTCTCGTCGGCCAACCCCATCGCCAATGTGAAGCTCAACGCCGCGACGCCGGCCGGGCTTCCGTACGCGGTGGCGACTGCGATGTTCCATCCCACGCTCGCCATCTGCGGGCAGTCCGGCCGGCAGGTGCAAAATCCGACGCAGCCGTGCACCCCGGGCCAGCCCTACCGTGACGGCAGCAAGAGCTGCCCTCCTGGCGGAGCGTCTCCCTGGGTCTCGAGCCAGGTTTACGCGACGCCCATCGACACCGGCTCGCGGCTGGTCGCTGCGGTCGTGCTCGACGCCTGCCAATTCTGTCCGGCGCTGACCGGCACCGTTGATTGCTCCCCGTTGCAGCCTCTGAATATTCCTCTGCCACTGGCCTCGATCAGCTTCGCGGTGACCAATATCGGCATCGATCCTTCCACTGGGCCGACCGGAAGCCCGCCGCCGCCGGGCCGCTACGCCATCACGGTGGTCGAGCCGACGGGCCAGTCGTGGACCGTGCCCAACGAGCTTGCGGCTGCGACGCCGACACAGTCCATCTTCGTCACCGTGACTCCGTAGCGATGCTGCTCGTGTCGCTGCAGGCAGGGCGACCGAAGCAGCATGAAGACGGCTTCCGCACCGGCTACGGGAAGTCGCCCGTGACTGGTCCCGTGCGAGTCTTGAGCGACCACGTCGATGGCGACTGGCAGGCCGACCGCCGCTACCACGGCGGCCCCGACATGGCGGTGCTGGCGTACGCGGCTTCGCATTATCCGCAGTGGCGCGAGCAGCTCGACTGGCCTTCGCTGCCGTACGGAGGCTTCGCCGAGAACTGCACGGTCGAGGGCGCAACCGAGGATGATGCATGCATCGGCGATGTCTGGCGGGTGGGCTCGGCGACGCTGCAAGTGGCCTCGCCGCGCAAGCCGTGCCGGACCATCGCGCGCTACTGGCGCAAGCCGGAGCTGCTGCGGCTGGTCGAGAAGAGCGGCCGCTTCGGCTGGTACCTGCGCGTGCTCGAAGAGGGCGCGGTCGAGGCGGGGCAAGAGATCGCGCTGCTCCAGCGGCCGCACCCGGAGTGGAATGTGGCGCGGGCCATGCGCATCGTCCGCAAGCGCAAGCAAGAGCCCGAACCCGCGCGCGAACTCGGCGCGGTGGCCGCGCTGGCCGATCGCTGGAAGGCGTTCCTGCGCGGCGAAGCCAGGATCTAGGAAGAGCTGTTTTCAGGCGCGCGTCGGGAGTTGGACGCAGGCCAGGCGCTTCGAGAGATCGAGATAGGTGAGGAAGGCTTCGCCCTCCTCGTCGAGCGGGTCGAGGAAGAGCTCCCGCACCTCGCTCTTCAGCATCTGGCCAGTGGCGAGCGCGTAGTAAAGCCGCTCTCCGAGCATGTATCCCAGCGAGTGAGTCACCGCATTGAACAAGTCGGACCCGCGAGAGCCGTAGAGCTTGCGGAGCGACGCGCGCGGAAGCTCGCCGCGCTCGATGCGTACGTGATCGAGGACGAACCGGGCCACCTGGCGCGTGAACGGATCGGTGCCGCGCAAGAGCCGCTCGAACTCCGGCGCGTGCGGACACTTGCGTCGCGGGTTGACGATCTTCGAGCCGCAGAAGGCATAGGCCTCCTCCAGCGCGCGCGCATAGAAAGCGTCGACCAACCCGCGCTCCTCCTCGCCCGCGCCCGAGACGACGTGGCGCAGGAAGTGAGTCGCCTCCTCGGCGGCGTGGTTCACGCTCAGGTTGGCGAGGTAGGCGATCTTCGCGCGCGGAATGTAATAGCTCTCGCGCGAGAGGATCTGCCGGGTGATCTGCTGGATTTCGGCCGGAGAGAAGCCGCGCTTGCGCAACGGACCCAGAAACGACAGGTCCCCCGCGGTGTAGACCGAGACTTGCTCCAGCGCTGTGCGGAACGGCTTGCCGTCCAGCCGCAGGAAGCGCGCCACCAGCCGCGCCAGCTCGCGAAAGCGAGTCTCGGGATGGCTACTCTCGAGCGGCCCTTCTCCGCCCTCGATCCAGTCGAGGAAGCTCTGCTGCACCACCACCGGCGGCGTATTGATCAGGCACCATTCGCCGGCGCGCACCACGCAAGTCTCGACCTCCAGCTCGCGGCCCTCGCGCTGCAGCGCCCACCAGATGGCCTCGCAGTTCTGGTACACGCTGAGTGAAGTCAGCTTTACAGGCAGCTCTCGCGCGACCGCCGCCGGGAGATGCGCGGGCGCAACGTGCAGCTGGCCGGCCAGCGCGAGCAGCTGCGCCCCGGGCGCGTGCGAGAGAGCGCGGGCGATGCGCCGCGCGGCGTAGGCATCCCTCTGCGACAGCGTGGTCCGCGCGTCGCCAATCAGATCCAGCGCGACGACCGGCAGCCGGTGTTTGCGCGCTTCCTCGAAAATGGGGCGGAAGTTTTCCCAGGTGTCGAAGACGGCATGCCGCCGGTACTCGATGCGCTCAAGAAACCGCGCCTCGCTGCTGCGGCCCGCGAGAAAGTCGTCGAGCGCGGGCTGGAACCGGCCCTGCACGAATTCGAGGCCGAGGACCAGCGGCCGCCGCGGCCACCGGCGCTGGACCAGCTTGAGAAAGCTGCGCTGGGACTGCTTGAGCGTGTGGTAATCGCCCACGTAGACGAGGTCCGCCTGGGCAATGGCGTCCAACAATTCGGAGTAACGCGCTTCGCGAAGGTAGCCGCGGGTCGCCTTGAGATAGCGGGCTTCATAGGCGCGAAAGGCCGCGCTGCCGCCGTGCACCGAGGCGCTGATGAGTTTTTTCTGGCGTTCCCAAAGCCGTCGCTGCAGACGGCCAATCTCGACTCGAGCGGTGACCACGAAAGAATCTTAGCGCGTCGCTAGCACTGCACAAGAAGACGGGCCCAACTCTGTTGAGAAGGGCCCGGTTTTTTACATCAGGACAAGTAGTTAACGGCGCTGGGCGTTGGGGTCTTCATCCAGCATGTCATTGGGCGACGGAATCCGACGCAGCTCGGTCTTGGAGATCTTCCAGGCCTGCTGAACGACCCAGGACAGCGAGCGATCCAGCCTCTGGGCCTGCGTCTGGATTTCCGAAAGCATCTCTTCCGGGAAATAGAGGCTCTGCTTGCGCGCGTCGTTGGCGGACATGGCTATTCGCGTCCTTCAGGGCCTGGTACGCCCCGATCACCGCTGCCGATGACGTCATTGACCGACGGAAAGCGCATGATTTCGTTGCGCGCGATTTTCCAGGCCTGCTGCACGATCCAGGAGAGCGACCTGTCCTGCCGGTTCGCCTCCTCCTGAATTTCTTTCAGCATGTCTTCGGGGAAGTAGAGACTCTGCTTCCTTTTGTCGGTACCCGCCATCTAGACCTCCGGAGCCGGACCGGGGGTCTTCCCCGGATCAGCGTTTAATTAGACGGGTCGTGGCACAGGGTCAAGGGGAAGCACTCCGGCTCGACGCCGCCCGCTGGCGAAATTTCTGCCCACTTGAGTCGGTGCCTGGCCTTTTTGAAGAGCTCTACGCTTGCGTTTTGAACCTCGGTACCAGGCAGGCGGGCTTCCGGTCGCTGGCATGGAGATCGCATTCTTCCCTGCGAAACAGCGACCGAGGGGGCTGCGATGTCGATTGCGGGCGTGATCACCACCAGGGATGTCCTCCGCCACACCGCCACCATCGTGCGCGAATTCGGCCCGCAGGCCTTTCTGAAGTGCTGCGTTGCGATCCTGCTGCGACGCCGCACGACGTTTCTGAACTGCGTCTGCGATCTCCGGACCTGAGACAATCAAAAACGGACCTGGACAATAAAAAAGGCTGGCCAGGCGGATGCCGGGCCAGCCCATGAGACTGGAGGGGGAGGGGGGGACCCCCAGCCTCACTTCAAACAGGTCAACGACCTTGCGGCCGCCAGCATCGTCCAGACGATCGTCCGCGCCGGTTGTTTTTTTTGCTGTCCCGATGTCCCCTACAAGACAAAGTGGGTTTCGAACCCTTGGGGCGCAAGTCGCAATCGACAGAGCTTCCGCGCGGCCCGGTCGAATGTCAGGCCCGCGCGTTAGAGTGCCAAAGCTTGCGGTCAACTTTAGAAACCATTGAAGCCGCCGTCGCGCGTTCTCTGAGCACGCTCATTCCTGGCGGCGCTGGCGTGCTGGTCGCTTGCTCCGGCGGCGCGGACTCCGTCGCCCTGGCTGCCGCGTTCGCGGACCAGCGGTCGGTGCGCGTATCCCTTGGGCACGTTGATCATGGGCTACGGGTCGAGTCGGCGCAGGAGGCCGATGCAGTGCGCTCGCTCGCGCAGTCGCTGGGGCTGCCTTGCTTCGTCGAGCGGCTGACGGGATTGCCGCTTGCCGCCCTCGGGCTCGAGGCAGCAGCGCGTGAGGGTCGCTATGCGGCGCTGGCGCGGCTTGCGCTGGAAGCGGGAGCGAGCGTGGTCGTCACAGCCCATACCCGGCGCGACCAGGCCGAGACACTGTTGCTGCGCCTCGCCCGCGGTGCCGGCCCGGGAGCGCTGGGCGGCGTTCGCGCCGTCCGCGCTCTCGCTCCGGGGATCTCGCTGGTCCGACCGCTCCTGTCGGTGCCGCGCGCCGCCACCGAAGCGCTTTGCAAGCAGCGCGGGCTTCCCTTTTCGAACGACCCGCACAACGTCGATCCCGCGCGTGCGCGTGCGGCCCTGCGCTCGGCCTGGCCCGTGCTGGAAGCGCTCAATCCGCAGCTCGAGGCGGCGCTCGCCGGGACCGCTCGGCTCCTCGCGGACGAGGACGAGTTCATCGCTCGACACGCCACGTCCGCGTTGCACACGGTCTCGACGCCGCACGGCCTCGACGCGCGTGCGCTCCTCGCTCTGCATCCAGCTTTGCAACGGCGCTGCCTGATCCTGGCGGCCCTCGGCAAAGGGCTGCGACCCGAGAGGCGGCATCTCGAGATGCTCCGTGCCTCGCTCTCCTCCTCCTCGTTCGCGCTGGACCTCCCGGGTGGCCGGGCTGACCTCGCGCGAGGCTTGCTGCGCTTTCAGCGAAGTTCGCGCGCGGGTGTCGCCAGGCAGACCCCCGAGGTGGCGGTCGGCGGCCCGGGCAGCTACGCTTGGCGGTCTCGCAGCCTCTCAGTCGCTCGTGGCGAGGCAGAAGGGATCGTCGTGGATCTGGCCCGTGCCCCCTTTCCGTGGACCTTTCGAGGGCATCGGCCCGGCGACCGCTTCCGTCCCGGCGGAGGCCGGACGCGCAAAGTCGCTGACATCTGGATCGACGCCCGCATTCCGCGTGAGCGGAGGAGCTTTCTCGCGGTCCTCCAAGACGCGACCGGCATCCTCTTTTGGGTCGAAGGTGTCCGGGAAGGCGAACCCTGCCGCGGTCGCAAGACAATGCCGGTCACCTTCGTGGTGAGTCCGGAAATGGATAGCAGCACAGGTGGGTTGGGCTAGTACGGCAAGACAAACCGGCATCTGCTAGCATGGTCGTTCGAGAGCCAGACGAGGAGCTACGCGGTGAGACAGTCGTACAAGACGTTCTTTCTCTGGGCAGTCCTGATCCTGTTGTTTTTCTCCTTCTATTCAATCTTCTCGCGGCAGCACTCGGCCGAGCCGCGCGAGATCGATGCCAGTGAGTTTTACGCTGCGGTGGAACGCGGCGATGTCTCGACCACCACGGTCAAAGGCAACACCCTGCAGGGCCAGTTCAAGAACCGGCAGGACTTTCGCACCTTCTCTCCGCTCGACACGCAGCTGCTCGAGAAGATGCGGTCCAAGGGCGTGGCCCTGAAATTCGAGAAGGAAGACACCCAGTCCCTCTGGGCGCAGTTCCTCGTCTCGTGGATGCCGCTTGGCGTGCTCTGCATCCTCTTCGTCTTCCTCATGCGCCAGCTGCAAGCAGGCGGCGGCAAGGCCATGAGCTTCGGCAAGTCCAAGGCGAAGTTGCTGAGCGAGAACCACAACAAAGTCACCTTCGCCGACGTCGCGGGTATCGACGAGGCCAAAGATGAACTGGAAGAGATCGTCCACTTCCTGAAAGATCCGAAGAAGTTCACCAAGCTCGGTGGCCGCATCCCCAAGGGTGTCCTCCTGATGGGCGCGCCTGGCACCGGCAAGACGCTGCTCTCCCGCGCCATCGCTGGCGAAGCAGGCGTGCCGTTCTTCTCCATCTCGGGCTCCGACTTCGTCGAGATGTTCGTCGGCGTCGGCGCCAGCCGCGTCCGCGATCTCTTCGAGCAGGGCAAGAAGCATGCGCCCTGCATCATCTTCATCGACGAGATCGACGCCGTCGGCCGCCACCGCGGAGCCGGCATGGGCGGCGGCCACGACGAGCGCGAGCAGACGCTGAACCAGCTCCTCGTCGAGATGGACGGCTTCGAATCCAACGAAGGCGTGATCCTGATCGCCGCCACCAACCGTCCCGACGTGCTGGATCCCGCGCTGCTACGCCCCGGCCGCTTCGATCGGCGCATCATGGTCCCCCGTCCCGACGTGCGCGGCCGCGAGGGCATCCTCAAGGTCCATACCAAGAAGACGCCGCTCTCGACCGACGTGGACCTCGACGCCATTGCGCGCGGCACTCCCGGCTTCTCGGGCGCTGACCTGGAAAACCTCGTCAACGAGGCAGCACTCATCGCCGCGCGGCGCGCCAAAGAGCGCCTCGACAACGTCGACTTCGAGTTCGCCAAGGACAAAGTCATGATGGGCGCCGAGCGGCGCAGCATGGTGATCTCCGACAAGGACAAGAAGATCACCGCCTGGCACGAGGCAGGGCACGCGCTCGTCGCTCGGCTCGTCGAGCAGTGCGATCCGGTCCACAAGGTCACCATCATCCCGCGCGGACCCGCACTGGGCCTGACCCAGATGCTGCCCAAGGAAGACCGGCTCAACTGGAACAAGACGGCGGTGCTCGACCGCATCGCCATGGCCATGGGCGGCCGGCTCGCCGAAGAACTCGAGTTCAACGAGATCACCTCGGGGGCCAAGAGCGACATCGATCACGCCACCGCCTTCGCCCGCAGCATGGTCTGCGAGTGGGGCATGAGCGAGAAGCTCGGGCCGCTGGCTTTCGGCGAAGAGCAGGGCGAAGTCTTCCTTGGCCGCGAGATGGGGCAGCGCTCCCGCAACTTCTCCGAGGCGACTGCCATCGACATCGACAACGAAGTCCGCAAGATCGTCACCGACCAGTACAACCGGGCCCGGGTGCTGCTGCAGCAGAACAAGCCGGCCCTGGACCGCATCGCGCTGGCGCTGCTGGAACTGGAAACTCTCGACGGCGCCGACGTAGACCTGCTCATCGCGGGCGGCACCATCAACCGTCCCAAGGCTGTCGCGCCAGTGCGGCCGCAGCCCGAAGTCAGGCGCCCCGAGGTCAAGGAGAAGTCGAAGATCCTGGACGCGCTCGGCGGGCTGACGCAGCCGATGCCCAAGATCGAGACCGGCAAAGCGTAAGGCATCAAAGCCTGCGCGGCTGGCTTCAGCTGCAAGGTATTCAGTAGAATCTACCGAGAGGGCCGTCGCGAAGCTGCGCCGGCCCTCTTTGTTTCTTTTAAGCGCTGTCAGGATGCGCCGGATACGACTGCTCGAGCTGCAAGACGAGAGCGACTCGCTGCGCGCATGCGCTTTGGCGGGCCGACTGAACGGCGATCCGAACCTGCGCGGCTGGGCGGCGCTTTTGCCTCTCGAGCCCCGGGTGCTGACAGGGGCTTGAAGCACGCCGGCCTCGTCGTGCTGAAAGGCAGCAAAGCTGAGCTGGGGGCTGCGAGCCATCGTTGAGAAGGACACCCCCCGCGTCGCTCGCCGGCGTCTTCGTCGTCGTGGGGAGCGGCTCTTCGAGCCACCGCCCCGGGCCTCAGGCCCAGTAGCGCTGAAGGTCGAGGTTGCCCTCGGCGTCGAACGCCAGCGGCTTAGGGTCGCCCACCACCCGGCAGTTGGCGGCGCGCGCGATCTCCGAGAGCGCGCCGGGCGACGCATAGATCCGGGTCATCTCCAGCGTGTTGTGGATGAAGACCGCGCGCACGCCGGCCGGTCCCGACGGGCACCCGGCGAGCGCCAGCTCCAGCGCCCGCCGGTCGCTCTCGGCGACGATCGGCCGGTGCGCCTGGTTGGGCGACAGCGCCGAGAGGCAATTGATGGCGGTGCGGTCGGTGCTGCGACAGGA
>JANYKT010000006.1 GCA_025358085.1 Deltaproteobacteria bacterium | reverse complement strand
GGCCTCGAAGTGGCGCAGCGAGGTCGTGCCTGTGCCGCCGGCCGCGGGGCCGCACGAGCATCACGGGCCGGCCTCGACTGGAGCAGCGCCGCCAGAGCAGAGCCAGTCCATGGCGCCGGCCGAGGCGCCCAAGCCGCTTGCACCGCTTTTTGAGGTCCGCTCGACTGACGGGTTAGCCGTCATGCCGTTCCGCGAACATTTGCATGAGTTTCTCAAGCTTTGGCTCACTTGGCGAGCGCTTTTGCACGTGCGAGTGATAGCTCTGTTGATCAGGACCCCAATCAAAGTAGAGGCCCGTGTGGGGCTCGGCCAGGGCTTTGGCTTGACTCTCACCGACAGTAAGGTGAATAGATGCCATTTGGAATGAAGCGTGCTGGCCGACAATTTTTGCGCAGACTGAGATCGTGTACGCGCCGGGATAGAACTTGAAGTCCGCGCCGTCCTCAGGAAGCATGAAGTGATGATCGAATGTGACGCCTTCCTGAGGCACGAACAGCCCGCTCCCTCGCTGTAGGTCGCCTTTCTTACCGTAGACCCAAATGTTGAAATTCTGCTTAGTCTCGTTGCGCTGCAAAGAGAGATGAAGACTTTCCAGAACGTGCCCTCGCTTTGCTGTGCTGTAAAGTGTCACCACCGCTGTTTGAGGGCACCATTTCCACCGGCATCACCGGTGCCCGGGCTCAGGGCTGACGACCAGAAAGTGGCGGGAGTGATCCGCCGGGTGGACGCTGCGAGTTGGAGGGGTGAGACGGGAGCGACACGGTTGACGCCGAGTCGCCCCAGCGGGGAGTGGGGCCGCCTGTCTCGATGGAGACGATGGCTCCGTTGATTCCTGCTGTCGAGTTTTCGCCCGCGCGAGCGAGTGAGCGACAATCTTCGAGCCCGTGAGTGCGCCTGGTGCGGCGCGATGTTCACGATTTGCCGGCCCTGTGACCGGGGCCAAGCGAGCTGTGGCGAGCGCTGCACGACTGCGCGCC
Organism: Deltaproteobacteria bacterium; assembly: GCA_025358085.1. Taxonomy (GTDB): domain Bacteria; phylum Myxococcota; class Myxococcia; order Myxococcales; family 40CM-4-68-19; genus JANYKT01. The sequence continues at coordinate 3,011 of JANYKT010000006.1, read as the reverse complement.
GCCGCGAAAGCGCCCGAGCAGCGCGGCGAGGCCACCGACAGCGGCGCTGGGGTCGCGACGACCACCGTGATCGCGAGCGGGATCGGCGAGCGCGGATGAGAGCGCGCGTGGCGGATCAGGGTTCCGAAAAGTTGACGCAAGAGGCACACCCCGCAAGCGAGTCGGAGGTGGGTGATGCGCTGCACGAGACTGCGGGTGCGATTATCGAAAGAGACTGGACGGACGCGGTACCTGTTGACGGGGACGTTGCCAGATCAATTGCCGAGAGCGGCGCTGCACCAGCTGTTGTCGCTGCTCAGCTATTGGAGCGGGGAGCGCCTGCACGTTGTGCTTTTTGCGGACGACCCGGGGTGGTGGCTGGAGGAGTGGACCGACGCGCTTTGCGAGGTGCCCGAGCGTCACCTGCGCGTGCAATTCCGTCTTGGCCGCGGAGATCTCCATGGCGAGTGAGGCGCCCGACCGGACGGCGGAGGTGCTGAGACTGTCGTTCGTGGACGGCCTTTCGGTGCGGGCGATCGCGCGGCGGCTGTCGATGGCGCGCCGGACGGTGAGGCGCGTGCTCGGCCGCGGATTGCCCGAGCGTAAAGAGGTCAAGACGCCGCGGCCCTCAATGCTCGACCAGTTCTCGCCACAGCTGCGGACCTGGCTAGACAAGACCCCGGAACTCAGCGCGCCGGCGGCGCTGGAGCGACTGCGGGAGCTCGGCTACGGCGGCGGGGTGACCGTCTTGCGCGACCGGATGCGGGTGCTACGCCCCCGTCCAAAGGGCGAGGCCTTTCTCACGCTCGACTTCCCGCCCGGCAAGGCGATGCGATGCAGGTTGATTGGGCGGATTTCGGATTCGCCATTCCAGGTTGCCCTCGGCGGGTGAGCGCGTTCGTAATGGCGCTCTGTTATTCGCGGCGTCTCTATATCGAGTTCGTGCTCAGCCAGTCGATGGGTAGCTTCTTGCGCTGCATGGAGCGTGGGCTCGCGTTCTTCGGCGGTAGTGCCGAGACCGAGATCTACGACAACATGAAGACGGTGGTGCTGGAACCCCACCCCAGACACCCGGTCTTCAATCAGCGCTTCTTGAAATACGCCTCGGCGCGCGGGTTCGCGGTGCGCGCCTGCACGCCGGGGCGCGGTAATGAAAAGGGCCGGGTGGAGCGGCCGATTGGATTCGTGCGCAGCCGCTTCTGGCCTGGCCGCCGCTGCACCGACTTGCTCGACCTCAATGTCCAGGCAGCAGCCTGGCGCGACGGCCCCTGCAACAATCGCGTGCACGAGGCGACCGGCAAGGTCCCCGCGTTGGTCTTCGAGAATGAAGAAAAGCGATTGCTCAAGCCACTGTCGCCAATCTCGATCGAGGCCGATGACCTGCTTCCTGGCGGCGTCACCAAGCTGTTTCGCGTGGGCTTCGATCGAAATCGGTATTCAGTTCCCTCGCGCCTGGTCGCGCAATCGGTGCTCGTCCGCGCCGACGACGAGACGGTCTCCGTCTTCCTCGGCCCCAAAGAGGTCGCGCGGCACCGGCGCTCTTGGGGGATCGGCGAGGACATCGAGGACCCGAGCCACCGGCGCGCCGTTATCGAGGAGAGGCCACGCGCTTCTGGCGCGTTGCCGCTTGGTCTCCAGGGCCTCGGCGAGACCGGCTCGCGCTACTTCCAAGTCTTCGCCGCCTCGAATCGATCGCTCGCGCGCGAGGCGCAGCGCCTGGTCCTCCTCGTCGAGTTGTTCGGTGAATCGCAATGCACGAGCGCCATTGCCGAGGTGATGCAAACCGGCCACGTCGGCGCCGAGTACATCGAATACGTCCTGCGCCACAAACGCAGGCTGCGGCCCTCGCCACCACCGCTCCTTCTCGGCGACCCGCAACTCGACCTTCTATCTTTCCGCGAACCCGATCTTGCCGTCTACGACAACCCCACGCCGATGACCCGCGACCCGGGCGCGCCGCCCGATGGAAGTCCTGAATGAAAGACGATCTCATAGACCTCGTTTTGGCGAAGCTCAAGTGGCTCAGGCTCCCTGGAATGGGCGCCCAGCTCGGTGCGCTCCTGGATCGCGTCGCGGCAGAGAATCTCTCCGCTCTCCAGCTCGTCGATCGCCTCTGCGACGAGGAAAAGGAGAGCCGCCTCAGCCACGCCGTCCAACGCCGCATCCAAGATGCCCGCTTCCCCGAGATCAATACCATCGACGCTTTCGATTTCGACTTCTGTCCGGTGCGCAAGAAGCTGCGCGCTCGTTACCTCGCACTCCATGATTTGTCATTCATCGATAAGGGTATCAATCCGCTTTTTATCGGCGTCCCCGGTACCGGCAAGACCTTTCTCGCTCGCGCACTCGCCTACCGCGCCTGCCAGGCGAATCGGCGCGTCGTGCTCGTCTCTGCGCCGAGGATGCTCAACGATCTCCACGGCGCCGAACTCCATGGCCGTCTCGACCGCGCCTTGCGCCGCTACGAGAAGGCCGAACTCTTGGTGATCGACGACTTCGCGGTCCTCGAGATGGATCCGGCCCAGGCCAAGCTCGCCTTCCAAGTCCTCTCCGAGCGCTACAACTATCGCCGCTCGACGGCCATCACCACCAACCGCATGTTCAAAGACTGGCCCAAGGTCTTCCCCGACGCGCTCAACGCCCAGATCATCGCCGAGCGCCTCACCGAGCGCTCCGAGCGCTTCGTCCTAGACGGAAAGGGCTTCCGACAGCACGCCGCCATCTGACTTCCGCCCTCACCGGGAGGACCCTCATCCGGCCGCGACGAGCGGAAACAGCCTGCGCCATCGGTCGGCGGCGGGCCCGGGCCCCTTTGCGCCGGCGGCCACCGGTGGGCTCATGGGCACCGGTGATGCCGGTGGAATTGGTGCCCTCGGAGACCGGCGGTGACAGTTCTGCTCGCCACGAGGCGAGGGGCTTGGCTGGGCCCCCTCTGGTGCGCGCGGCGCAGTAGCGATACACAGCGCGCATGATCCTCCTGTGCCTCCTCCTCTCCGTCGCTGCGCCGCGGACCTTCCTTGCGCGCGCCTTGC
>JANYKT010000207.1 GCA_025358085.1 Deltaproteobacteria bacterium | reverse complement strand
TCCCGCCCGCTCGCATCCATCACCCCTATCCCCTGAGGCGACTTGGCGTCACTACCTGAGGCAAGAGCCGGATGCGGGAAAACCGCTCGTCCGGATCCGTGGAGGGGGTCGGGCGAAAGGCCCGATCCCTACTCCGACCCTTCCGTTGCGCGCTTTAGCCTGAGGTGATTTGACCTTCCGCGCGGCGCTCATTCTTCTCCGCTCACTTCTCCAACGCCGCATCCTGCTGCTCCTTCGGCAATCTCAAATGCTCTGCGCACAGGAACCTGAACCGTTGTCCTTTCGACTTGTTCTTGCACCCCGGATAGCGGCACCGCATGCCCACCTTGCGGCCCTTCGCCGGGCTTACGGAGCCTTTCGGGCGGGCCAGGGCCGCGACGCGGCGGGTGCCGCTTGCACGGCGCTTGAGCCGCTCCGAGACCAGATCAGTAAAATGACGGACGAGGAGATGGAACGGGTCCGAAGAAGGATCGAGCATAGGTCAACTATGGGGATGTGAAAGAGCCCGCGCCCGCAACTCCCAACTACACTGGTAGCGCGTCAGCCGTGATTCGGTTGAAGCGGAGAATGAACTCGAACAGCCACTTCGGTACAAATGCTGACCCTAAAGAATCCCCATGGACGCGCCGCAGCGTGATGAATTGGACCTTCGCGCTGCCTAAGGCAGGCACGACGAACCGGGCGTTCAGGAGAGCCACGATCGCTGCACTCGTCTTGGCACGCTTCGGCTCCGCACCGACCCAACGCACGAGAGGCTCAACACAGTCACGGATCGCTTGGTCCAAAGCGCGGTCGTACCTCTGCAAAGCAACCTCAGCGGACGGTGCATTCCTTACATGCTCGAATCCGCGAGCCAGCGCGGACACATCCAAAAACACGACTCCGGTTCCACCCGAACGTGCAACCTGGTTGCGTCCATCACGAAAAGTCTTCTGAAGATTAGTCAGCGACGTTGGGCGTTTCGCAGCGAAGCTGACTCCATGGTCGTCGATTACCGCTTTCGCATCCGGCTCCTCGAAGGAAACCTGCGCTCCAGTGCTCCGCATCAGAGCGCCCATGATTAGTTCGGTCTGCGCCTCCCGCGCCGGATCGTGGTGCCTCGGAGGTATAAGCGGCCCTCCTTGGATCGCCCTGAAGAGTTCCACCCATCCCGCAACCTCAGGCGGGCGCTCGAGATGCTCAACGGCGGTCACGATCTCATCCGCTTCGTTGTTGGCGTGCGATGCCCATTCGGCTGCTTCGATGCCTCGTGATCGAAGAAGCGGCACGTACCGCCTCAGCCTACTCTGTTCAGCTATGCGGAGGCCGCGACCCTCAACCCGAGCAATGATCGCTTGGAGGGCGTCCGCCAAGTCATCGCCGGAACGGTACCTGACCGTTCCGATCCCCTCGTGTGACGGCGCGGCCATCTAACGATGTTGCCACACGTCGCGGGCGTTAGCCCACCATCCTCTTCACCTGCACCGGCGCGAAACCCCTGCCCGTCCGGCTCCGTACCCCACGCCGCGCCAACTCCGCCGCCACCCCCCGCAGCGACAGCCCTTGGGCGCGAAGCTGGCGGGCCACGGCGCGCGCTTCCTCCTCGGTAGGGTCAGGCTCCAGCCGTTCGCCGTCCGCTGCCACGCGGCGCCCGTACGGGGCGAGTCGCAGTGCTCATTTTTGGAGGGCCGAAATGGGCCGGGATTCGCGCTGGAGGAGTAACTGCGAGTATGAAGCGGCCGGCTCCGCAAGTCCCGTTCACACAGGTCGCCGCCAAGCATCTGCTCGAGAAGGTTGATGAGGGGCCGCAGGGCGGAGGAGGCCGAAATTGAGACCGGGTGACACGCCGAGGTCGACCACGTCCTTGAGAAAGCCCTAAATGTCCGGGAAGGCTCCGACGTCCAGGGACGGTGTCTTCGTCTACGATACACTTGGCTACTGCTGCATCACGATGGGCAATGTGATGACGGGCAGCCGGTGAGGCGACTCGAATTTTGCTGGCCCTGACACAGCCGGGGCGCGAAGCGTGACCCCACGGTGCCTCTCTGGCTCTCTCGAGATTGCCTCTGATTCCAGCAGAAGCCTCGGACCTCTGCGCCCGCAGGCCGGTGGTGAGGCGGCGTCGTCGAGGGCTCTCAGCGCTGCGCCTTCCCTCCGGCGTGCTCGCCGCGCAAGGCGGCGAGATCCTGCCGCACCAGCACCAGTTCTTTGCCGATGCGCTCGATGGCTACCTCGTTCTTGAGGTTCACGCGGAAGTCCACCTCGGCCTGCGCGCGCTCCTGCCGGTTCTCGCGGTTCTGCGCCATCATCAAGAGGGGCCCCTGCAGCACGACGAGGATCGCGAGCACGAGGTTGAAGAACACGTAGGGATACGGGTCGAAGGCGACCGCGCCGAGCGCGTTCCAGGCCATCCAGCCGCCGCTGAGCAGCACGATGATGACGACGAAGGCCCAGCTGCCATTCCAGCGCGCGACGTCGATGGCGAAGCGCTCGCCCGGGGTGAGCCGCTCGTCGAGCTCGCGCACCACGTTCTTGCTCGCGCGATCGGCGAGCAGCGTGGTGGTGTTGCGCAGCCGCGCGGTCAGCTCGCGCATGATCAGCTGCGAGGCCTCGGGAGAGCCCAGCGCGGTGGCGAGGAAGGCGTCCTGCGGCAGCGCGAGCAGCTGCACCGGGCCCATCGCGCGGGCGCTCGCAGTCCGCGCGCCGCCGTCGAGCAGCGCCAGCTCGCCGAAGTGATCGCCTTTGGACAGCCGCCCCAGCACCACCGGCTCTCCGCCCGGCTCCGCCGGCAGGTGGATCTCGACCGAGCCGTCGACCACCAGGAAGAGACGGTCGCCCGGGTCGCCGCGCCGGAAGATCTGCTCGCCCGCGGCGCAGCGGCGCTGCTCTATGGATCTGGCGAGCTTGCGGCGGAGCTCCTCGGGCAGTGCGCGGAGGAGCGGGACGCTGGCGAGCAGGTCGGAGTGCTGCGGCTCGTGACCCATGGGTGGCGCGAACTCTAGCACCCGCGGACGGAGGCGTAAGCTGAGGTCTCCCCTTCAGGCAGTCGGAGGCGCGTAAGGAGGGACGGGCCTGAGCGACCCTCAAGAAGCCGTGTGCTATTGCAGCGCGATAGCTAGGGGTTCTCGTGAAAAAGAAAGTTCTCGTTCTCGGCGGCGGTATCGGGGGAATGACCGCTGCGCACGAGCTGCTCGAGCGCGGCTTCGACGTCTCGGTCTACGATTTCCGGCACATCCCCGGCGGCAAGAGCCGGACCATTCCAATGCCTGGCAGCGGAAGCGGCGGCCGGTCGGACCTCCCAGGGGAGCACGGCTTCCGCTTCATCCCGGCCTTCTACCGGCACCTGCCCGACTCGATGAAGCGCATCCCCTTCGGCAACAACCCGAACGGCTGCTACGACAACCTCGTCGGCACCTCGCGCATCGAGGTGGCGCCGTACGGGCTGCCGCCGATCCGGATCCTGTCGCGCTCTCCGCGGACGCTGGACGACCTGCTGCTCGTCTTCAAGGACCTCTTCGATCCGCCCAAACTTGGCTTGAAGCCGGGGGAGCTGGAGTTCTTCGCCCTGAAGATGTGGCAGGTAATGACCAGCTGCCGCGAGCGCCGCCTGCACGAGCTGGAAAACCTGAGCTGGTGGGAGTTCGTGGACGCGGACAACAAATCGCTCGCCTATCAAACCTATCTGGCCAACGGGCTCTCGCGGTCGCTGGTCGCCGCGCAGCCGCACATCGCCAGCGCCCGGACGATTGGACAGGTGCAGGTGCACCTGCTCTTCGGCATGACCGACGAGGCCGTCAGCAGCACCGACCGCGTGCTCAACGGACCGACCAGCCCGCAGCTGATCGATCCCTGGATCGCGCACCTCCGCGCGCTCGGCGGCGAGTACACCCCGCGCGTCGCGGTGACCGCCTTCAACTGCGAGAAGGGCCGCATCACCGGCGTGGCGCTCCTGAACCGCACCACCAACGAGACCTGGACCGAGTCGGCCGACTACTACGTCGCCGCGCTGCCGGTCGAAGTGATGGGGCCGCTGGTGACGCCGGCGATGACCGCGCCGGGTGCGGACCCGACGCTGGCCGCCATCCCGGCGCTGAAGGACTCCGTGGCCTGGATGAACGGCGTCCAGTTCTTCCTCAAGAAGGATCTCACGGTCGTCAACGGCCACACGCTCTACGTCGACTCGACCTGGGCGCTGACGTCGATTTCGGAGGCGCAGTTCTGGAGCTCGCTGAAGCTCAGCGACTTCGGCGACGGCCAGGTGAACGGCGTCCTCTCGGTGGACATCTCCGACTGGACCGCCAACGGGACGTTCAACGGCAAGAAAGCCGAGGACTGCACCGCCGAGGAGATCGCGAAGGAAGTGTGGGCGCAGCTGGACAAGTCGCTGAACATTCCCGGCGAACCCAGGGTCATCGACTGGGCCGACGTCCACTCCTGGTTCATGGACACCGACATCGTGTCGCCACCGCCGGGCAGCACGCTTGTCACCCGCGACATCGACAAGGAGCCGCTCTTCATCAACCAGCCGGACAGCTGGGAGAAGCGGCCGCAGGCCAGCACCGCCATCGAGAACCTGCTGCTCGCCGCGGACTATGTGCAGACCAACGCCGACCTCGCTTGCATGGACGCCGCCAACGAAGCGGGGCGCCGGGCGGTGAACGCGATCCTCGATCGCACGGGCTCGACGGCGGCGCGCTGCCGGATCTGGGACATGGAGATGCCGGAGATCTTCACCCCGCTGCGCGCGCTCGACTCGGCCCGCTACGAGCAGGGGATGCCCTGGTCTGCCATGCCGCTCCCCGACCATGAAGCCGCGGTACAGGGGCCGGTCTGGGACAAGCTGAAGAACGCGCTCACGCGGCAGCCGCTCAACGTCCCCTCGGCCGAGCCGCCCATCGACCCCGGGAAGCTGACCCTGGCCGACGACGGCTACCACCTCTACAAGTACGAGGGGAACACCAACCTGTTCTGGTACACCGAGTGGTGGTACTTCAACTTCGTCGACAAAAAGACCGGCCAGAGCGGCATGGTGACTTTCGCGGTCTTCAACGGCGCTGACGTCGATCTGGTGGGTGCGTCCAGCCTCAACGCCGCGGTCTTCGGGCCCGACGGCGCGACGACGAAAATCGACTTCCACGGCCTCTCGCGCTTCTGGGCCCGGTTCGACAAGGCAGACGTCGACCTGGCGGGCTCGAAGATCCGCGTGCTCCCGGACGGCAGCTACCTGATCAATGCTTCGACCGCCGACGGGTCGATCAGCATGGGCCTCACCTACCAGCCGGCGGACGAGCCGCAGCTGCTCGCCAACGGCGTCCACGCCGAGAAGTCGTGGGAGGTCAGCTCCTGGCTCGCCTGGATGCCCAGCGCCCGGGTCAATGGCTGGATCTCGGCCAACGGCAAGCGCATCGATCTGGTCGACGCAACCGGCTACCACGATCACGACTGGGGCATCTGGTACGTCCCCGGCAACACCTGGGCGTGGGCGTCGTTCAGCGATCTGGATGAGAAGATCGGCTTCGACGTGGGCCTGCACGCGGCGTTCCAGAAGTCGACGGCTTACTTCCGCTTTGGCGACCAGCGCCTCTTCTTCCCGCAGGACAACTTCAAATATGAGTTTGCGGATTGGGAGCATTGGAAGCTCCTCTGGAAGTACCCCAACACGGTGACGTTCTCCGCCGTCGACGCCAGCGGGCAGTACCAGCTGTCGATGACCTGGAAGGTGACCGGCACGGCGCCGCTCTGGACGTACCCGCTCATCGTCTTCGAGCAGACCGCGCGCTTCCAGGGCAGCCTGAGCCAGAAGGACGGCACGGGCTGGAAGCAACTCGTCACCTTCGATACCCTTGGCTTTTGCGAATACACCAGCAAATGGATAGGCGGTGGCCCGGATTAGCGGTCCAACAGCTCGACGCGGACGGACAGCTCGATATGCTGCTCGACCGGCGGCCAGGCTTCTGACCACGGACGCTACTTTTTGGTGAGTCGCAGGACGCCATCCCACTCCGCGCCGGGGGCGTTCGCGGCCAGCGCGGCGATGCGATCCGACAGCTGCTGGGCGACGCGGTCTTGCGGGCACTCCGAGACGCAGAGCCCCAGCGCCGCGGCCGCGTCGGCCCAACGGCGGGCGCGGTAGGCCTCCATCCCCTCGAGAAAACGCGGGAGCGTGCGCTGCTTGGCCTCGCGCACCGCCGGCGGGTCGGCGTCGAAGCTCTCGTACAAGGTCACCGGCTCCTTGAGGCCCACCACCTGCACCCGCTCGATGGGCCGCAGCGAAAAGCGCCCGGGTGCGACCAGCCTCTGCACGGTGGCCTCGCCGATCAGGAATGGGACTCCCAACTGCTTGGTCAGCGATTCGACCCGCGCGGCCAGGTTCACGCTGTCGCCGATAACGCCGCACTTCAGGTTGTTCTGCCCGCCGATCGTCCCCAGCATGAGCGGCCCGGTGTTGATCCCGATGCCGATGCGCAGCGGGTTCCTGCCCTCTCCTTCCCGCTCGAGGTTGAAGTCCGCGAGCGCTCGCATCATGCCCACGCCCGCCGCCACCGCGTCGTCCGCGTCGCCGTCGAAGAGCGCCATGATGGCGTCGCCGATGTAGCTGTCGACGAAGCCGTGGTTGGCGACGATGGGCCGCTCCATGTGCGCGAGATACGCGTTGATGAACTCAATCGACCCGGCCGGGGTCATGCTCTCGATCAGCGGCGTGAACCCGCGGATGTCGGAGAAGAGCACCGAGAGGACTTTCGCGGCGTGGTCGCCGAGGCGGACCTCGCGGATGTCGTTGCGGCCCAGCGACGCGAGGAATTGGTGCGGCACGAAGCGCGCATGCGCCGATGTCAGCGCCACCTGCGCCTGCAGCGAGCGCTCGAGGTCCAGGTAGAGCCCGGCGTTCTCGATGGAGATGGCCGCCTGGCTGGCCAGCACGGTGATGAACTCCACCCGGCCGGGCGTGAAGGCGTACGGCACCAACTGGTTCTCGAGATAGAGCGCCCCGGTGGCCTCGCCGTGGCGCACAAGCGGCAGGCAGAGCACCGACCCGGGCCGCTGCGAGGTCAGATGCGGGTCGGCGGCGAAGAGCTGGTCGCGCGCGACGTCCTCGACGAGCGTGGGCGCGCGTGTGCGCAGCGTGAACTGCACCACGCCGAGCGCGAGGCCGGACGCGCGGGCCAGGGGAACGGCGTCCTGCAGGTGGACGCCGCCCTCGACATCGGCGGTGGCGCGCACCGCAAAGCCGTTCGCGCCGTCCGCCAGCACCAGCACGCCGCGGCTCGCGCCGGCGCTGGAGAGCGCCAGGGACAAGAGCTCCTGCACGACGTCGGGTAGCTTCAGCTTCTCGGCCACTGCGCTGGCCGCGCGGGTGATGGACCGGAGATCGAGCTCGTCCGGCCGGGCCGCGGCGCTGGAGTCGTGCGAGGTGGCGGCGCCGGGCGCGGCGTCGCGCGCGAAGCGCCGCGCCAGGCGGGAGGCACCCCAGCGCTCCCAGGCGCGCCCGGCCTCGCGCAGGTGGCGGCGGGCGGTGTCTTCCATGCCGGCCTGCGACAGGCAATCGCCCGCCAGCTGGTGGGCGAGCGCAAGGTCGTGATGATTGCCCGCGGCAGCCGCATGCCCGAGCGCCTTCTCGTAATGCGCGAGCGCCTCGCCGGTGCGGCCCCGCCCGCGCGCCCGCTCGCCCTCGACGATCTCGAAGCGCGCCGCGAACGTGCCGGGCACGCGCAGGGCCAGCGCCGAGAGCCGGCGCTGGTTTCTCCGCACCCGCCAGGGGACGCGCGCGCCCTCCTGCCGCGCCAGAGCGAGCAGGGCCAGCGACTCGTAGAATTGATAGACCGGCACGAAAATCTGCCCGTCCAGGCCCTCCTGCGCGGCCCGGGCGGAGGCGGCCGCCTTCGCCGCCGTCGCGGCGTCGCCGTCGAGCGCAGCGCGCATGCAGCGGAACGTCTGGCAGTAGCCGATGGAGGTCTTGTCGCCGCGCGACTCGCACAAGCGCAGGACCGCCGCTTCGTCGAGCTCTCCCGCCACGACCTTACCCTCGCCGCGCAGCCAGGCGACGGCGTCGCGCACCACCAGCATGAGCAGCGACACCTTCTCCTGCTTCTGCGCGAGGATCGCCTCGTGGTGGACGGCGGCCGCCTTGGCCAGCCCGGCCAGATCTGCGCCCGTCCAGAGCCGGTGGGCGTCGAGGCCGTAGAAATTGTAGCTGTAGTACTCGAGGTCGCCGGTCTCCAAACCGCGGTTGGCGCCGGCCTTGAAATGGCTCAGCGTCCCTTCCAGCGGCTCGCTCCACACCTGGATGAAGAGCGCGTAGAGGAACCGCACCCGCGCCTCCAGATCGCGCGCCGACAGCCGGTCGACCATGCCCAGCGCCAGCCGCCCGAAGGCGAGGCCGCCATCGTAGTCGCCCAGCACCGCGCAGAGCGCGAGGCCATAGCAGACATATCCAAACGCGGATTCGGGGGTATTGCCGTGCGCGAGCGACATGCGCACCAGGCGGAAGACGATCTGCGGAAACACGTCTGGCTCCGTCGCATACGCCGCCGCCGACACCGTCACCAAGACCCGCATGGCCACCCGCACGCCGCCGTCGGTCGCCTGCGGCAGCTCGAGGAGCCCCGGCACGTCGCGCCCGCGCAGCGCCCACTTGGTGCGCAAGAGCTCGGTCACCACCTGGCCCTTGTGGCCGTGGCGCGGCAGCCGCACGCCCAGCCGCGCGAGCAGCGGGATGGCGACGTCGAGCGCCTCTCCGTACTTCATCAGGCTGGTGAGGTGCTGCACCTTCACCTCGGTGGCCAGCGCCTTCGCGTGCTCGGAGGGCCCGTGCGCGATCAGCTCCTCGTGCAACGAATCGACGGCGGCGTGATCGCCCAGCAGGAAGGCGGCGCGGAGCAGCTCGAACCCCAGGTCCCAGGCGAGCCGCGCGTCCCTGGTCCATGGCGCGGGCCCGAGCATCTCGCGCCCGGCCTGCGAGTAGCGCTGCGCGGCCTGCCAGGCCATGGAGAGGTTCGCCTTGCGCGAGGCGCGCAGGTTGAGCTCGGCCACCCTGGCGCGCTCTGCATCGTCCGCGAGCGCCGTGCCGCCGGCGTTCAGATGATTGACGGCGTCGAAGAGGCGGTCGGTCGCGGAAGACCCGTCACCGTCGAGCAGCAGCCAGCCCGCGCGGCGGTGAATCCCGGGGCGGTCGCCTTCGGCGATGAGCCCGTAGGCGGCCTGACGGACGCGATCGTGCAGGAAGGCGCAGGCGTTCCCCGCCGCGTCCACAAGCTCGGAGTATTTGAAGTCGTCGTCGAGCGGCACCAGGATGTCCGCGGCGATGGCCGGGCGGATCAGCGCCGCGACCTCGCGCCGGCTGCGCTCGGCCACCCGCGAAAGCGTCGCGAGTTCGAAGCGGTTTCCGATCACCGCCCCGAGGCGCAGCATCGCCTGCGTCTCCTCCGGCAGCCCGCGGATGCGGAAGGCGACCAGGTCCACGACGTTGGAGGTCGTGCGGCGGCGTCGGATGGCGTCGTCGTCCCAGGTCCAGCGACCCGCTTGCGCGTCGAAGCGGATCTGCTCGTCCGCATGGAGGCTGCGCAGGAACTCGTTGACGAAGAAGGGGTTGCCCGAGGTCTTTACCAGCACCGTCTCGGCCAGCCGCTGCACGGCGGCGATGTCGATCCGCAGCGTTTCGGCCAGGAGCGCGCTCAACGCCTCTTTGGAGAGGGGCCCCACCGCCACCCGCGCGGGCGCGACCTGGAGGTCTTCGACCAGCTGCAAGAAAGGGTGGGCGGCGTCGATCTCGTCGTCGCGATAGGCCGCAACGAGGAGCAAATGCGACAGCTCTGAGTCGGCGAGCAGCGTCTGCAAGAGGCCGATCGACGCGCCATCGGCCCACTGCACGTCGTCGAGGAAGAGCACCAGCGGGTGCTCGGCCGTCGCGATGGCGCGCAGGAAACGGCGGATGGTGAGGCTGAAGCGGCTCTGCGACTCCGCGAGTCCCAGCTGCGGGACCTCGGGAACGTCGCCCAGCACGGCGGTGAACTCCGGCACCAGCTCGGTGAGCAGCCGCGCGTTGGGCGCCAGCGCGGCCTTCAGTTCCTGACGCCAGCCCGCCAGCCGCTCTTCGCTCTCGGTGAGCATCTGCCGGGTCAGCTGGGCGAACGCGCGCAGGAAGCCCAGGTAGGGCAGCTCGCGGTTGTATTGATCGCACTTGCCGGTGATTTGAATGGCTGAGGCGATGGCCGACTCGCGTCGCAGCTCACCCACCAGCGACGACTTGCCGATGCCCGAGGGCCCGTGCACCAGCACCAGCTCGAAAGAACCCCTGGCCACCCGGCTCATCGCGTCGCGGAGCGCGGCCACCTCCGGAGCGCGCCCGAAGAGCTGCTGGGGGATGCGGAACTCGTCGCTGCGGTCCTCAGAGCCCAGCGGGAAAGGCTCGGGTCCGCCGGCCTCGAGACCCGACAGGGCGCGCGAGAGATCGGCCTGCAGCCCCGCGGCCGTCTGGTAGCGGCTCTCCGGGTTCTTCTCAAGGAGCTTGAGGACGATCCCGGCGACGGCCGACGGCAGCTCCGGCCGGTGCTCGCGCGGCGAGACGGGCCGCAGCGCCAGGTGCTGGTGCAGGAGTTCGAGCGGCTCGGCGGCGCGGAAGGGCCGCACGCCGGTGAGCAGCTCATAGAGGGTCACGCCCAGCGAATAGAGGTCGCTGCGGCGGTCCACCGGGCGGTTCATGCGGCCGGTCTGCTCAGGCGCGATATAGGCCAGCGTGCCCTCGAGCATGCCGGGCGCCACCTGCGGCACATTGTGGCGCGCGAGCCGCATGGCCATGCCGAAGTCGGTAAGGCGCACCTGGTCGCCGGGCAGCAGGACCACGCTCGCGGGCTTGAGGTCCTTGTGCACGAGGCCGAGCGCGTGCACCTCGCCCAGCGCCGCCGCGAGCCGGGTGGCCAGCCGCAGGAAGCGCGGCAGCGGCAGCCCTCCGGCCTGGACCAGATCGGAGAGCGTGCCACCGCCCGGATCCTTGAGAACCAGCGTCACCGCGTTTCCCGCCGTCCGGACCTCGAGCGCGTGGATGACCTGCTCGCTGGCCAGGTCGCGCGTCAGCTCGTACTCGTGCCGCAGCCGCGCCACGGAGCGCGGGTGGGGCCGCGACTGCGCTGGAACCTTCAGCACCACGCGGTGGCCGTCGCTCAGGCGTACCGCCCGCCAGGTGTTGTGGTCGATGCCCGCGAGGATCAAGCTCTGAACGTCAAATCCCGGGACCTCGAGCATGCGCCACGGTACTATAGGTGGTTCGATGAATCCCGGATGCGCTCGCCGCGCCGCAGGCGCGCGCGGCCACGCAAGGATGGCAGAGTCCGGAGCTGTTTAACCTTGAAATCGTGTACTCGACCTGCGTCTGCCTATTCCCGACCTTGCGAATGTAGCCGTGGCCGGGCAAGAGGATGCGCTTCACGATGGGCTGCACCATGGCGGCCAACGGCACCGGCCTCGCGCTCGGCGCCGCCGACGCCGCCGGGGTCTCGGTCACCGTCTCCGACGCGTCGCTCGCGCAGACGTACACCGCCACCACCGACTCGAGCGGCAGCTGGTTCATCGGGGGCATCCCGGTCACGCTCAGCGGCGCGTACAACCGTCACCGCCAGCAAGCCCTTCTACCGGTCGGCCACCACCACCGGCACCGTCTCGGCCGGCACCTCGGCGGTCACCGCCTCGACGCCGCTGTTGAACGCCGCGCCCTCCAGCGTCGCCGGCCTCATCGCGGTGCCCGCGCCCGCGACCAGCCCCGCCGGCGTCACCGTCAGCGTCTCCGGCACCGCTTTCAACGGCAGCTGATAGCCGCTTCAAGGGGCCTTCCGTCATGTCGCCGCCTCCATCCCCGAGCCGTTGCCACAGAGATCCATTCTCTGTGGGGCGTACTTCACCCTGCGCGCGAGGCGCGCGCAAGAATCGCAGCGATGCCACGCAGCGAGGGAGAGGCCGCCATGAACGAGACCTTGACGATCGACTCCGCGCGGGCCGCGGCGGCGTTCGAGCACCCGCAGTCGCGGCGGATCCTCCTCCAGCTCGTCGCCGGCGAGCGATCCCTCCAGGACCTGGCGCGCAACACCGGCCTGTCGCTCAGCCTGCTGCACTACCACGTCGGCCGCCTGCGCTCGCTGGGGCTGGTCCGGATCGCGAAGGTCGAGCGGCGATCGGGCCGGCCGGTGAAGCGCTATCGCGTGGTGGCCGCCAGTTTCTTCGTGCCGGCGGGGCTTGCGACGAACCGCGCCGGCGAAGCGCTGGCGCGCGAGCTGCGCGCGGGGCTGGAGGGGGACCGGGCGCGCCGCGATGACGCGGGCGTTGCCTATTCCGTGGACGATTCCGGCGGACCGCGGATGAGCCGCGTGCGCGGGCGTTACCAGCAGCGCGCCTTCGAGGCCTGGATCACGCTCGCGTTGACCTCGCAGGAGGCCGAGGAACTGGCGGCTGCAGTCCGGGCCCTGTTTGCGCGCTACTCGCGTCGCGGCGGCGGCGGCGCGCGTCCGGTGCTCGCCTATTGCGCCTTCGCCGAGACCAGGCCCGGTGGGCCGCGGTCGCGCCCTTCTACGCGGTGACGGCTCGGAGGATCTGCTCCCACGCCGCGTCCGCCTTGGCGCGCATCTCGTCGTCGGTGCGGTCCTGGATCGGGTGCGGCACGAAGACGCCCGCCGCGTCGAACCCCAGCGCGGTGCCCTGCGCCTGCCCCGCCTGCTCGAACTCGCTGGAGGCGATGAACACCGCCGGGATCCCGCGGGACTCGAAGTCGCTGATGTCGTGCACACTGCACGACGTGCAGCTGCCTCAATCGGCCAGCGCCTCGATGAGCACGTCGCACTCGCCCGCGATCTGCTGGCGCAGGCCCGTGGGAGCGGGCTTTGAGTAGGTGGGCTTGACGAAGCGCGAGGGGAGGGCGCCCGCCGCGCGCAGCCGCTCCTCCAGCCGGTCGAGGAAGACGTCGCCGCGGGGCTTGCTGATGTCGAGCAGGCCCACGCGCTTGCCCGAGAGCGACGCGGGCCGCGCCGCGCGGGGCCGGGATGCGACGGCGCGCTCGCTGGTCGGATCGAGAAGGATCGTCATGGCGTGATCTCCCTGGTAATGGGGCTGCTGCCTCCGCCTCCGCTGATCCAGCCGCCGATGATCTCGGAGAAGAGCCCGGCGCGGCCGCCCGCATGGACCAGCAGCAGGCCGCCGGGGCGGAACTTGGGCACCACGGCATCGCGGAAGTGTTCCGGCAGCCCCTCGGCGATGCCACCCGCGCCGGCCACCAGCTCGCTGCCCGGGAGCTGCAGGAGCGCGCCCAGCTCTTCGAGCAGCCGCGCGCGGCTCCACCCCGCCTCGCCGAAGACGCGCGCGTGATCGGGGCCGACGACGAGGACGGCGTCGAACGCCATGGCGAACTTCGGGTGGCTGACGCCGCGCAGAGCCAGGGCCAGGGTCCGGGCGAGCGACTCCGGCGTGCGGCTCTTCTGATCGACGACACAGCGGGTTCCTTCGCCGGCGAAGAGCGTGACGGTGCTCTTGCCGCGGGCGAAGCCGCGCTCGACCGAGAGCGGCTCCCACGGCGAGCCCTCCTCGTCCTCGGGAAAGCAGAACGAGAGCTTGCCGGGGCTGCCGTGCGTGGCGCGGTCCACCTCGCCGGGCCGCCCGCCGCCGACGTTGCGGACGACGAGTTGGAGCGCGCGGCCGATGGTGAGCCCGGCGCGGTTGCCCTGCCCGAGCACGTTGAGGCCTGCGTTCATGCCGATGGCGCGCCGGACGGGGCCGTTGACGATGACGACCGGCCCCACCGGCATGGTGGTGGCGAGCACGCCGTGCATGTTGAACCCGTCGGTGCAGGCGGCCTCGAGCGCGGCGATCACGACCGGCAGGTGCTCGGGCTTGCAGCCGGCCATCACCGCGTTGACCGCGACCTTCTCCACCGTGGCGGGCGCGAGGTCGGGCGGAACGATCGCCACCACCTCGTCCGGTCTCCGGCTCGTCCCCGTGAGCATGCGCAGCACGCGCGCCTGCGTCGGCGGCACCACCGGTAAGCCGTCGGTCCAGCCGCGATCGAAGAGGGCCTCGATCTCGTCCTCGAGCGGCGCCAGCGTCAGCTGGCGGCTGCGCAGCGCTCCGGCGCCGAACCGCACCGCCAGCGCGTCGACGCGGTCGGGATCCACCGAGAGCGAGCCGCAGCCGGGCCGAATGGCGGGCAGCGCCGGCCCCAGCCCCGCGGCGCCCGCCAGCGACTCCCACTGCTCGCGGCTCCAGCCCACGGTGCGCGCGGCCTCGGCCCCGTCCTCGATGCGCAGGAGCGTCGGCACCGTCTCGATCTGGTGGTGCCAGCTGGCCTCGAGCGAGGTGTCGTCCACGGGCGCGAGGCCCTCGGGAAAGGCGGGGTCGTCCTGGGTATAGACGGTGACGTGCCGGCCGGACTGGCGCAGCGTCGCCAGGACCGGCGCCACCAGCGCGCAGGTCGGGCACCCGCGCTTGACGAACGCCACCAGCCCATCAGGAAGGCGCGGCTTCACGCTTCCGCACTACTCTCCGCGACGCCTCTATGCAACCCACGCCGCCGGCGAAGCGTGGGGGTCGCCGCCCTCAGACAGACTGCATGGAGTGGCCCGCTCTCGCGCGTTATGCGCGGGTTAGTCGCGGTCACGACCAGAGCCGCAAACGAGGAGAGCGGGCCATGCAGAAGTCTATCATCCCTTGCGCGCGCCTTGCGCGCAGGGTGAAGTGGGACCCCCAGAGGTCAGATCTCTGTGGGCATGAACTTGGGACGGGGGCTGCGTGCGGACAGATCGCCACTTGAAGGGGCTATCGGTGCGCCGGGATAAACCGGTGAGGTGCAGTGAATGAAAGAGTCACACGGTGAAGGAGTAGCGAACCACACCGACCCCGAGTCATGCGGAGCTGCC
>JANYKT010000196.1 GCA_025358085.1 Deltaproteobacteria bacterium | reverse complement strand
TGCAGAGGCCGTCGAGGGCCGTGAACCCCATTGTCGTGTCGACGCTCTTGCGCTTCTTCAGGGCACAGAGGCTTGCCCCGCTGCCCAGGTGTGCCACGATGACCCGGCCGTCGGCGATCTTGGGCGCGACTTGGGGCAGCGCCCCGGCGATGTACTCGTAGGAGATGCCGTGGAAGCCATAGCGCTCCACGCCGCCCTGAAGGAACTCGGGGGGCAGCGGCACGAGGGTCGCCACCTTACTGTGACCGCGGTGGAAGCTGGTGTCGAAGACGGCGACCTGGGGCACGTCTGGCAGCTGCTCGAAGGTCGCCTCGATCGGGGCGAGATTATGGGGCTGGTGGAGCGGCGCCAGCGGCGTCAGCTCCCGGAGCTCTGCGAGGATCTCCCGGGTCATCACGGTGGGGCCCTTGAAGCGCGGGCCTCCGTGTACCACCCTGTGCCCGACGCCGGCGATCCGGCCGTCGCCATGATTCTTCCGCAGCCACGCCGAGAGGACCTCGATTGCCGCGCGCCCGTCGCGCACCGACGCGTCCAGGTTCTGGTCCGCCCGCGTCGCCCCCTTCCCGTCCTTGACCGTCAGCTTGGGCGCGGTCCCAATGCCTTCGATCTGCCCGCGCGATTCCACCTGCCAGACAGCTTTTTTCGCCAGCCGGTACACGCAGAACTTCAGGCTGGAGGAGCCGGCGTTCAGGACGAGCGCATAAGGGTCCATGGTCAGGGTCTGCCCCGCCGCGCGTGGGCCACCAGGTTGGCGACGGCGCAGCTGGCGATGCGCGACCGCACCGTGTCGGCGCGGCTGGTGAGGATCACCGGCACCCGCGCGCCCACCACCAGCCCCGCGCTGTCCGCATTCGCGAGGAAGCTGAGCTGCTTGGCGAGGATGTTGCCGGCCTCGAGGTCGGGCACGAGCAGGATGTCCGGGTCTCCGGAGACCTCCGACTCGATCCCTTTCATCTTGGCCGCCTCCTTGCTGATCGCGTTGTCGAAGGCGAGCGGGCCGTCCAGGATGCCGCCGGTGATCTGCCCGCGCTGGGCCATCTTGCAGAGGGCCGCGGCGTCGACGGTGGCCGGCATCTTGGAGGTGACGGTCTCCACCGCCGCGAGGATCGCCACCTTGGGCTTCGGCACGGCGAGCGCGGTGGCCAGGTCGATCGCGTTCTGGCAGATGTCCATCTTGTCTTCGAGCGTCGGGGCGATGTTGATGGCGGCGTCGGTGATCAGAAGCACCTTATGATAGGTTGGGACGTCCATCAGGAATACGTGGCTGATGCGACGCGCGGTTCGCAGACCTTTTTCCCGGGAGACGATCGCCGCCATCAGCTCGTCGGTGTGCAGGCTGCCCTTCATGAGGACTTCCCCGCGGCCCTCGCGGATCAGCTCGACCGCGCGCTCCGCGGCTGCGTGGCTGTGGGGGACGTCGATGATCTCCAGTTTTCCGAGATCCAGGCCGGCCGCCTTGGCCGTCGCGGCGATCTTCGCGGCCGGTCCGACGAGGATCGGGATGATCAGCTTCTTCTGGGCCGCCTCAACGGCGGCGGTCAGGGCGGATTCCTCGCAGGGGTGCGCCACCACGGTCGGCACAGGCTTCAGCTTGGCGCAGAGCAGCAGCATCTGCTCGTATTTCCCGGTTCCTGTCGATGTTGCCTGCTTCATATCGAAGCGCCTCCGACGGTTTGGAGACTCCCGGGCGCGCGGCGTCCAAGCCGGCGGGGAGTCTTTACCCCAGTCTACGCGACAGGCTCGCTTGCAGCCCGGCAGATTGCACGAAGGAAATCGAATTTGCTGTCGCCTTTTGAGACCGCGTGGCACGAGAGGGTCGATCGACACCTTCGTATGAGAAAAGGCTGCGGGATCGCTCCCCTTGGAATCGGAACCCTCCCGGAGACGCGACATCGGGGAGGAATTCCGACAGGCCTTGCCTGATTTACGCGCGCAGCAGCTTCATGAATTCGCGCAGGAAGAGCGCGCTGTCGTGCCAGGTCCGCGCCGTGACCAGGTTTCCGTCGACGACCACTGGACGGTTCACGTAGCGCGCGCCGCCCTGGGCCGCGTCCCGGGCGCACTTGGCCACCGTCGTCACCGTCCGACCCTCGATCACGCCCGCCGCGGTCAGGATCTCGATGCCGTGGCAGACCGACGCGACCGGCTTGCCCGCGTCGAAAAAGTGCCGCGTGATCCGCAGCAGGTCCTCGTCGTCCCGCAGGTA
>JANYKT010000189.1 GCA_025358085.1 Deltaproteobacteria bacterium | reverse complement strand
TTCGTACGAAACGCATTGCGATAGAGGCCGATCAACGGCGCTCAAATCGCTCAATTCGTACGAACCGTACGACCGCGCCGCGGACCCCCTCGCCCCCCTGAGCCCCCCCGCGTACGAAGGATCGCGGCCGGGGGCAGCGCGCCGCGGTGCGGTCTGCGCGCTGCTGCTCGCAGTCGCGTGCGCGAAAACAAAGCCGGCAGAGGCGCTGCACGCCGGCGATTTTGAGGTGCAGCTGCGACTCGAGCCGGACCCGCCGGTCGCCGGAGAGAACATGCTTGGTGTGCAGGTCGGTGCCGGCGGCAAACCGGTGGGTGGCGCGAAGGTCGGCTTCGTCTACGACATGCCCGCGATGGGCTCGATGGCGGAGATGAAGGGCGCTGGCGACACTCGCATCCTCGAAGATGGGAACTATCAAGTGACCTATTCGCTGCCGATGATTGGCGATTGGGGGCTGACCCTTGCCATCGAGGCTCCGGGTCACGCTCCGGTCGAGCTGCGCTTCAAGGTATCGACCGGCCGCAAGGGCTACACGATTGAGACCACCGGGGCGACCAGCGAGAGAGCGCAGGGAATCGCGGTCAGCCCCGAGCGGCAGCAGCTCATCGGCGTTGTCTACGGCAAGGTTGAGCGCCGGCCGCTGTCCTTGAGCCTGCGCGCGAGCGGCCGCGTGGACGTGGACGAGACGCAAGTGTCCGAGGTGGTTCTCAAGTCCGACGCCTATGCCGAGAAGCTCTATGTCTCGAAGACGGGCCAGCACGTAAAAGCAGGCGACCCGCTGCTCACCATCTATAGCCCCGACCTTCTCGCGAGTGAGCAGGATCTGCTGGTCGCTTTGAAGACCCGCAACCAGCCGCTCACCAGCGCGGCGCAGGAGCGGCTGCGGCTGTGGGGGCTGTCGTCGACGCAGATTGCCGAGCTGACGAGCGCAGGAAAAGCGCAGGCGCGCGTCACCATCCGCAGTCCCATCGCCGGTACGGTGCTGGAAAAGAGCGTCCTGCCGGGCTCGCGCGTGATGGCCGGGAGCGTGCTCTATCGAATCGGCAACCTGGGCCGGATCTGGGTCTTGGCGGATCTGTTTGAGTCGGATGCGCCTTATCTGCGCGTCGGACTTCCGGCGACCTTGTCCGTGCCGTGGGATTCAAAGGGAATCAAAGGAATCGTCTCATTCATTTATCCAACCGTCGATGAGAAGACGCGTTCAATCAAGGCAAGACTTGCATTCCCGACCGCGCGCCTCGCGCTCAAGCCCGGCATGTATGTGGACACCGAGATCGAGGTTCCGCTCGGCACGCGGCTCGCCGTACCTGACAGCGCGCTTTTGGCTTCGGGCGAGCACCGCTATGCATTCGTCAAGCGCGGCGAAGGCCGGCTGCAGGCCGTCGAGGTCAAGCTGGGCGCGCGGGCCGGCGACTATGACGAGGTGCAGAGTGGCCTCTCCGAAGGCGACGAGGTTGCGACGCAGGCGACCTTCCTGCTCTCGAGCGAGGCGCAATTACGAGATGCGCTGCCGCGCTGGAATGCAGCGCCATGATCGCGCGGCTGATTGCCTGGTGTTCGAAGAATGCGTTGGCCACTTTGCTGCTGGTGGGCCTGGCGGCGGGCGTGGGCGCGTGGTCGCTGAAGAACACCGCGCTCGACGCCATCCCCGACCTCTCGGACGTGCAGGTGGTGATCTTCTCGGAATGGGTGGGCCGCTCGCCCGATTTGATTGAGGATCAGATCACCTATCCGATCGTGACTTCCTTGATTGGCGCGCCGCGGGTATCGGCCGTGCGCGGACAGTCGATGTTCGGCATGTCGTTCGTGACCGTCGTTTTCGAGGAGGGCACCGACCTGTACTGGGCGCGCAGCCGCGTCCTGGAGAAGCTGTCGAGCAGCGCGGCGCGACTGCCCACCGGAGTTTCGCCGGTGCTCGGTCCCGATGCCACCGGCGTGGGCTGGGTCTTCGAGTACGCGCTGGTTGACAAGAGCGGAAAAGTCTCGTTGCAAGAGCTGCAATCAGCGCAGGACTGGACGGTGCGGTACGCGCTGCAGGCCGTGCCAGGCGTGGCCGAGGTCGCGAGCGTGGGAGGCTTCGTCAAAGAGTATCAAATCAATCTGGACCCCGACCGGCTGGCCTCATTCGGCATCTCGACGAAGCAGGTCATGGACGCGGTTCGCGCTTCCAATGCCGACGTCGGCGGGCGCGTGCTGGAAATCGGAGGCACCGAACATTCGGTGCGCGGGCGCGGCTATGTCCACGGCGTCAAAGACCTGGAACAGGTCGTGCTCGGGTCACAAAAAGGAACGCCGGTCCTGCTCCGCGAAGTGGGCACGGTGCGCATCGGACCCGCGCAGCGCCGGGGACTCGCCGACCTGGACGGCCTGGGCGAAACGGTGGGCGGCGTGGTGATCGCCCGATCCGGCACTAATGCGCTGGAGGTCATCGATGCGGTCAAGGCGCGTATCGCAGATCTCGCGAAGACGTTGCCGCCGGGCGTCGAAGTCATCACCACTTACGATCGTTCGACCCTGATTCGCGCCAGCATCGGCACACTCCGGCGCACGCTGCTGGAGGAGCTGGCGGTGGTCACGCTGGTCATCCTGGTTTTCCTGCTGCACCTGCGCAGCACGCTGATTCCAGTGCTGCTGCTGCCGGTCGCGGTGCTGCTGGCCTTCATTCCGATGAAGCAGCTGGGGCTCACCGCCAACATCATGTCGCTGGGCGGTATCGCCATTGCCATCGGCGCCATGGTGGACGCGGCCATCATCGTGGTCGAAAACGTGCACCAGCGCCTGGAGCGGTGGGAGCGCGAGGGCTCGCGCGAGCCGCGCGCTGAGATCGTGCTGGCTGCATTGCAGGAAGTCGGCCGGCCCATTTTCTTCTCGCTGCTGGTGATCACCGTCGGCTTCCTGCCGGTCTTCACCCTGGAGGGAACAGAAGGGCGCTTGTTCGCGCCGCTGGCTTTCACCAAGACTTTTTCAATGGGGTTCGCCGCGCTGCTCTCCGTGACGCTGGTGCCCGCGATCGCGGCGACGTTTATTCGCGGCCGCATCCGCCACGAAGACCAGAATCCAATCACGCGCGTGCTGGGGAAGCTTTACGATCCGGTCTGCCGGTTTGCGCTGCGCTTTCCTCTGGCGGTCATTGTCGCCGCGCTCGCGTTGATGGCCATGACCATTCCAATCGCTCGCCGATTGAGCAGCGAGTTCATGCCGCCTCTGAATGAGGGAACGCTCCTTTACATGCCCACCGCGGTCCCGGGCATGAGCGATGCCGCGGCGCGCGACGTGCTGCAGCGGCAGGACCAAGTCCTTAAAACGTTTCCCGAGGTGGAGCGGGTCTTCGGCAAGGCGGGCCGGTTCGACTCGCCCACCGACCCCGCCCCTTTGAACATGTTTGAAACCATCGTGACGCTGAAGCCTGGTATCGCCGACCAGGATGAGCTGGTGAAGAAGCTTGATGGCGCAATGCGCTTCACCGGCATGCCCAACATCTGGTGGATGCCAATCCAGACACGCACCGAGATGCTGGCGACGGGCATTCGCAGCCCGCTGGGCATATTGGTGTTGGGGCCGGAAACGCACGAGATCGATCGCCTGGGCCGCGAAATCGAATCCGCGCTGCAAAAAGTGGAAGGGACGCGCAGCGCCTTCTCCGAGCGCGTCTCCGGCGGATACTTCCTCGACTTTGATATCGATCGCGCCCGCGCCGCGCGCTACGGCCTCAATGTGGGGGACGTCAACGATGCGGTCGAGAGCGCGATTGGCGGGGTGACCGTGTCGACCGCGGTGGAGGGCCGCGAGCGCTATCCAATCACGGTGCGCTATGCGCGCGACTTCCGCTCCGATCTGGAATCACTCAAGCGCGTGCGGGTGGCTGCCGCGGACGGCGCGCAGGTGGCGCTCGGCCAGGTCGCGGAGCTCAAACTGCGAACCGGCCCTTCGATGCTGCGCGACGAGAATGGCCAGCTGGCAGGCTATGTCTTTGCCGATACCGCTCGCCCTATCGATGATTACGTGCGCGATGCCAAGAAGGCGGTGGCACAAATCGCGCTGCCGCCCGGTTATCGACTCGAATGGGCGGGGCAATATCGATATCTCGAGCGCGCCAAGGAGCGGCTCAAGCTGGTGGTGCCCTTCACCTTGCTGCTGATCTTCCTGCTCCTCTATTTCAATGCCGGGAGCGCGGTGGAAGCGCTGTTGGTGATGCTGGCGGTGCCGTTCTCGCTGGTGGGCGCCTTCTGGCTGCTCTGGCTCCTTGAGTACCACCTGTCGGTCGCCGTCTGGGTCGGCCTGATCGCCCTGGCAGGCCTGGACGCCGAGACAGGAATCGTCATGCTCCTCTATCTCGACCTCTCCTGGCGTGAGCGAAAACCGGCGACGCGCGACGAGGCGCGCGAGGCCGTGCTGCACGGTGCGGTGAAACGCATCCGCCCGAAGATGATGACCGTGTTCACCATCCTTGCCGGCCTGCTGCCGGTGCTGTGGTCGCACGGCGCCGGGGCCGACGTGATGAAGCGCATCGCGGCGCCCATGGTGGGCGGCATCGTCACCTCCGCGCTGCTGGAGCTGGTCGTCTACCCGGCGCTGTACCTCCTTTGGAAACAGCGCCCCCTTCCGCGGACAGCATAAGGATCCGGACAGCCGCGGCAACCAGCCGTGCGATTCGGCGCGGCGAGGTGTAAACAGGCCGGCGTGGGCAGGAACCAGCAAGGAGATGCGGATGGCGGAGAACGAGGCGTTGCGGGGTTGGGTCGACGAAGTCCGGAAGCTCGCGACTCCGGATCAGGTCGTCTATTGCGACGGGTCACCGGGGCAATGGGATTCGCTGGTCAAGGAGTGCCTGCTGACAGGCGAGTTGATTGAATTGAACCAGCAGAAGATGCCCGGCTGCTATCTGCACCGCAGCGCCGCGCACGACGTGGCGCGGACCGAGCATCTGACCTTCGTCTGCACGCCTGAGAAGGAAGCGGCCGGCCCCAACAACAATTGGATGGCACCCGCCGACGCGCGTACCAAGCTCGCCGCGCTCTACCAGGGAGCGATGAAGGGCCGGACGATGTACGTGATCCCATTCATGATGGGGCCGCCGAACTCGCGCTTCTCCAAGATCGGAGTCGAGATCACCGACAGCAAGTATGTCGTACTCAATATGATGATCATGACGCGCGCCGGAAAGATCGCGCTTGATCAGTTGGGCACTTCCAATGATTTCACGCGCTGCCTGCACTCGCTCGGAGACCTCAGTCCCGAGCGCCGCTTCATCTGTCACTTCCCGGCCGACAACGCGGTCTGGTCGGTCGGCTCGGGCTACGGCGGCAACGCCCTGCTGGGCAAGAAGTGCCTGGCGCTGCGGCTCGCCAGCTACCTGGGCCAAAAGGAAGGCTGGCTCGCCGAGCACATGCTGATTCTCGGCGTGCAGCCTCCCGGCGGCGAGGTCCAATACATTACCGGCGCCTTCCCCAGCGCTTGCGGCAAGACCAACCTCGCCATGCTGGTGCCGCCGCCCTCGATGCCGGGGTGGAAGGTGACCACCATCGGCGACGACATCGCCTGGCTGCGGCCCGGCGACGACGGCCGGTTGTATGCGGTCAATCCCGAGGCGGGCTTCTTTGGTGTCGTCCCCGGCACCAGCCGGAAAACGAACCCCAACGCCATGGAGATGATCCAGACAAACACCATTTATACGAACGTCGCGCTGCGACCCGACAACACGCCGTGGTGGGAAGGTCACGACGACCCGCCGCCGGCCAAGGCCATCGACTGGCAGGGACGGCCCTGGACGCCGGCCTCGACCGACAAGGCGGCGCACCCGAACAGCCGCTTCACCACGCCCGCAAAACAGTGCGCGTCGATCTCGCCCGAGATCGACAATCCGAATGGCGTCCCCATCACGGCGATGCTGTTCGGCGCGCGCCGCCAGCGCGTGGTGCCTCTCGTATACCAGTCGCGCTCGTGGCAGCACGGTGTCTTCCTCGGCGCCACGCTCTCGTCCGAGACCACCGCGGCTGCCACCGGCAAGGTCGGGGTGCTGCGCCGCGACCCCATGGCCATGCTCCCCTTTGCTGGCTACAACATGGCCGACTACTGGGCGCATTGGCTGAAGGTCGGCAAGGCGCTCAGCGATCCGCCGCGCATCTTCCGGACCAACTGGTTCCGCACCGACGAGAACGGCAAGTATTTGTGGCCCGGCTTCGGGGAAAACCTGCGCGTGATCAAGTGGATCCTCGAGCGCTGCGCCGGCAAAGGCTCCGCCATGGACACGGTTATCGGTGAGACACCGACGCCGGGCGCGCTGGATCTCAAGGGCATCGACTTGAGCGGCCCGGCACTGGCGAAGCTGCTCCTCGTCGACCCGGCCGAATGGGCTGAGGCGGTCCAGGGCCAGGAGCAATTCTTCGAGACCTTCGGCCTGCACGTACCCGAGGCCATCCACACCGAGCACAAGCGACTCGCGCAGCGAGTCCAGGACGCGAGCGCCTCGAGCGACCTCCACGGCCGCGACCACGGCGCGTAAAATATAAATCTGCGGACACCCTACGGAATTAGTTTCCGTAGGGTGTCCCCAGATTAGAGCGCGAACGCCGAGAGGATCGCGCTCGCGCTCATGGCGCCGCTCAGGCGATTGGCCTCGGCGCCGTTGCGGAAGAGCACCAGGGTCGGGATGCTTTGAATGGCAAAGCGCGCGGCCACTTCGCCGAGCGATTCAGTGTCCACCTTCGCAATCAAGAGTTGGCCTGGGCGCTGCTCCGCGATCTTTTCCAGTTCGGGCGCGACCACGCGGCACGGCCCGCACCAGGCAGCCCAGAAGTCCACCAGCACCGGCACCGGCGCGCTGCGGACCAGCTCGTCGAAGTCGGCCGCGCTCGCCACCGGCACCGGCCTCCGCAGCGGGAGCAGGGGGGCCTTGCAGGCAGCGCACTTCGCCTTGTCGAGCACCCGCGCGGCCGGGACGCGATTCGCCTTCGAACACGCGAGGCAGGTAAGGATCATTCTCAGAGTGTAAGGCGCGTCCGGTCGCTGCGTTGCGAATTGTTGCGCGGAAAATATTGCGCCCTGCGGAGCGGTCGATCTCGCAGGAGGACGACAGCCATGAGAAAGCTCATCCGTACCCTGGTGATTTGCGGCGCTGCGGCGGTCGCGCTGGCTTCGACGGCCGCGCGCGCAGACGGCCATGAGTTTCGCGAGCATTACGGGGAAGGCCGCGAGCAGCGCGGGAGGGGGCACGAGTGGCGCGAGCAGCGCGAACTCGATGAACAGTGGCGTGAGCTGGCCAATGAGCGCGAGCGTTTCTATTCCAGCTGGCACGGCAATCCGTGGCGGCGCGTCCGATTCGAGCGCTGGTACAATCATAGGCGTGACGAACTCGCGCGCCGGAGCGGCCACGAGCGACGCGAAGAGCTCGAGAGACGCGAAGAGCACGAGCGCGATGGCCGCTGGCGCCACTGAGCGGGCCGCCGACTCCGCGAGCGCGCTCACGACCTCGCTGCGCTCGGGCTCGCTGCGCCCGAGAGTACGCGGCGGGTCGATGCCGAGCCGCGCTCAAATAGGCGTCACAGGTTCCGCGTACCTGGTCATCATCTCGCGCGCGCGAGGCGGCCGGCGGAGGCAAACCCGGCGAACAGCTCGCCCGAGAGCCGGGCCCGCACGCCTCCGCGAGCCCGCCGCAGGATGTCGTTGTGCACCGAGCCGCGACTGTCGAGGCCGGTGTGTGGGCGGCGCAGGTCAAGCCGCGATCGCACCACGCCCTCGCCAGCGCGGTGCACGAAGGTCGCCTCGCCGTCGCGCGCCACCGAGTCCACGATGCCCACATGGGTGATGCCGCGCCGGCCCGCGATGGTGTCGCGGAAGAAGACCAGGTCGCCAGGGCTGGCGCGGCCGCGGCGTAGCGCGTGACGCCGGGCGGCGGTCCGGTACAGCTCCTGCGAACTGCCGTCGAGCGGGACCTGGGCGTGGCCGTAAATGTTCTCGACGAAGCCCGAGCAGTCGTCGCGGCCGATGGGAAGCGAGCGCGCGCCGACGAAACGCGAGGCGGCGCGCGCGATGCGGCCGCCGACCGACGTGCCTTGGGAAGGAACTTGCTTCGAGCGCGAGGTCGCGCCCGCGCGCGTCGCGACCAGCACAAATGCGAAAGCCAGCAGCCTGGTCCTTCCCATCCGGAAAGGATGACCACTGCACGTTCCGCTGGGGAGGGCCCGCCGCAGATCAGCGACCGAATGGCCAGCGGTGGAAGTGCCTCGCGGCGAAGACCGCTGCCCCGAGCAGCAACGCGGCCATCCAGCCGATGCGCCGCCGCCTGCGCGCAGCCTTGTCCTCGAACGGATCGTCGAGCGAGCGCGTCGACCCCGGCGGCAGCGTCTTGAGGTCGGTCAGCGCCGCGCCGAGCAAGGTGTTCACCCGCACGCGGCCGTTGATGGCCCAGCCATTTGCCTCGAGCACCGGGCCGAGCGTGCGCTGGCGCAGCTTGAGCCAGGCCAACAGCATCGACGGGCCCGAGATCGCGAGCACCACGCCCGAGAGCGCCACCGGCTTCGCCCACCACGGCTGCAGGTTCATGAAGCCAGACACGAAGCCGCCAAAGAGCGCGCCGATGGCGCCGACGCCCACGCCGAGCGCGGCGATGATGCCGACCATCTTGCCGACGTCCACCGCCGCGGTGGGCGCCACTTTTGGCGCATGCTCCCCGGTGGTCGCCGAGGCCGCGGCCGCGGCCATCCGCGCGTCGGACTCTTTTTCTTTGGCGGCGGCAAACCGCTGCACCTGTTCTTCAATGATGCGAAGGAACTTCTTGTAGGGTGCGAAGAATGCCTGCCGGATGCTGATGGGATTTTCCACCAGCTTGACAATCGTCGCGTCCCAGTCTATGCCGGCGCGGTCATAGAAGACGCCGTTGCGGCCGACCATCAGATAGTCGGAATCGCCCTGCGTGAAGCAGGCGGCGATCTTCATGGTCTCGCCGCCCGGACGCCGGCATTCGCAGTAAGCGATGTACATGCGCGACAGGCTGGCGAGGGTCGAGTGAGCCGCGGGATCGTCCACGCGCACGCAGAGATCGCAGCTGCGGCTGTCGAGGTAGAGCGTGCCCGCCTGGAAGACCGCGTGCGTTCCCATGTCGTAAAAATCATGGAACGAGACGAAATTCTTCACGAGCGTGAACAAGTCGCGGCGGTAATGCAAAAGCCGTACGGCGTCGGCGACGGCGTTCGCATCGGCGGCGAGCGCTTCGTCCTGTGCCAGCAGCGCCTCGATCGCGGGCCGCGCGCCGCTCGCCAGCAAGGCCTCCACCCGCGCGAAGCCCAGAGGCTCCACGCTCGCGCCCTGCTTGGCCGCGGTCCACGCTTCATAGGCAGCGAACCGGGGCTGGATCTGCTCCCATTCGGCGGGTGTCAAATGCGTTTTCTGCGGACCGAAGACCGGCACGATGGCGGTGCGGTGAAGCGTCGTCAGCGCGCCCGACCAGGCGGGATTCGTGCGCTCGAGCAGCGGCAGCGGCGCGCCCACTTCGACATGCGCGAGCGGCAGCGTCCGCAGGTCCTCGCCCGGGGACGACAGGTCCTTGGCGGCGAGCGCCACCAGTTCAGACTCGGCGCGGTTGACGATCACTCCCGCGCGCGGGTCGAACGCGGCGATGCGGCAGCGATTGAAGTAGTCCTCGACCTTGACCCGCACCGCCTTGACCGCCTCGTAGCCGGCACCGGTGTCCTTGCCGATGGCGAGCACTCCCTCGACCGCCCCCTGGCGATACCAGTCGGCATACGCGGTGAGGCTGGTCCAGAAAGTCCCGAGCCGCGTGCGATCGATGCCGAGCTTGCCGCTGCGATCCACGAGGCCGCCCTCGCAGGCAATGGCGTCGGCGATGATCTGTCCGATCGCGGGATCGGTCGCCGCATCGGGCGGCACGATGCCGTCGCCGTTGAAGGGCGTGCCGTCAAAGACATGGCTGACGTCGGCGACGTCGACACAAGTCAGCTCCTGCGCGTCTTTGCTGCCGCGGTGCGCGAGGATTTGCCGGGCCGCGCCGAGCAGCGCCTGGCCCTCCGGGGTGCCGTGATCGATGGCGGTCAGCGGCAGCGCGTCGCCCGCGGGGATGAGCGCGCCGAGATCGCGCAGGCGGGGCCTGCACCACTCGATGGCGGCCAGGATCTCGGAAGCGCGCACGCGCCCGTCCTTGTCCAGATCGAGGAGGTCGAGGGTGCGGCGATCCATCTCGAGACCTTTGGTGGGGCAGCTCAGCGCGACCCACAACTTCTGGTCCAGCGCCCCGAGCGCGGCGAGGTCCTGGCCATTCGCAAGCGCGACCTGATCGAGGCCGCCCATTCGATAGAACTTCCAGGCGTGGGGCATTGAACTTCCTCCGACCGCTTTCGATAGCTCCTCGCCGAACGTCCGGGCGAGCGCAATCATTTCCAGCTTACCGCAGCCGGGTCGGCAGCGGTGGCTGGTCTGGCAGCGAGATGCGTTCCGTCTCGTCGGGAACCGGCGCGAAGCGGCCTTCGCGCCAGTCATCCGCCGCCTGGCGGATCCGGTCGGCCGAGCTGGAGACAAAGTTCCACCAGAGGTGGCGCGGGCCGTCGGCGCGCGCACCGCCCAAGAGCAGCAGTCGCGTCTGCGCGAGCGCCCGGATGACGACCGCGTCCCTGGGCCGGAACACCAGCAGCTCGCCCTCGCGGAACGTGTCGCCCGACACTTCAATCGCGCCCTGCGCGACATAAGCGGCCCGCTCCTCGTGCGTGGGCGGCAGCGGCAGGCGCGCGCGGGCGTCCAGCGTGGCTGCGGCGTAGAACAGCTCCGAGTGCACCTGCACCGGGGAGCGGTCGCCGTAGAGGCTGCCCAGGATGAGCCGCAGGTGCACGCCTTGGTCCTCGAGCACCGGCAACGCGCTCGCCTTGGTGTGGGCGAAAGCAGGCGCCACTTCCTCCTGGCCCGCGGGTAGCGCCACCCAGAGCTGGACGCCGAAAAGCCGGCCGCCGCGATTCGCTGCTGGCGTCCGCTCGGAGTGCACGATGCCGCGGCCCGCGGTCATCCAGTTCACCGCACCCGGCTCGATGAGCTGCACGGTGCCGAGGCTGTCGCGGTGCAGGATCTCGCCCTCGAAGAGATAAGTGACGGTAGCGAGTCCGATGTGCGGATGCGGCCGGACGTCGAGGCCCTCGCCCGAGCGGAAGATTGCGGGGCCCATCTGATCGAAGAAGACGAACGGTCCCACCATGCGGCGGTGCGCCGAGGGCAGGGCGCGGCGGACGGTGAAGCCGCCCAGGTCGCGCGCGGGGGCGACGATGACGGCCTCGGGCGCCGCGTCGGCGGTGAAGTATTCGAGCGGCAGTTGCATGGATTGCAGGAGGATAGTCCGGCGCGGAGCAGCTCGCTCGAACGGTTATCGTGCGAAGCCCTCCCACTCTTTCGGCAGCGCGCGGCCCAGCAGCTTTTCGGTGGCGCCGCGGTCGAGCAGCGCGAAAGTCAAGCTCGCTTCAAAGACTTGTCGTCCCGCCTGCGAGAGCTGCGCCGTGACTTCCGCGGTGCGCGACGTCGAGCGCGTAATGCGGGCGCGGCCCTCCAGCTCGACGCCGAGCCGGGTGGGGGCCTGCAGCTTTCCCTCGAAGCGCGCAGTGAAGCCGAATTTTCCCAGTCGCGCAATCAACACCCAGGCTGCGAGTTCGTCGGCCAGCGTGAAGACGAGGCCTCCATGCATCACGCCCGGCGGCCCCTGGTACCGATCGTCCGGGGTGAAGTGAGTCACGACATCCTCGCCGTCCTCGACGAAGGAGAGCCGGAAGCCGGCGGGATGGCGCGGGCCGCAGCCGAAGCAGGGCTGATCGAGGCCGAAGAGGGTTCCGTCCAGAGGCAGAGGCAGAGGCGAGTCCATGGAGTGCGTGCTTACTCGCGCGCGAGCAGGCAGTCGACTTCGCATCGGTGCGAGCATTGATGACGAATTAAATGCCGCTGTGCTCGCTTCAACAAAACAATTTTAATGTTTGTCATCCTGTTGAATTGCCAAAGCCTTGCTCGACAGGGTGCGATATCAAACGTTACATGCAGGTCAAATTATTCTTTTACTTAACGCACTGCACGACTGACGTCAGCTGCGAAACTTCACAACCTGCGCTGGCTGGCCCCCCAATCTCCGGCTTCCGGAAATGTCACCAGGAGTACTCGACATGAAGAAGATTCTTATCGGTCTCGGTGTCGTGGCAGCCGTGTCATTCGGCGCCCAGAACGCGCTGGCCGACCCCTCCACCGAGTTGAATAACGTTCACAAGATGCTCCACAAGGACGCCAAGGCCACCGGCGGCGCCCGGACCTCCAGCGGACTCACCAACCATGGTGGTCCGGTCATTCACTCAGCGCACGTGGTGGCCATCTTCTGGGGCCCTTCGTGGGGAACCGGCGGCGCGGACAACGCCACTGCCCAGCATGAGATTGGCTTCATCGGCCAGTTCGGTACCAGCACTCATTATGCGACCATTACCCAGTACTACGACAGCACCGGCAGCATCCAGACCACCAACCTCGGCAACACGGCCTGGTTCGGCTCGAGCACGCCGCCCACCAACGTCACCGACGCCATCGTGCAGCAGGAAGTGACCAAATACCTGACCACCCGCGGCGGAACCTTCGACGCCAGCCATCTATTCAGTATACCTGCCGCCGGCGTCTTATTCGTCGCAGGGCGGTGGTACGTCGTGCGGCGGGCCCGCGCTGCAGTACTGCGCGTACCACAGCCACTATACGAGCGGCTCTTTCAGCAACATCAAGTATTCCTCGCTGCCGTATCCCAGCTGCAGCGGCTGCCAGGCCGCGGGCTTCGCGGCGCGTTTTTTTCTTGCTCCCTTTTCGGGAGCAGGGCTTTGCACAGTGCCCGCTCAACTCCAACTTTGCGAAATGCCAGCCAGGAAAGATCCGTGGGATAAGCGGCCCTGCAGGCAAGCCCGCTCACAAGCTGAGTCCGGCGAACAAGAAGAGCGCGGTGGCGGCCGCAAAAAGGCCGGGCGAATGCCGCGAGGAAGAAAGAGTCGTAGTTCGATATCTATCGCGCGAAGGTGTTGCAGTCGTCGATGTTGCCCGACTTTAAACCGCGGTTGAACCACTCGACCCGTTGCTGCGATGAGCCATGCGTCCAGGATTCAGGATGGACTTGCCCGGTTGCCTGCTTTTGCAGCCTGTCGTCCCCCACCGCCGCTGCGGCCGCGAGACCCGACTCGACATCACCCTTTTCAAGCAGGTTCCGTTGTTCAGTCGAGTGACCCCAGACACCCGCGAAGCAGTCTGCTTGCAACTCCAGCCGCACCGAGAGCGCGTTGGCTTGCTCGGGATGCGCCTCGCGCGCCCGCTGCAACTTGCTCTCGATGCCCAGCAGGTTCTGCACATGATGTCCGACCTCGTGCGCGATGACGTAGGCTTCCGCGAACTCGCCCGGCGCGCCGAAGCGCCCGCGCAATTCATCAAAAAAGCCGAGGTCCAGATAGACCTTGCGGTCGGTCGGGCAATAGAAGGGTCCCATCGATGACCGGGCATCGCCGCAGCCCGAGCGGATACCGTTGCGAAAGAGCACGAGCTTCGCGCGCTGGTACAGCACCCCCGCCGCGGGCAGCATGCGAGTCCACGAGTCCTGAACGTCGTCAATGACGAAGGAAACGAATTGAACTTGCTTGTCCAGCGCGGGGGAGGATTGAGCGGGCGCGGACGGCTGGGCACTCTGGTCGAGCGCACCGCCGCTTCCGCTTCCGCCGAGCAGCGCGAAGAAGTTCTGGTGAAAGAGCAGCGACAGCCCCAACACCACCACCGTGCCCACCAGGCCCAGCGAGCGGCCACCGAGCAAGCCGAACCCCCCGCCGCCCCCCGAGTCGCCGCGACGGTCTTCGATGTCTCCGCTCTCTCCGCCCGGTGTCCAGCGCATTGAATCATCATAGGCACGCGTTGCCAGTTGGACCCCCGGCGTCGAGGTTACCGACCCGCGACCAGCGTCTCGACGCGGCCGCGAAATCCCGGCTCTCCGTCGAGGAACTGCAGGCCGAATCCTTTCCGCGAAGCGTGCGCCACCCGGCCGCGTATCTCCACCGGCGGTCCGTCGTCAGGAAGCTCGAGGTGCGCATCAAGGATGACGTCCACTGCCGGCGACGATTGCGCCCGGACGAACACGCCGCCCAGGCTGATGTTTTCCACCGACTCGTACAGCAGCGACTCGCCCGTCCGGCACGAGAGCTTGAAATTCACGGCGGGACGCCGCGAGGAGCGCTGCACGTTGGCCAGCAGCGCCGCAACGACCGCCTCGCTGTCGCCAGTGACGCCGGTGAACTCGGCCCAGAAGGATCGCAGCCCGGGTCCCCGGTTTGCACCACCGGGTTCCTCAGCGACCACGCCAGTGGCCGCGCAGGTGAGGCCGCCGGGCAAGAACAGCTGCATGCCGATGATGGTGCCCGTTGGCGGCGGCTCCGTGCAGGCGAGCCTGACGCCGCGCTCGCCCAACTCGCGGGCATAGGTGTCGTTCAATCGCTTGCAGGCGATATAGCGAACCGGAAATGCCATTGCTCTGCGCACGATCATTCACACTGCGGGTCAGGCGCTCGGTTGCGCAAGTGGCCAGCATTCAAGCCGGGAAGGCTCAAATGCAAGCCAGTCGACGAGTCTTCCTGCTCTCTCCGGCCGCACGCCTCTCGCGGCGCAGGACCTGACTCTCTCCGGCCGCACGCCTCTCGCGGCGCAGGACCTGCCTCGCGCCGGTCAAGTCGGAGGCTCGCGCGCTGGTTTTGGTTACTCGCCCTCGCCGGCGTCGAAGTAGCCGAGAAAGTCGCCGCGCAGCACACGGCCGTCGTCGGTCTGGATCGGCTCGTACTCGCGGCTGCATTCGGGGCAGGTCAGCGTCTCTGCCTCGACGAAGCCGGGCTGCGGCCGCCCATCAACGATCTGGACGAACGCCTGCAACAGCATCGAATCCGAACCACACGCGCACCGCACTGCCCCCGTCTGCGTGGGGCTGCCCTGCTCGCGCGCATCCTCCTCGGCGGCGGCCATGGTGCGCTCGCTCTCCCAGCTTGCGGGAGCGTCGTCGCGCCGTCCCTTACGTCCCATTGGCTCAGCGCGACGAGAGCTGGAGCGCCGCTACCGAGGTGGTCTGCTTGATACCCAGGGCGCGGGCGCCGTCTGTCAGCTCGCCAATTGGATCAACGAAGTAATTGAGCGGCTCGCCCTTCATACCCGGCAGCATCAGGTCGCGGCCTTGCGAGATCGCAAATCGGTCGTCGTCGTGATGGCCAAAGAAGTAGTCCTTCTTTTCCTGGTGCTTCCAGGCTTCGCTGGCGTCGGCCGGCACCCAACCCGCGCCGTCGATCCAGAAGTCTGCCCAGCAGTGATAGCCCGCCACCGCACCGGACGCGGGCGGGACGCTGCGGCCGATTTCGAAGCGCGCGGGAATGCCTTCGGCGCGCAAGAGGCCAATCAACAGCGCATGAAAATCTGTGCAGTTGCCATACTTCGCGTCACAGGCCCAGACGATGCTGCCATTGCCCCAGCCGTCGCCGGTCTTCTGGTACTTCATCGTCGACAGCACATAGGCGTAGAGCGCGCGGGCCTTGTCGAGAGGCGTTTTCGCGCCCTTGGTGTTCTCGGCGGCGATCTTGCGGATGCGGTCGTTTACCTTGACCAGCCTGTCGTCCTTCAGCCAGGCTGCAGCGGACCCTGCGTCTGCCTTGCCGGTCGCTTTGGACAGATCGACGGTTCGCTCGCGCCGGTCGACCTGGAACGAGACTTTTACCTCGCCGCCTTTGGCGGGAACGGTGAGGCGCGCAAAAGTGTTTCCCAGCGCATCCTTGCCTGACTGGGCGCCATCGGGCAGCTTGACCGCGCTGATTTTCTGCCACTCGTCGTCGTGCGGCAGCGGGATAAAGAGGTTGACCTCGCCCGACTGCGGCGGAACCGCGATGGTCTGCACGATATCAAACCGCCGCTCCGGGGCGGCAGAAGCGGCGAGAGGCAAAAGTGCGAGGGCGCAGGCGAGTCGGGCTGGCGTCATCTTTCTTGGGTACCCCGTGGCGAGCCCACGCGCAACCCAAAGTCAGGCCCATCGAACAGCGCGGGACGCGAGCTCGGGCGCCTCGTATCTGGCGCAGAAGGCGGAAAACTGCGCGCGCGGCACGCCCGCCCAGCGCAGGTCTTCCAGGGACTGCGGTTGCGGTACGTCTTCAATCAGCGTCGCAAGGCGACGATAGAGAAGGGCGTCGCTCAGGTGCGCTTTGAAGGTGGCAGCAAGCTTGTCCGGGGAGCGCATCGACGAAGGCCAAAGACGGGGGTCGAGAGGAACCTCTTCCAGATGGGGATAGCGCGCCAGGAGCGCGGCCGCGCTCTTCTCGCCGAAGCCCGGCAGACCCGGAATGCCATCGGCGGTGTCACCCACCAGCGCAAGCCAGTCCGGAACGCTCCGCGGAAGGATTCCGCGCCGCCCGAGGAGCGCCTGCTCGCCGGTCACCGTCTTGCGCAGAACGTCCACCTGCACCACGCGCTCGTCGATCAGGCACTGTCCCAGATCTTTGTCGGGCGTAAGGATGCGGACCTGCTCGACCTGGTCGCGAAAGCGTTTCGCGCCGGTGGCCAGCGCGTCATCGGCCTCGTATTGCTTCATTGACCAGACCGTAAGGCCGAGCGCGCTGGCGGCCTCTTCCGCGGCGTCGAATTGCGCCAACAGTTCCCGAGGAACACCCTCGTCGGTCTTGTAGCCGGCAAAGAGGTCATTGCGGAATGATCGAATCGGGTTGTCGAAGGCGATGGCCGCGTGCGTGACCTGCTCTTCCCGCGAGTGCAAGAGCGTGATCAGCTGCCCGGCCAAGCCGACCGCGGCCTTGAGGGGCCGGTCGGGCCGCTTGGAGAAGTGAGCGCGGAAGAGTTCAAACGTTCCGTCGATCAGGTGCACTCGCATTGCATGTGCTCCTTTCGCCGCGCGGTCTTCAGGCGGCGACAAACTGCCGCTCGACCAGCCGTTTGTAAAGCCCGCCCTCGGTCATTAACGCTTGATGCGCGCCGCTTTGCACCACCTTGCCGCCGTCAATGACCACGACGCGATTGGCATTGATGACCGTGGATAGCCGGTGCGCGATGATGAGAGTCGTCCGCCCCTGCATCAACTTGTCGAGCGCGTCTTTCACCAGGTGCTCGCTCTCGGCATCGAGCGCGGAGGTGGCTTCGTCCAATACCAGAATGCGCGGGTCTTTCAGCACCGCGCGCGCAATGGCCACGCGCTGCTTCTGTCCGCCCGACAGTTGTACGCCGCGCTCGCCCACCAGGGTCTCGAAGCCTTGCGGAAACGACGAGACGAACGCGTGCGCATTGGCGGTGCGTGCGGCGTCCTCGATCTCGGCGCGCGTGGCGCCCGGCCGCCCGTAGCGGATGTTCTCGGCAATGCTGGTCGAGAAGAGAATGGGCTCCTGCGCCACGGTGCCGATCTGCCGGCGTACGAAGGAAGGGTCGAGCTCGCGCAAGTCGTGCCCGTCGAGCAGCACCGAGCCTGCGTCCGGGTCGTAGAGCCGCGCAATCAGCGCCGCGAGCGTGGATTTTCCGGCGCCCGAGGGTCCCACCACCGCGACGATCTCTCCCGGGTCGAGGCGCAGATTGACATCATCGGCGACCACGACATCCTTGCGAGTGGGATAGGCAAAGCGAACGTGCCTGAGTTCAATGGCGCCACGCACGGGAGTGAGCTCGATACCTCCCCGCGGCGCCATTGCCGGCTTGCGATCGACCAGTTCAAAGACCCGCTCAGCCGCGCCCAGCGCCTTCATGAAGTCGGCCCAGATATCAGCGATGGTGCCGAGCGACATGGCCACCAGCAGCGTGTAGACGAGGAAGGAGGTCAGTCCGCCGACCGTCATCGCGCCTTTGACTACCAGGTGGCCGCCATACCAGAACACCAGCGCCGCCGAGGCATAAGCGGCGAAGGAGGCGAACGCGAAGAAGACCGACGCCGCCTGGCTGCGCTTTTTTGCCAATTCAAATGAATGCTGCACGCGCGCCCCGTAGCGCCGCACTTCGCTCTCCTCGGCGGCGAAGGAGCGCACCGTACGAATGCCGGAGATGGCCTCCTCGGCCACCTCGCTCGATTTCGCCAGCGCGTCCTGCACTTCTTTGGAGAGCTTGCGAATGCGCCGGCCGTACAACACCGCGCCCACCGCGACCGCCGGTACGATGGCGAGCATCAGCGCGGTCAGCACCGGCGAGGTCCATAAGAGAAATCCGATCCCGCCGATCACCTGGGCCACGCTGCGCAGACCCATGGAGATGTTCACGCTGACCGCGCTCTGCAGCACCGTTGTGTCGGAGGCCAGACGGTTCGTCAGCTCGCCGGTGCGGCTCTCGTCGAAGAAGCCAATCTCCTGCGAAAGGATGCTGGCAAACAGCTGCTCCCGCAGCCGCGCCACGATGCGCTCGCCGGCGATGCTGAAGAGCAGGGCCCGCAGCGCGATGGCGACCCCTTGCACGAGTGCGATGGCCACCATGGCCAGCGCGGCGCGGTCAATCAGCTCCAGCTTCTTTCCGCCCAGCACGCCGTCGACGATGATGCGCAGGCCCTGCGGGTAAAGCAGTCCCATGCCGCTGCCCACCGCGAGGAAGAGGGTGCCGAGCGCGATGGAGCGCGACTCGGGCCGCGCGAGCTGCAGCAGCCGCCGCAGCGTGGTGGTCTTCTTGTTGGTGGCCATGGTTCTTTGGATGCCGATCAGCCGTGGTAGACGCGACTTGCGGTGATGAGCCCGTCTTGACCGATCTCCAGCACCTCGGCCACGGGCATGTCCGGGTCGCCCATGGCGAAGCGCAGGTATTCGAGGACCACGCGGCTGTCGCCGACGGTGATGCTGCGCTCGACGTATCGCAGGTCCGGCAGGCGCGCGAAGGCGGCGGCCCACCATTTGTGCAGCTCGGCGCGGCCGGTAATCGAACCGCCGGACTCAGGCCGGAGCGCGCGCAGCTTGGGCGAGGTGTGGCGCGCGCCCTCGGCATAGAGGGCAACCAGCGTCCTGGCGTCCTTCTTCTCAAAGCAGTCCATCCACTTGCGCGCGAGCTCGGTTGCGGTCATGGAGCCGACTGTAACGCTGTTGCGCTTTCGGTGTTACGCCCGCGCCCGCCTCCCTCTGCAATGAGGCGGGCCCGCACCTTGCTCTCGAGGATCTGCAAGCGCTCACTCCTCGCCGCCGCCCTCGCACTGCTCACTCCTCGCCGCCTTCCTCGCACTGCTCACTCCTCGCCGCCGCCCCGCGCGCCGCCCACGCCTGTGGACAGGGCAGCAGTATCAGCGGATTGGCCCCGGTGCTTCCCCATCGCCGCTGCGGTCTACACCGCCTTGGTGAGCGCGCTGCTGGCGCACGGCATCCCCGCCATCGCGACTGCGCCCAACCAAACTCCCCTGCCGCATGGCATCGTCGAGCCGGTCAAAAGCCGACAGACCGCCCCCAGGCTGGGGCTGGGAATGACCTTCGTCGATGTAGGCCAGCGCAGCGCGCCGGGGCTGGGCGTGGTCGACCGCTTCTGACGACAAAAGTCGAAGCGCATTGCGTCAATGTGCATTTGTGCCTCTGGCGTATCGCACCCAGTTGATTGCCAGGGTTGCATTTGCTGGGATGCGCCTCCTTCGGAGGTTGCATGCGCGCAATGATTCTCGCAGCGGTTCTCTCGTTTCCTCTCACGGCCCAGGCGACCTGCTATGTCGCCTATATCCACGGAAAGCTGAACAAGCAGACTGGACTCGCGAACCTCACGCCCGGTTCGGGCGCCACTGATAACGACCGGCGCAATTACTGGCGCAATGGTACCAGCGATACTTTCGGCGACTTCGTCCTCTATTCAGGGCTCAACCGGGGCTGCACGGTTCTGGTCGCCGGCTATGACGGCACCGCGGGCTTTTTTGACAGCGTGGCCTCCGGCGCTGTCGCGCAGCAGCTCAATCAATTCATTACCCAGAATTCGATTCCCGATGGCCAGCTGATCCTGATTGCCCACTCGATGGGCGGCGTGGTGGCGCGCTGGATCGTCAACAACGGCGTCGGCGGATCGGCCTATTACAACTACAATGGTGACTACGCGACCATTGCGCGCAAGACTCGCTACATCATCAGTGTTTCAGGCGCGCATCTCGGATCGCCTCTCGCCGACGCGGTCTATGGCAACAGCGACACCATCTGCGGCAACTTCGTCGGCACGCTCGCGGGCTGGCTGGGCGCGCGCGATGGCTCGACCTATTGGCTGGAGACCCTGCAGCTCGAATATGGCTCCGCGAGCGGCAGCTGGATGGGCGACGCGGGCCGCTCGAAGACGCTCTACACCATGGCCACGCGGCGCTGGGACTCGGGCACCGGCGACGTGGCGGACACCCTGCTCAGCGGCGCCTGGGACTGCCTCGGCTACGTGAGCCACTGGTACCAGCCGTGGGTCTCGACCGTGCCCGGCGATGGCGTGGTCTTCGAGAGCGCGGGTGCGGGGCTCTACCGCGAGTCGGGCAGCGGCACCAACCCGACCTGGGGCACGAAGAACTGGGTGAATGGGCAATGGGTCCAGGGCGCCCGGCGCGACTGGGTGCGGATGGATCACAACCACGAGCACTCGCGGCTCGACGACTTGTCGCGGCCGCTCACGGACAACATCCGCGGAATCTCCACCAGCTATTGGCCCGGGTCGTATATCGGGGCCTACGGCTTGTCGCTGCAATGAAGCGCGCCGCGGTCCTGGCGGCGGTGGTGATCGCATTGCTCTTCTGGCTGGCGGAGGGAAATCAGAACTCCGCCGGCCGCAAGGCGCCGGAGCGATCGGCGCAGCCTGAATCGCCCCGTCCCGCGGCGCTCAACCCTGCGTTGTCCGGACCCGCGTTGCCTGAAGCCGCCGACGGTCCCGAGGCGGACCCGCTCTCTGCAATCGCCGCTGTCTTGACGAGCGACGCAAACCCGGACGTAAAACCCTTGCCGGACATCTCAACTCCGGCGCCGCCGCCCCTGCCGGGCGCCGACGATCCCGGCCCGGGTCCTGCCATCGAACGCTATGAGGGGCGCTCCGGCCGCCTCTCCCCCAACGCGACACCCGCGGGCGGCGAAGTCACCACTCGCGTCAGCTCGACCGGCGGTGTTCCCACACTCACCATCTGGGTGCCGACCATTCGAGTCCAGGCTTACGCCGAGGTCGCCATCCACGCGACGCTGACCGGCGAGCAGGGTGGCGCGGTGGTCCCGGAAGAGGTGGTCGCCCTGATCGCTCGCCGCGGCGGTAGCCCAGGCCCAGCGCAGCCGCTCGCGCCCGAGCCCAACGAATTCGTCCTGCGCTTCAAGGCGCCAGGTCCCGAGACGCCGTCAAATGCGCCCGTCATCTTTGATTACGTCGTGCAGGCGCGCGGCCAATACCTCGGCGATGCCTTCACGCGCACCGCGGCCGGCAGTTTTCTGGTGCATTCGACCGGCGGCCATCTCGACGCCGCCAGTGCGCGCGTGCAGCGTCGCGGGGGAAATCTGGTCCTGGAGATTTCCGCCGGGATCGATCGGCCGGGCACCTATTGGATGTATGCGGAACTCTGGGGCGGCGAAAAGTTCAATACTCCGATCGCCTTCGGGCGGGATCGTTTCGAGCGGCTGCCCGCGGGTGATCGCCTGCTATCAATTTTTTTCGGCGGCGCCATGGTGCGCGACAGCGGGCTCGACGGTCCTTATCTGATCCGCAACCTGCGCTTCCAGCAAGTCGACGCCTTCCCGCCGCAGGAGGCCGAGCCCATCGTGCAGCTGCCGCCCACCGCCGCGTTTCGCGCGACTGAATTCAATTGAAGGCGAGCGATTGAGTCTATTCGTTGTAATGAGTCTCGCTGCCGTCGTCATCCGGTGACTTCACCGCCTCGCCAACCAGCTCTACCGTCATGACCTTTGCCAGCTGCACCGTCGCTCCCGGGAGCACGCGCCGCTCGTCTCCCTTGGCGAGTGAGACGCCGTCCAGCACCGTGCTCTGGTCCGTCACCGAGCGCAGCACGAATCCGTCGGCACGCCGCCGCAGCTCGAAGTGCCAGCGGCTGATCTGCCGCGCCTTCTCCGGGTCGGGCAGCGTCAGCACGATGTCGTTCGCCACGATTCCATTGCGCTCGAGCAGC
This sequence comes from Deltaproteobacteria bacterium, assembly GCA_025358085.1. Taxonomy (GTDB): domain Bacteria; phylum Myxococcota; class Myxococcia; order Myxococcales; family 40CM-4-68-19; genus JANYKT01. The sequence goes on along the minus strand of JANYKT010000189.1, from coordinate 27,182 downwards.
CGGCCGAAGGTGATGGTGTCTTGCGCCGGCAGCGCGATCTCTTCGCCGGTTTCGAGCACGCGTATCTTCGAGACAAAGAGCGACCGATCGCGCCACTCCAGCACCACCAGCTCCTGCGGCTCGGGAACACCCTTGAGCAGCAGCGGCTGGAGCCCGCGGCAACGCAATCGCAAGTCCTTGCCCAACTCGCGAAACGCCGCCTTGGAGAGCCGTACCTCGCCCGGTCCGCCCGAGCTGCAGACCCGCGCGGCGAGGTTGACGGCGTCCCCGCTGACCAGCGTGCCGTCGGTGAGGGCGGGGCCGAAGTGCAGGCCCACCCGGATGATGAGCTGGTGTTCGCGCGCGTAGCCCGCGTTCTGCGCCGAGATCAGCTCCTCGCCCTCGACAAACGCCGCAGCCGCCGCATCGACTTGTGGAAAGACCATGAAGGCGCCGTCGCCGGCGGTGTCCACCAGCCGGCCGCCGTGCTTCTGCAGCACCCGCGTGAGCACGTCAAAGTGGCGCTGCTGCAGCCTCTTTCCCGCGGCGTCCCCGAACGCAGCAAAGTAAGCGGTCGAGCCCACCACGTCGCTGAAGGCGAGACAGAGCTGCTTCTCGAATCGACGGCGCAGCGTCTCGCCCAGCTGCGTCTGCAGCTGGATCAGCTCGGTGAGCGTGACCTGGTCAAAATCAGTCATCTGGGTCAGACGATGAAGTCGGGCAGCACGCGGCCGTCGAGCAGGTCGGCGGTGCGTGAAAGTCGCTCGCTGACGATGCGGCGAATCATTGCGCGCACCTCGTCGTTGGGTAGCACCAGCCGCTTGAAGTCGCCGGCCGGCAACTCGAGGACTTCGCAATAGCCTTGCGTCTGGACAGTGGCGGTGCACGGGCCGTCGAGCAGCAGCGAGATCTCGCCGAAGACCTCGCCTTCGCGCAGCGGCGGCAGCGGCAGTGGCTGGCCCTCGGCGTCGCGGTGGAAGACCTTGCATTGACCGCGCAGCAGCACGCAGAGGCCCGCGCCCGGCTTGCCCTGCTCGAGAATCACGGTCTCGGGCGGGAGGCTGTGGCGGACGAAGCACTCACCGATCTCCTGCTTTGCTTCCAGCGAGAAGGGATGAAACAGCGGGCTCACGCGGAGCAGGTTCTCCAGCATTCGCTGCTGGTAGAACTGCGCCAACACTTCTTTGACCGAGGGGTGCACGGCGACAATCTCCGCGAGCGCATCGCGATGAATCTCGAAGAGCAAGCCGTCCGTGGCGGCGATGACACTCGCGAGTCGCGGCGAATCGGTCATGACGGCCATCTCGCCGAAGAAGGCTCCTTCGGTCATCAGCGCGAGAAGCCGGTCGGCGCCAGGTTGGCCGCGCAACACATTCACGGTGCCTTGCACGACCACGAACATGGAGTTGCCGTGGTCGCCTTCTCTAATGAGCGTTTCTCCCGCAGTCATCCAGCGCAGGGTCAGCCGTTCCACAACGGCGTTGAAAGACGCGTGGTCGAGCGCGGAAAAGAGCGGCGAGCCCGGCAGGGCGCCCACGTCGATGGCGGACATCTCGGGCCCCGCGCCCGTGGCCGCCTCGCTGTCGTCGTCGCCGAACGGCAAGGCCACGCGGCCTTCCAGCGCGCTGCGAAAGACCGCCAGCGACTCGAGATCGATGGGCGCCGTCTCGACAAACTCGTGCGTTCCCGAAGCCAGGCTCACCGGCCGGGGCTCGTGAAACGGCAAGGTCTCGCTTTGCCGCGCGTATAAAGAAGCCAGCGCCTCTTGCGTCTGCTGGTGTCCGGGGTCGAGATCGAGGATGACCTTGCCGATGGCGATGGCGCGCAGGAGCCGCCCGACCCTGGCGTATCGATCCGCCACCTGCTGCAGCTCGCGAATGGCTTGGGTTTTGCGGCCCAGCCGCAGGTACACATCGGCGAGCCGCTGTCGCAGCGTGACATCGTCCGGCGCGAGCTGCACTGCTCTTTCAAAACTGGCCGCCGCCGGCGCAAGCTGTACCTGGGCGGACAACACCGCGCGCTCCTGAATGACCTGCGTTTTCACCATTGTCCCCTTCGCCGTAGCGAGGTTACCTCATTCTTATCGTCCGAAGGTGCGGTCTTCGGCCGCTTTCAAAGCGCGGTCCTGGCCGTCCCGAGCCTGGTCACCACAGTGCAAGTGATTACGCGCGGAGCAGCGCAGCGCCCCAGTGGAAGCCCGCCCCCAGCCCCACGAAGCAGACCAGTGCGCCCTGCTTGACCCGGCCTGCCTTGCGCGCTTCGTCCAGCGCGATTGGAATAGTTGCCGCGGTGGTGTTTCCATAGCGCTGGATGTTGTTGAAAACCTTCTCATCCGCCAGGCCAAGCGACCTCTGCACCACCTCGCAGATGCGCAGATTCGCCTGGTGAGCAATCAGCAGATCGATCTGCTCCACTCCATATCCGCTCTCGCCGCAGACCTCGCGGACCACTTCCGGCATGCGCTTCACCGCCATCTTGAAGACCGCGCGGCCGTCCATCTCCGGGATATGCCGCCCCGCTTTGAAATCGGTATCGGAGACATAGGGCCGGGAGGCAAAACCGCCAGAGGGGACATAAAGGCTCTTGAAGTCACTGCCGTCCGAATGCAGCTTGAAGCCCAGCAGTCCGCTCTCGCCTTCGCCGGCCTGGAGCACCACCGCCCCCGCCGCGTCCCCGAACAGCACGGTGCGGTCCCGGAACTTCGAGTTCCAATCTTTCTCCCCGGCCGTGGGCGCGGGGCCTTCGCGGCCGAACAGGTGGTCCCATTGAGTCCAGGGCATGAAGCCCGAGTGGACCTCGGCGCCAACCAGCAGCACCGTGCGCGCCACTTTCGAGCGCACCAGCGCATCGCAGATTTGCAGTCCATAAATGAAGCCGGTGCATTGTTGACGGATATCAAGCGCAGGAATGGTCTTGAGCCCGAGCTTGTGCTGCAGCAGGCCGCCACAGCCGGGGAAGTAGTGGTCGGGCGTCATGGTGGCGAAGACGATGTAATCAATCTCGCCCTTGTCGATGCCGGCGTCGGCGATGGCCTTCTCCGCGGCGCCGAGGCCCAGATCGCTCGTGGCGGTCCCGGCCTCGACGTAATACCGCTGCTCGATCCCCGATCGCTCACGAATCCAGGCGTCCGAGGTATCCATCAGCTTCGCCAGGTCCTCGTTCTTGACCAGGTGCTCGCCCGTCACGAATCCGGTGCCGATGATTTGCGTGCGCATGGCAGCGCTCTAGCGCTATCGAAGCCGCCACACAAGCAGTCTGGCCCCGGGAAATAGGCTCTTCATCCATTCGTAGGAGCGCCCATGCCATTGCTCGCAGGTCCCTTGCTCGCGTTGCTGCTGCACCTCGCCGCCGCGTCCCGCTATGGCTTCTTTCGCGACGAACTCTACTTCGTGGTCTGCGGCCAGCGCCTGGCCTGGGGATTCGTCGACCAGCCGCCGCTCTTCCCCGCCCTGGCGGCCTTGTCTTTTCACGCCGCGCATGGGTCGGTTCTATTGTTCCGGCTGCCGGCTGCGCTCATCCACGCCGCGGTATCGCTCGGCGCGGGGCTCTTCGCGCGACGGCTGGGCGGCGGTGCTTTCGCGGTGGCCCTCGCTGGACTCTGCGTCGCTACCTCGCCAATGCTCCTCGCCCTCGGTCATCTGATGACCGTCAATGCGCTGGAGCCGTTGCTCTGGCTCGGCTGCGCCGCGGTGTTGTTGAAGCTGCTTGACGGAGGCAACGTGCGCCTCTGGCTCGCGGCCGGCGCGCTCGCGGGGGTGGGAATGCTCAACAAGCACTCGATGGCGTTCTTCGTCATCTGTTTGCTGGTGGGTACTGTAGTTGGCGCGCCGCGGCTGTTGAGGACGCGCTGGCTGCCCGCGGCCGCGCTGTTGGCTCTCTTGATCGTTGCTCCGCATCTCCTCTGGCAATGGCGGAACGGATTTCCCATGCTCGAGCTTCTCCGCAACGGGCGGCTTCACAAGAACGCGGACTTTGAAGCTGCGCAATTCTTTCTCGAGCTTCTGACCGATCTGGGTCCGCTGCACGCGCTGGTGTGGATACCGGGCGTTCTCTGGCTCCTCCGCAAACGGCTCTCCATCGGTCTCGCCTGCGTCTTCCTGCTCGCTCTCTTATTCACCCTGCAGGCGAAGGCGTATTACGCCGCGCCGGTCATTCCCATTCTTTTCGCGGGCGGCGCGGTAGCGCTCGAGAGTGCCTGGCGATCGCGCGCGCGCTTCCTGTTGCCGGTGCTGGTGGTCTCGGAGGGGCTCGCGTTCGCACCGCTGGCCATCCCCTTGCTTCCCGAAGCAGCCTTCATTCAATACCAGGCGAAGCTCGGGATGGCCCCCCGCCACCTGGAGAAGATGGAGTACGGCGTGCTGCCGCAAGTCTATGCCGACCAGCACGGCTGGGAAAAGCTGGCGCAGACCGTGGCGACTCTGGTCCGCGCTTTGCCGCCCGGAGAAAGCGCGCGCTCTACCATCTATACGCAGAACTATGGTGAGGCCGCGGCCATCGAGCTCCTCGGCGGGCCGTTTCCGAAAGTCGCCAGCGGGCACAACAACTATTTTCTCTGGGGTCCAGGGCGGGACGACGGGCCCTGGATCATTGTGGGCGGCCAGCCCGAGAGCCACCGCCGGGCCTTCGCCGACGTGCGCGAGGTGGCGCGCCTGCCGCACAATCCGTTGGTCATGCCCTATGAGGACGCGCTTTCCATCTGGATCTGCCGGACGCCGAAAGCATCCCTGCAAAAGGTCTGGCCAACGACCCGGCACTACCAATAGCAGCATCCGTTCACGCGCATCGCCCGTTTGGGAGCTTTCTTGCTCCGTGCCGGTATTCCACTTTACGGTAGCGAGATGTTCCTGTCCGGCGCCTCCCGTTCATCGCTTTACAAAAACAGTCGCCTTGCGGCGCTTCTGCTGGTGGCCGCTCTCGGATGCGCGAAGAAGCCCTTGGCCCCCACCGCGGCCATCGATTCTCCTGCCAACGCGCACGTGGGTCTTCCGGTGCAGCTCGACGGAAGCAGGAGCGCACCATCGGCCGACCTGCCCGACCCGCAGTCGCTGCCTGTCACCTACCAGTGGAGTCTCGTCGTCCAGCCCGGCGGAAGCACGGCTCACCTTGACGGCGCCACCGGTCCGCGGCCGCGCTTCCTGCCCGACCTCGCCGGAACCTATCTGGTGCAGCTGATCGTCCGCGACTTTGCCAACGCGAGCATGCCAGTTCAGGCCGCGATTCAAGCCACCGCCGACTGCGCTCCCATCGTCTCCTCGGCTGTCGCAACTCCTGCATCGGTCAACGTCTCGCAACCCGTCGCACTCACCGGCATAGCCCAGGCGGCTCCCTGCGCCACCGCGGCCGGTGGCGATGCGCTCGTCGCCTGGAGTTGGGTGGTCGCCGCCGCGCCCGCCGGCAGCACGGCCCAGATCGTCGCGTCGGGCCAACTCGACACCTCCTTTGTGCCAGATGTGCGCGGCAGCTATGACCTCGCGCTCAAGGCCACCGATGCGCTCGGCCTCGAAAGCGCGCTCGCGCATGTCGTCATCATCGCCATGGCCTGCGGAGACAATGCACCGTCGGTGGACACACTCGTAGCCTCGCCGGCCGCACCCGATATCGGCGCGGCGGTGCAATTCAGGGCACAAGTGACCGACGCCGACTCGCAGCCGCCCTGCGCGCTCCCGCGATCTCTTTCTTACAGCTGGTCAGTTGCCGCGGCGCCCGCTGGTTCAAAAGCCCTGCTTGGCAGCCGCACCTCCCAGACACCAACGCTCGTCCCCGACGTGGCCGGCGACTATGTGCTGGCGCTGATCGTGACCGACCAGCTGGGCCGCGGCAGCGTTCGCCAGACCGTGACCGTCCATGCGAGTCCGTGCGGCGGGGCCGTGCCGGTGGTCGCCGCAACCTCGAGTGCGAACGCCATTGCAACCGGCGACACCGTGCAGCTGCTCTCGCTGGTGCAGGATCCCGACGGCCCTCCCTCGCCCTGCGGGGCAGCTCCCGCGACCTATGCGTACTCGTGGCGAATCGTCGCGGCGCCGCTCGCGAGCCGGGCCCAGCTCAACGGCACGGGCTTGATGAACCCGAGCTTCAGCGCCGACGCGCCGGGCACTTATGTCTTCTCGATCACGGTCACCGCTTCGACCGGCAAGGTCAGTGATCCCGCGCTGGTGACCGTGCAGGCATCGGTCTGCGGCAGCGTCCCTCCTTCCGTCACCATCAATGCGGTCAATGGCGCGAGCACCGGCCTGCCCGTTCTCCTGTCGCCCTCGGTCGACGACAGCGCCAACGCCTGCAAGCCAACCGCGCCGTACCGATTCAGCTGGACACTGCGCAGCGCGCCCGCTGGCTCGGCGGCGCGGCTTTCGGGCATCACGGCCGCCGGCGACTCGCGGCAGGCCGCGGTAAGCCTGGTCCCCGACGTCTCCGGCGACTACACCGTCCAGGTTGTCGTTGTCGATGCGCTCGGCCTCGCGAGTGTCCCGGCCTCCCGCACCGTCACCGTCGCGCAGTGCAGCGCGCCCCTGACCGCCGTCATCACCGCGCCCGCCGGCGCCGTGACCAGCCAGCCGCTGCAGCTGCACGCGGCTCCCTTCAATCCAAATCTCGGGCCCGCGTGTCCACTGGTCACGCCGCTCGTCTCGTATTCCTGGGCTTTACTCGGACAGCCGAGCGGAGGAACAGCGCAGCTGAACAACGCAGCCGACGCAGCGCCCAGCTTCATCCCCACCATTGCCGGTCGCTATACGATGCGGCTCGTCGTCAGCGATTCGGCAGGCAATCAAAGCCTCGCCTCGGTCGCAACCGTCGATGTAACGAGCTGCAATGCAAAGCTGACTGTGCTGGTGCCCGACACGAGCGGCCTCACCGGGCAGCCACTGCTCCTCAGCGCGCTCGTCACCGATCCAAATGCCAGCTGCTCGGTGGTAGCGCCACTTCGATATCAATGGTCGCTGGTCAATGCGCCCGCGGGCAGCACGGTCAGCCTGAACAACCCGGGAGTGTCCTCCCCCAGTTTCGTCCCCGACCTCGCCGGCGCTTATCTGGTCAGCCTCCTGGTCATCGACGCAGCGGGCAACGCCAGCGCACCGGTCAATGGCAAAGTCGCGGTCGCCAACTGCACGGCCCCGCCCACAATAATCTCTATCGCCGTCGTCGGAGGCGTGACCGGCTTGCCCGTTGCACTCAGCGCTTCGGTAAGCGATTTGAATTCAGGCGGCGCCTGCACGGCCGGAATCACCCCGTATGCGTATGATTGGTCACTCATCGCGCGTCCCGCGGGCAGCGTTGCCGCGCTCAACAATGGCGCCGCCTTCTCGCCCAGCTTCACGCCCGATGCCGCTGGAACCTACTCAGTCAGCCTCCGCGTCATCGACGCTGCGGGAAATCGCAGTGCGCAGCAGACCGCCGATATAACGGTTGCGAATTGCGCTGCGCCCGTCGCCGTCAGCATCACGGCGCCGCTCGGCGCAAAGACCCTTGCAACCGTCACACTGACCGCGACCACCAATGATGCCCAGGACACGAGTTGCGGCATACCCACGCTCAGCTACGCCTGGACCCTGATCTCGAAACCGGCCGGCTCTACCGCGGCGCTGGACCTCCCGTTCTCGATACCTACGCATTTCGTCCCCGACCTGCCCGGCGATTACGTGGCAACACTGCTGGTCACGGACACGCTCGGGAACCGGGGCAGCGCCACCACGACCGTCGTGGCGATGGGCTGCGGTAACAACTCCGGCAGCTCCCTTCAAGTCGCCGTCTCCGCCATCACCGCCAGCCCCGAACTGGGCCAGCGCACGGTCCTCGCCGCGGTGGTCAACGACTCCAACTCGCTGTCGTGCGCGAACCAGGCGACGGCACCGTATACTTATACGTGGTCGCTCACCGTCCCTGCGGGCAGCAATGCAATTCTGTTGAATTCGAATAGTGCTCAGCCAAACTTTGTCCCGGATCTCGCCGGCGTCTATGGTTTCACAGTCACCGTCACCGACGCGCTCGGCTACCGGGCCGCGCCCCTCGGCTCTGGATCCGTGACGGCCTTCAACTGCACGCTTGTGCCCGGTATAGTGGCGGTGGGCGCAAACCAGCTGACTTACAGCCAGGTCCAGCTGGTCGGCGCCGGCACTACGGCCTGCTCTCAGCCATTCACTTATGCGTGGTCGTTCGACTCATTGCCCATTGGCAGCAACGCGCGCTTCAACAACGCCGCCGGCAGGACTCCGTCATTCACGGTTGATGTCCCGAACGGCACCTGGGTCGCGCGGCTGACGCTCACCGATTCAATCACCGGTGCAAAGACTTCCAGTACGCGAACCGTGACCAGCGGCTCCTGCGGCAGCTCACTGCCCTATGCGACGGCGGGCATCTCGCTGCCGTTTCCGGTCTCGGTTTCGACTCCCCAGCCCGACCCGGCGGCCGGGTCAACGATTCAATACCTGCCCAACTATCAATTGCAGCTCGACGGCACGCGCAGCGCCGATCCCGCCGCTGCGTGCACCGGCCCGCTGACTTTCGCCTGGAGCACGTATTCGACGCCGCCCAACAGCACCGCCGCGCTGTATCCGGTGACAGCTGCCAAGCCGGTCTTCACCCCCGATGTTGCCGGCGACTACATCTTTCAGCTCGGCGTCGGCGACGGCCGCTTCACCAGCGCGCCCAGCTTCCTCCACATCACCGTCTCCGATCCGCTGGCCGACTCCATACTGCCTGCTGCTGCCTCGCGAGGCGTGCTCTGGAACGACGCCGAGCCTGATCCCACTTCGCCCACCGCCAATCCGTCCATCGCCTTCTATGAGAAGAATGTCGCCGGTACCTTTTATGACCTCCGATTCGCCCGCTGTTCCGGAGGCTGCTCGACCGGTTCGCCCAGCTGGATCTTCAGCACCATCGAGGCGGACGCTATCGACGTCAAGAATGGCAATGCAGCCACTGCGCAGGTGTCACTCAAGTTCCTGCCCGGCACGGGTACCCCGGTGGTCGCCTATCGATACGACTCGACCTGCGAGATGCACTATGCGGTCCTGAATGGCGCCAGCTGGAACATCAGCCGAATCGACGCGCTCGACGTCAACTGTTCAGGCGAGCACGGCGAAATCCAGCTCATGTTCGTCGGCGCGCTCAACCTTCCGGCGGTCGCCTATCACACCCACGGTCCGGCGAATCCGACCGCAAGGTATGCCGCCTGCGCCGCGGGCTGCACCACGGGCCTCAATAGCGCCTGGACAAAGCAGGACGTCGATGCCGTTGGCAATGCTGGTCATTACATGACCGCGTTCGTAAGCCCGGTCAGCAAGCTGCCCCGCCTCGCCTACCAGGACGACAATACTCACTCGCTGCACTACGCCGAATGCAACGGCTCCTGCGCAGCCGGCACGGGGGCCTGGTCGCTGGTGACTTTGATCGCGGGCGGCGGCGCCCCGAACAACACCCTTGGGGTTGGTTTCTGGAGCACCATGGCGGTTGCCCCGAACGGCCTCGCAGGGGTGGCTTTCGAAAACGGCACCACGAACCAGGTGCAGCTGGTCACCTGCAAGAGCGCCTGCGCCACGGCCTCGAACTGGACCACGATTGATATCGCCACGCTGACCGCGGGCAACTATTTCCCTTCCTTGCAGTACGACGCGCAGAGCCAGGCGCACGTCACCTATATCGACAGCGCCAATCGAATCCTTCGCTACGCCATCCAGTCCGGCAACTCTTTCCAGTATTTCGACATCGATCACGGCGTGGACGACGGGCACAGCTCGTTCATCCTCACGCCACTCGGGAGCACCCATGTTTCGTATGCGCTCACCACAGGCCTCAAGTACTATCCGTTCGGCGATTGAGCCTGTGCTCAAGGCAGCACTCTGCCTCACGCTCGCGGCCGGCTGCGCCTCGAAGGTGAATCCGCCGTTGGCCTCCGTGGCAGCGGTGCCGGCCGCGCACGTCGGCGTTGCGTTGCAACTCGACGGCTCGGCCAGCATCTCGCTGCGGGCGAGCAACCCGCTGACCTATGCCTGGGCCTTTACCGCGTTACCCCCCCGGAGCAAGGCGGCCCTCAATGATCCTCACCTCGTCAAGCCTTCATTCATTCCCGACCGGGTGGGCACCTATTCATTGCTCCTGACCGTGGATGACGGCCTCCTTGCCAGCTCGGCCTCGGTGGACGTGGTCGTCACTGACGATTGCCGGCCCACCATTGCCGCGCTTTCCCAATCGCCCGAGAAGCCGCAGATTGGTCAGACGGCTGCAATCAGTGCGACCCCGGGGACCACCTGTGGCGGGAGCACCATCGTCGCCTGGCAATGGGTTGTCGCCGCCGCGCCGCCCGGCAGCCGCGCCACCATCCAGCTGCCGAGCACGGCCACGCCTTCATTCGCTCCCGATCTGCGCGGCTACTATGACCTTCTGGTGCAGGTCACCGATTCATTCGGCCTGCAGAGCGACAACAGCGACCCCAAGGCCCACCTGACCTACAGCACCCAGCCTTGCGGGGACAACGGGCCGGTGGTTCAATCGATTTCCGCCGCGCCCCAAAACCCTGATGTCGGAGCGCAGGTGGCGCTCAGCGCAGTGGTCGCCGACGCGGACTCAGACCCGGCCGGCAGCTGCGGATTGAAGCGCACCTTCTCCTATGGCTGGTCGCTGCTCGAGCTGCCCGCCGGCTCCGCGGCGCGCCTCAACAACGCGGCCATCCGCGCGCCCTCGTTCACGCCGGACCTGCACGGCAGCTATGTCGTCGGCCTGATCGTCACTGACAACCTCGGCCGCCAGAGCCAGCTCTTCAAACAGACCCTCGCCACCACCGGCTGCGGCGACGCAACGCCCACCGCCGCCGTCCTCGCCGTAGCGTCGGTTGCGACCGGCACCTCGGTGCAGCTGCACACCGCCGTGACCGACGCGGACAATCCCGCTTATGACGGGACCGATACCGCCGGTGGTCCTCCAGTCGGCAGCCCCGCTGCTGGAGCCTGCAATCTGCCGCTCAATTACTCTTATCGCTGGACGCTTGTCTCCGCGCCCCTCGGCAGCAAGGCATTGCTGAACAATGCCGGTCTCTCGAATCCTTCCTTTCTCGCCGATGTGCAGGGCAGCTATGGGCTCTCGGTCGTCGCCGCTGCCTCCACCGGTCACGCCAGCGCGCCTGCGTTCGTCACCGTGACCGCGCTCGCCTGCGGCTCCGTGCCCATCACCGCTGCCATTGTGCCCCCGTCAGCGGCCGCGACAGGAACCCCCTTCTCCATGACCGCGACCGTCGTTGATTCCAATGATAGCTGTTCCGCGACGCCACTTGTCGCGCGGCCCTTCACTTATGCATGGTCCATTGTCAGCGCACCGAAGGGAAGCAAGTCCGCGCTCTCCGGCACCAACGGTGCGGGGGTTTCGCCGGCCGCATCGCCCAGCCTGAGCCCGGACCTGGCTGGCGATTACACCATTGGCCTCGCCGTTACTGATCAATTGGGCCTCAAGGCGATTGCCGCACCCGCAGTCGTTACCGCTGTCAATTGCAATCAAGCACCCACCGCCGTCCTCAGCTTCTCGGTCGCGCCGATCACCCCGGTGGGAGGCGGTCTGCTCACCGACGGCGGTCCCGAAACCGGCGCGCCAGTGACGCTCGCGGCGGTCATCGGCGACAAGAACACGACTGGCTGTCCTGCGTTCATCAGCGCGTCCTACTCTTATGCATGGTCCATCGTGAACCAGCCCGCGGGCAGCTTCGCGCAGCTCAATAGCGCTGTTGGTGTGGCCCCGAGCTTCACCCCCGACGTCATTGGCAACTATCGCGTACAGCTCATCGTTACCGACGCGGGCGGCAACGTTTCGTTGCCTGTGCAGCTCGACGTGCCGAACGTGGGCAGCTGCACGCAGCCGGTGACCATCAACAAGATTGTCGTGCCCGCGGCTCCCCTCGGCACTGGCGTTCCACTTTCGCTCAGCGCGAGCTGGACCGATCTCAATCTCAACAGCAACACGCAGGGCTGCTCGTTGACCAATGCGCTGGTGACTTTTCGCTGGTCGCTCGTGCGCCAGCCCAACGGCAGCCACGCCACGCTCAACAATGCCAATGCCTCGAACCCGAGCTTCGTTCCTGACGTGATCACCTCGCCCGGGCAGGAGTATGTGGTCCGCGTGGTGGTGACTGACGCCCTCGGAATCGCCAGCGCTCCCTTCGACTCGGGGGTCATCGCCGTTGGCGGCTGCTCCCAGCCGCTGACAGGAACCGCGCAAGCCACCGGGGTCTCCGGCGCCGGTCAGCCCGTTATCGTGAGCGTCGGCACCTTGGCCGATCCGAATGCCGGTGTCGCGGGCTGCCCCGCAGTGCCGCTCAATATCTTCAGCTATGCCTGGCAGATCGTCGGCTTGCCTGTCGGCAGTCGTGCGCAGCTCAACAGCGCGGTCGCCGCGGCGCCCAGCTTCGTGCCTGACCTTACCGGCGCCTATTCAATCCAGGCCGTCGTCACTACTACCCTCGGCAACGTCGGCACGTTCCGGAATCAGGTCAACGTCGCTAACCCGTGCAACCAGCCGCTCTCGCTGGCGCCGCTCATCATCTCGGGATCTCCGACCGTGAGCCTCAATCCCGGCAGCCCCAATCCGATCACCGTGACACCGACTCTTGCAAACCCCAATGCTGCTGCGTGCGTAGCCCCCGCCTATGCCTATACCTATCAATGGGCAATGCTGGCGCGCCCGCCGCAGAGCCAGGCGAGCATCGCCGACCCCACCGCCACCGTCGCAAGCTTTGTCGCCGACGTGGGCGGCAGCTATGTGCTCTCGGTCAAGGCGACCGACTCGATTGGCAACAGCGGCTTCGCGACCGTCGCCATTCCGGTGAGCGGGTGCAACGCCAGCCCGAGCGTGATTGCCACTGCTTCAGTCGCTACCGCGGAAATTGGCCGGGGCGTGCTGCTCAACGCGGCCGTGACTGCCGATGCGAACCTTGGGTGCGGCGGCGCGCCGACGACGGCGCCGTACAGCTATGCCTGGTCACTGACGCTGCCGGGCGGCGCTGCTTCTACCTCGACGGCTGTTCTCGCTTCGCCGCGCAACGCCCAGGCCAGCTTCATTCCCGACATTGTCACAGGTGTTGGCGCGGTGAATCAATATCAGTACAACGTCGTCGTCACGGATGCGCTCGGCAATCAGGGGGTGGGCACCGGCGCAGCCGTCCAGGCCGTGAGCTGCGCGATGACGGCTTCAATCACGCCTTTCCCTGCCGGGGGCTTGCTCAACATCGGGACGCAGCAGCGGGTCACGAGCGTGGTCGCGTTCCCCATCGCCTGCGTACCTGCGCTCCAGCCTGCCGTCGCTTTCCAGTGGTCGTTCGATTCATTGCCCGCCGGGAGCCGCTCGGCCTTCAATGCGCCCACCAGCTCCAATCCCAGCTTCCTGCTCGACCAACCCAAGGGGACATGGATTGTGCGGCTCACCGTCACCGATCTGGTGAGCGGCGCTACTGCCAGCACCACCTCCACCTTTACGACCGGCCCCTGCGGCAGCGTGGCGCTGTCTCCGGGTGCGAAAGAGGTGCTCAGCGGGGCGGGCGCTCCTCCTGGCGGCGGCGGCAACGGCGCGCTCGCAATCAGCAGGGACCCGTCCGGTCCGACGGACCTGGGCAGCTTCACCCTCGCGACTGCAGGGCAACCCAACTTGCAATTCGATGGCACATTCAACAACGCAGGCGCGCTCCTGGTGGATCCGAACAGCGCCTGCGCGGGTCCATTGACTTATCAATGGTCCATTTATGCCTTGCCGCCCGGCAGTGGCGCGTTGATCACCAGTCCCATGGCTGCCAAGCCCACGCTCGCACTCGACGTCAAGGGCACCTACGAGTTGGAGCTCGTGGTGAGTGACGGCCTGCAGACGTCGGCGCCGATCTATATGACGGTGAAAGGCAACTAATTCAGAACCAGTCCGGTCGCATCTCCGCGTAGGACGCCTCGCCGCTCTCGCACAGAGCGGCGAGGTGCTCGACCCGCGGCAACTCGGTGGCGAACCAGTAGCGCGCCGCCTGCCGCTTGCCGTCATGGAAGTCACCCTGCTTTCCCGCTGCCGCATTGGTCATGCGCAGCCATTGCCAGGCGATCACGACAATGGAAAAGAGCGTCAGGTAGTCGGCGCTGTGGAGCATGAACTTGTCCCGATCGCCAGAGGCGGCGAGCGCCATCGTCAAAGTGCCCACGCGCTCGACCGCCTGCTGCAGGGCGGCCCCTTCGCTGCCGCCGGCCTTGGCGACGTCAATGGCGATCTCCTCCGACAGCCCCAGCAGCGCCGCTCCGTTTTGCTGCACTACCTTGCGGCCGAGCAGGTCCATTCCGTGAATGCCAGTCGTGCCTTCGTGAAGGCTATTGAGTTTCTGGTCTCGCAACCAGGCCTCCGGTAGATACTCACTGGTGTATCCATATCCGCCGTGCACCTGGAGCGAGAGCGTATTGCTCTCGAATCCAAACTCCGCCGGGAAGCTCTTGGCAATGGGTGTTAACAGATCGAGCAGCAGCAGCGACCGCGTGTCCCCGAGGTCGGCGTAGCGCGCCGTGGTGACCAGCAGGCAGAGCCCACCTTCGACGATGGCCTTCTGCCGGAGCAACATGCGGCGCACGTCGGCGTGCTCGATGATGGGCACTTGCGGGCTCGAGGGGTCTCGCTGCGAAAGCGCCCGACCCTGCAGTCTCGTCCGCGCATATTCGACTGCTTCATGATACGCGGCCGAGGCGGTGGCGACGGCATTCATTCCCACCATCAGGCGCGCCTCGTTCATCATCTGGAACATGTACGAAATGCCCTGGTGCGGTTGGCCCACCAGCCATCCCCGGCAGTCCCCGCGCTCGCCGAAGTTCAGCGCAATGGAAGGCAATCCTTTCCAGCCCATCTTATGGAAGACGCCCGCTGCGGTGCAGTCGTTGTCGCTGCCTTCCAGCCGCCGCTTCGGAACACAGAAAAGAGAAACGCCCTTGATGCCGGCGGGTGCCCCCTCGATCCGGGCGAGCACCAGGTGCACCACGTTTGCCGTGACGTCCTGATCGCCGCCCGAAATGAAGACCTTGTTCCCGTCGAGCAGGTAGTGGTCGCCCGCGGGCCGCGCCCGGGTGCGGACGTCAGCCAGGCTGGAGCCTGCCTGCGGCTCGGTCAGTGCCATGGTGCCGGCCCACTCTCCCGAATAGAGCCGAGGCATCACGTCGCGCTTCAACCTTTCGTCGCCGAAGGCTTCAATCAAATGCGCGGCCCCAGCGGTCAGGCCGGCATAGCCGAAGGCCGCGGCATTGGCGGCCATCAGGTACCCACTCGCGAGCATACCCACGGTATGGGGAAGCTGCTGGCCGCCGACTGCGTACGGCCGCGTTGCACAAGTAATGCCGAGCTCCGCCAGGCGCGGCCAGATCTCGCGCATGACCGGATGCACCAGGACCTGTCCAGCCTCCAGTCGCGGCGGCGCTTCGTCCATCGGCTTATAGGCCGGCCACAGCACCCCGCGCGCGAGCTTGCGGGCGCTGGTCAGGAAAAGTTCGAAGGTTTCGCGCGAGTGGTCCGCAAACTGGGGCAATTCGCAGAGCTTGTCGGCGTGCGCGACTTCGTAAAGGAGGAACTCAACGTCTCGGTCGCTCAGCAGCTGATTGGGCACGGGAGCGGCCTAGGCTGCCGGGGCCCTGTTGTCAAAGTGTTTGAAGCAGGAATCGGTGCGGGCGATAGACCGCGAACGCCTGAAGTTGTGGCGCGGGCTCATTCGCCAATTGACGGAGGACGCACAGGATGGCCTGCGGGACAGGGATACTTGCCGGCCGCGAAGCGTCGGCCGTCCTCGGTCTCGACGATTCGGCTCCCGGCGACAACGCAATTCACGGTGCAGCCGCAGGCGAGGAGCAGAGTCGCCTGAACTCGTCCTCCCTCGAGGAGAACCTCGGCCATGATTTGGATTGCCGCCTGGGACATGGCTCGATGGTCAACACGTATCCCGCAACGGTTACGGCGGCAAGGGTCGCAAGCAACAGCTGCGCGCGCCGCGAAGCTCGGGCAAAGTCGCCAACTCGGCCTTCATCGCCGCGAGGCCCTCGGGCAGTGACATAGCGCTGTTCGCCCGGCGCCAGGCGGGGAGGCAGGCGGCCAAGCTCCTCTGTCGGCCCCGGGTCATCCTCTTTGGTAAAGGCTTTTCGACAGGGAGCTTCATGGGATAGTCACAGCGCATGTTCGAGACAGCCGAGCTGGGTGCGAAAGTATCCAAGGAAGAATACGAGAAGGAAGTTCCGAAGCTCCGCGCCGCCCTGTTGAAAGCGCAGGAAGACTTGCGCGCGTCGCCATACTCCTGCGCGGTGCTGCTCTCGGGAGTCGAGGGAGCAGGCAAGAGCGAAACCGTCAATCTGCTACTCGAATGGATGGACCCGCGCGGCATCCGGGCGCATGCGATGCGCGAGCCAACCGATGAAGAGCGGCATCGCCCGGAAATGTGGCGCTTCTGGAATGTGCTGCCGCCCACCGGCCGGACCACGGCGCTGTTTGGCACCTGGTACACGCATCCCATTGTCGACCGGGTCTTTGGCCGCTGCTCGCCGGCTGCCTTCGATCAGAGCCTCGATCGCATCGTCGAGTTCGAGGAGATGCTGCACCGCGAGCACACCATTGTCGTGAAGCTCTGGATGCACCTCTCTAAAAAGGCGCAAAAGCAGCGGCTGCACGCGCTCGAGAAGGACAAGCTCACCCGCTTCCGGGTCGGCAAGCGCGACTGGCGCTACCTGGATCGGTACGACAAATTTCGCGCGGTCTCGGAGCACGCCATCCGCAAGACCAGCACTGGCGCGGTGCCGTGGCACATCATCGAGGCGGAGGACCCGCACCACCGGGCGCTGACCGCGGCCCGGACCCTGCTCGTCGCCCTGCGCGCGAGGCTCGACGAACCGAAAGAAGCGTCGCCGCAAAAGGCGGATCAGCCCACGCGGCGGCGCGGCGCGCGGCAGAAGACGTTGCTGTCCACTCTGGATCTGACTCGCAAGCTCTACGACAAGAGCTATGAAGAGAAAACCGCCCGGTTGCAGGAGCGCATCGCCCTGCGGACGCGCGCCCTGGCCGTGGAGAAGCGCTCGGTGATCCTGGTCTTCGAGGGGCCGGATGCGGCGGGGAAGGGCGGCGCCATTCGAAGGGTCACTCGAGCCATGGACGCCGGAACTTATGACGTCATCTCGGTTGCCGCGCCGACCGATGAGGAGCGCGCGCATCCCTATCTGTGGCGGTTCTGGCGCCATTTGCCGCGGCAGGGCCACGTCACCATCTATGACCGGTCCTGGTATGGCCGGGTCCTGGTCGAGCGGGTCGAGGGCTTCTGCACTCCAGAGGATTGGAAGCGTGCTTATGCCGAGATCAATTCTTTCGAGGAGCAGTTGGCCGCATTCGGCACCATCGTCCTCAAGTTCTGGCTCGTCATCAGCCCTGAAGAGCAGCTGCGCCGGTTCAAGGCACGCGAAGAGATCGCTTACAAGCAATACAAGATCACCGAAGAGGATTGGCGCAATCGCGCAAAGTGGGACGCCTATGAGACTGCGGCGCTTGAAGTGTTCGAAAAGACCTCCACCACCGCGGCGCCATGGGTCCTGGTTGAAGCCAACGACAAGCGCTATGCGCGGGTGAAAGTCATGAAGGCTGTCGCGGACGCGCTCAAGCGCAAGTGACCCAGGGTGCCAGCCGCCACCTCGCGCAGGGTGCCCGCGCACCAGGCGTCGAACGCCCGGTGTGCCGCTCTCGGCGACAAGTTCCAATCAGCGCGAGTAGTATGGGCGGATGCAATTCATCATCGCCTCGCTGTTCCTCGTCGCAGTAAGCGCAACCACCCTCCCCGCGAGTGATGGACCACCAGCGCGGGCGGAACAGCGGCAGCCGCCGGAAGGAGGAACCTACGCGGATCTGGTGACCCTCTTTAAAGGATGGCGCGAATTCCAGAAGCCGAAGCCCGGCGCCGACGGCGCTCCCGACTACACAACCCCCGCCATGGAAGTGCAGCAGCGCGAGCTCGCTCTCTGGCAAGAGCGTTTGCGCGCGCTCGAGCCGCGCGCGTGGCCCATCCCCCAGCAGGTCGATTTTCATATCATTCGCGCCGAAATGAACGGCCTCGCATTTGATCACCGCGTCCTGCGGCCGTGGGCGCGCAACCCTGCCTTCTATGTCACCGTCTTCGATGAAGAGAGCGATCAGCCCGCGCGCGAAGGGCCGTTTGCGCGGGGGGCCGTGGAGCTTTGGGCTTATCCGGCTTCGTTGGACGGGAAGTCGGCTGACTCCATTGCCACTGGCCTGGGGCCCATTCCGGCGCTGCTGCGGCAGGCGCGCGGCAACCTGATTGGAGATGCAAAGGATCTCTGGATCTTCGGAATCAAGGCTGTGAAACAGCAGCAGGAGATCCTCGCCGGGCTTGGTGAAAGGGCGCGGGCCTACCCGGCGCTGGCGGAAGCCGTGAAGCGGGCACAGGGGGCCACTGACGAGTATGTCCGGTGGCTGGAAGCGCAGGCTCCGTCCAAAAAGGGCCATTCGGGCGTTGGTATCGCTAATTACGATTGGTATTTAGCCAATGTCCAGCTTCTCCCCTACACCTGGGCCGATGAAGTGCTGCTGGTGCAGCGGGAGCTTGCGCGCGCTCGATCGGCGCTCGCCCTGGAAGAGCAAAAGAACCGCGCGCTGCCCGAGCAGGTACCTTTGAGCAGCGCGGAGGAGTTCAAGCAGCGCTTCAATGCGGGCGTGACTGAATACATGCAGTTCCTGAAAGAGCATCAGGTATTGACCCTGCGGCCCGACATGGAGCCTGCCTTGCGCGATCATATCGGGACCTATACCGGCAAGCGGCCGCTGGAGTTCTTTGCCGAGGCTGACTATCGCGACCCGGAGATCATGCGAACGCATGGCTATCACTGGATCGATCTGGCGCGGATGAGGGACGACCCGAACCAGAGCCCCATCCGGCGCGGCCCGCTGCTTTACAACATCTTCAATACGCGGACCGAGGGCTTCGCCACCGCGATGGAAGAGTTGATGATGGAAGAGGGCATGTGCGACGCGCGTCCGCGCTCGCGCGAGCTGATTTTTGTCTTGCTGGCGCAGCGTGGCGCGCGGGCGCTCGGAGACCTGCATATGCACGCAAACCAGCGCTCATTGGAGGAGGCCGCCCGGGACACCGCCGCGCTGACGCCCCGCGGCTGGCTGCGGTTGTCGGGGTCGACGCTCTGGTTCGAGCAGCACCTGTTCCTGCAGCAGCCCGGATATGGGACGAGCTATGTGCTGGGAAAGCAGGAGATCGACAAGCTCATCGCCGCGCGCGCGGCGCAGCTGGGCAAGGAGTTCACGCTTCGGCGGTTCATGGACGAGAAGGACGCCGCGGGGCTGATTCCCGTGTCCTTGCTGCGCTGGGAGCTGACCGGCAACAGTGAAGAGGTTCCCGGCGTCGGGTGGTCCTCGGCCTCGCCAAAAGCTTTGGCGCCAGCTTCAGCCGCAGCCCCAGCCTCAGGGAATCCGGTACGCGACCGAGGCGGAGATCGGCATGATGCGAAAGCCCGCCCGCGCTGAGACCTGGAAATAGACGAAGTAGGAATGGCGGGCGTTGTCGATTTTCCTGAATTGAATGACTTCGGTTGCGCCGCTGCGCACGCGGCCGTCGGCTCCGGAGCTTACGACTGAGGCCAGCGGCTGGTCGTCGGACCGGTAGAGGAATGCCGCGGTATCAACCTCGGGCGAGTCGTCCAGATACGTATAAGAAAAGGAGGTAATCATAGCGCCGTCGGGGAGCGCGATCGCGATCGCGAGGTAATCATCGGGCCCCGCGGACTGGTATCTTCCGGCGCCCCCCGTGATGCTGGAGCCTTCGGTGCTGGTGCTCGAAAGCCGCGGGATCGCCGCCAGGGCCGAGACCGAAACCACGCCTTTCGGCAGCGCCTGGCAGCGCACGGTGCCGTCCTCGCTGATGACGCGAATGGCGGACCCTGGTGCGCAGGTGCCAGTGATTCTGGCCTGCCGCGTCTCGAGAGCCTCGGCATTGCGCACGATCTCGTCGGAGAACATTTCCAGCGAACTGCCGACCTCGCTCGGCATTCGCGCCATCGCGAGCCGTCCCGAGGCGATCTGGGTCGCGTCCACCGGCGGGAGCCCGGCGTCCGGCTGAAGCACGGGATCGACCGCGGCTGGATCGGGCCGTCTGGTAAACACGACCGCCGCGCCGATGGAGGCCGCCACAGTTCCGGTCAACAGCATTGCGAGGCGCCAGCCGGTCACGGCGATTTAAATAGCACGACAGCGCACGCCTACAGCGGAAGGCTCCGCGGCAGGCCGACCTGCGCCACCGCGAGCGCGCCGCAATGGTTGGCAAAGTCCATGGCCGCGAGCGGCCCGACTCCCCGCGAGAGCGCGACGGCGAAGCCGGCCAGGAAGCAGTCGCCCGCGCCGGTCGCGTCTACCTCCGTCGCCGGGACCGCGGGTACGTGCGTCTCGTCCGAGCGGGTCAAGAGCGTTGCGCCGCGGGCACCATCGGTGATCAGCAGCGTCAAGCGCTCGCGCAGCCACGGAATGTCGAGCAGCAATGCCTCGTCGCGGCTGGCTTTGAGGTAATCGATAGACTCTTCCGCGCCCTGTGGCAGCGGACACGGGTCACTCTTTGCGGGCTCGAATTCGAGCGGCGTCTGGCTTCGCGCGTCAGTGCTTGTGCCGGTGGTGCGCGTCCGAGACATGCGGGTGCTCGTGCGTGAGCGGGTCGTGCTGGTGCGGATGCGAGTGCGGGCTGAGCGAAACCGGGTCCGGGTGCTGGTGCTGGTGCTGGTGGTGCTCGTCGTGGAGATGCAGATGCTCATGCTCGAGCGGCGCATGGGTATGCGCGTGACCATGCCGGGCGCGCACGAGCGCGAAAACGCCCGCAAGCATGAGCGTGCCAGCGGCAAGGTCGAGAGTGCCCAGGCGCTCGCGGAGCAGTGGAACCGCGACCAGCGCTCCCACGAACGGCGCGGTGGCGAAGAGCGCTGACTGGCGCGCCGCTCCCAGCGCCCGCTGTGCTTTCAGGTGAAAGACGAGGCTTGCGCCGTAGCTCACCGCGCCAAGTGCGAGCGCGGCCGCGAGCACGCGCGGTCCAGGCAAGGCCGCTCCGGCCGCGACTCCCAGCGTGAGATTCACGGTGCCGGCAGCCAACGATTTGATTCTCACCACCTGCAGCGGATCTTTCATCGATAGCTTTTGCGTGAGGTTGTTATCGATGGCCCAGCAGGCGCACGCGAGAGCAATGGCGATTGCGGCGGCTGCAGAGGGCTGGGAGGGCGCGACCCCCAGCAGGGCGCCCCCGAAGACGATGAACAGTGCGCCCAGGATCTCCAGCCGCGCGAGGTGCTCGCCAAAGAGCGCAACGGCGAGCGCGATGGTCAACGGCGCCTCGAGATTGAGCAACAGCGACGCCGATACGGCGCTCATCCGCGCGAGGCCCCAGAGAAGCAGAGCGGGTCCCGCGACCCCGCCAAAGAGAACGACACCCAGCAGCGCGGGCGCGTCGCTGCGTGAAAGCTTCGCCTCCTGGCGCGAACGCAGCGGCAACAGCCCAGCGCCGGCTCCCAGATACAGCAGGCCCGCCAGCAGCACTGGACCTGCCCCTGGCAGCAGCAGCTTCGCCAGCGGAGCGCCCGCTCCAAAGAGCGCGGCCGCTAGCAAGCCCAACAGTGTCGCCTTCGTCCGCCCAGCCATCGTCGCTCAATCAAAGGGTCAAGAATCGGTCAAGAATCGAATGCTCCCTCCATCAAGTTCACGGCCGCGGCTCCAGCGGGCGGATACCGGCGCTCTCGAACAGCGCCATATCTTGCTGGTATTCGGGATTGCCGGTGGTCAACAGCTTCTCGCCGAAGAAGACCGAGTTCGCGCCTGCCATCATGCAGAGCAATTGCGCCTCGCCGCTCATCTGCAGGCGGCCTGCGCTCAGCCGCACCATCGCGCAGGGCATCAGGATACGCGCGGTCGCGATCATGCGGACCATTTCCAATGTAGAGACAGGCGCCGCCTGCGCCAGCGGCGTTCCCTGCACCCGCACCAGCATATTGATGGGCACCGATTCCGGGTGCGGATCCTGCGCGGCGAGGGTAATCAACAGCCGGCAGCGATCATCGACGGATTCGCCGAGCCCGATGATGCCGCCCGAGCAGATGGTGATGCCCGCCTCGCGCACCCGGCGCAGCGTCTCGAGGCGATCGTCATAGGTGCGAGTGGTAATGACGTCGCCATAAGCCTCGCGGCTGGTATCGAGGTTGTGATTATAAGCCGAGCAGCCGGCATCTTTCAGCCGCGCCGCCTGCCCGGCCGTCAACATGCCCAAGGTGCAGCAGGCCTCGAGTCCGAGCGCGCGCACGCCGCGGACCATATCCAGGACGCGGTCGAATTGCGGGCCGTCCTTGACCTCGCGCCAGGCAGCGCCCATGCAGAAGCGCGACGCGCCGGCCTCGCGCGCCTTGGCCGCCGACGCCAGCACCTCGGACACCGGCAACAGCGCCTCTGCTTTCACGCCGGTGTCATAGCGCGCCGCCTGCGGGCAATAGGCGCAATCTTCCGCGCAGCCGCCGGTCTTGACCGACAACAGAGAGCACAACTGGACTTGCTGTTCGGTGAAGACTTCCCGGTGCACTCCCTGCGCCCGATAGACCAACTCGAGCAGCGGAAGGTCGTGCAACGCGCGCACTTCGGGCAGCGTCCAGTCATGACGAAGGTCCATGGTCCGCCGGATTAGCACGCCCTTCTGTAGTATCAAAGCCACGGATCGAACCCACGCGTCCCGCGTTGGAGAACGAATGACATTTGTGCTGGTCGCGGCAGCCGCCGTGTTGCAGTCGGCCGTTTCACAGGTCACCGTATTCAGCGACCGCGCCCGCGTGGTCCGCACCGCCATTGCGCCGGCGGGTGCTCTGGGCGCCGAGTTCCCGCTTCTGCCCGATGCGGTCGATCCGTCGAGCATCCGCGTCGCAGTCGCGGGCGACGACAGCAGCGCACAGGCGGCGGAACTCCAGCGCATCGACATCGCCCACGTCGAGCCGGACGCGTTCCCCGCCGACGAGGCGCGAGCGCTGCTGGAAAGGCTGGAGAGGATGGACGACCGCATCGCACTGATGACCGGCCAGCGCGACGACTACGGGCACCAGCTTGAGGCGTTGCGCAAGATTGCGCCGCGGCTTCCGTCGGATTCATTGAAACCGCCGCCACGCCTCAATCCGCGCGGCTGGAACGCGGGTTTCAGCTTCGAGCGCTCGGCTCTGCAGGAGAATGACGCGCACGTTCGCCAGCTGGCCCAGCAGCTCGACGAGCTGGGACGCGAGCGCCAGCAGCTTGCGGCGCGGGCGTTCCTCCTGGGCGGCGCGCGGAGGCGCTCGGGCTTTCGCGTGACCGCGTGGTTGTCCGGCGCCCACGCCGCGCACTTGATTCTCACCTATCTTGTCGGTCACGCGCGCTGGATGCCGGGATATGATCTGCAGCTATTGAAAGATCAGAAGTCAGTGCGCGTGGCCTTCAGCGGCGCCGTCTCGCAGGAGAGCGGCGAGGATTGGACGAACGCGCGGCTCACGCTCAGCACCGCTGTCCCTGCGACCGAGCGCGCGCTGCCGGAGATCGCGACCTGGAAGATCGGGGATCGCGAGCGATTCCTGCCGCAGACCCGGCGCACTTTTCCGCCGCGGCCGCAGCCGGGGCTTGTATCGGGGCTTGTATCGGGGCCTCAATGGCCGCCCAAGCCCGAGCCACAGGCGGAGGCGAGCGACGCGTTGCGAAAGGACCTGCTCGCGCGCGCGGCTTCCCAGAAGCCAGCGTTTTCGCCGCCTCCGCCCCTTCCGGCGGCTGCGCTCTTTCCGGCGCCTCCGCCGCCCCCTGCGCCGGAAGTCGCGGAGGAAAAGTCTGCCGGGGAAGAAATCGTGGTCACCGGGTCAAGGATCCGAAAGACCGCTCAGGGACCGACGCCGGATGCCGTTATGGTGACCCGTAAAGAGAGGGGAAGAGCGCCAGAAGAAGTCGTGGTCAACAGCGGAAGTGATGAACCAGCTAAAGAGTTGGCACCAGACAGCGAGTTTGCGATTGCGCCGCCGCCGTCCTGGACACCTCCGCAGCCTTCACCTGGCTCTCCGGCGGACGCAGCCGGGGGTTATCAACTCGAGTATTCGTCGCTCCGCCCGGAGACCATCCAGAGCGGCAGGGGTCTCCGCCGGGTCCTGCTCTTCTCCGAGACCTGGCCAGTTGCCGCGGAGAGAGTGCTTTACCCAGGCGTGTCCAGCGATGCCTATTTGATCGCGCGTATCAAGAATCCTTCGCTGCGCATCCTCCCGCGCGCGAATGCGCAGCTGACCGTGGGCCAGGACCTCGCCGGCATCGCGCTTTTGCCGCTCATGCGGCCGGGCGTGGAGGTTGAGCTGCCGCTCGGCGTGGACCGCGCCATTCACACGCAGCGCAACGTCGCGCAGGTGCAGAGCGAGCAAGGCCTCTTCAGCAAAGACGACGTCACTCGCTATCTGGTGACCATTGAAGTCGCCAATCCCTACCCGGCGGCCGTCTCCCTGCGGGTCATCGATCAATACCCATTGACCGGTGATAACCATATGGAGGTCGAGCTGCTGGAGGCGCCGTGCGCGCAGGTGGACAAAGCCATCGGCAAGCTCACCTGGACGCTGCAGGTGGCGCCGGCGGAGAAGGTCAAGCTCGGCTTCATTTACCAGCTCAAGCGGCCCAAGGGCTTCCGGGTGCACCAATGATTGCATTGCTTTTAGCTACCCAGATTGCGCGCGTCGTCGTCTATCCCGACCGGGCGCAAGTGACCCGTGTGGCGCAGCTCTCCTGCACCGGCACTTCGGGGGAAGTGACCTTCGGGGCGCTACCGCCCGGCGCGCAATCCGCCCGAGCGATCACGAGCGAGGGCGCGGTGGTATCGCTCGACAACAGTGAAGAGGCGCTCAACGAAGGCTTCGGGACAGCAACTCTTGACGCGCAGCTGCGCGTGATCGAAGCGCAGCTGAACGACCTGCAAAGCGAGCGCGCGCGCGCCGACGAGGCAACCCGGCTCGCTGGACGGCTGGCCGAGGTGGCGGTGGCGCAGCTTTCGACCGAGATGGCCACCGACCCGGCGCCCGACGTCAAGTCGTGGCGCTCCGCATTCGAGCAGACGCTGCAGGCGCGGCTCGTCGCCTCGCAGGAACGCTCAGCCACGCTGCCGCGTGAGCGCGAGCTGCGACGCCGGCAAGCCGAGCTGTATCAGCAGCGCGTACGGCTGGGACAGGCTGCTGACAGGCGCGAGCGAAAAACGCGCGTACGGGTCTCGTGCGCGATTGGGCGGTCGGCCCAGGTCGAGCTGACCTACCAGGTGGGCGCCGTCTCCTGGCAGCCCGCCTATGAAGCGCGCGCCGGGGAAAAGACGGTAGCGCTGTCGCTCTTCGCGACGGTGCGCCAGGCCACGGGCGAATCGTGGGAGGGCGCGCGCCTCGTGCTCTCGACCGCGCTGCCGTCCTCCGACGCGACGCCGCCCGAAGTCGAGCCGCTGCGCGTCTTTGCCGCCCCGCGCGAGCCGCCCAGGAAAGTACTGGTCCGCCGCGACGAGGTGCAGCGCCACGCCGAGGCAGGTGCCAACTCGAATGCAGGAGCCATTGGAATGAATGCCAGCGACCAAGGCCTCTCGGTGCAGCTCGCGGTCAAGGGCGTGGCCGACGTCGCCGGCGATTCAACCCCGGCGCGGCTCTTCGTTGGGAGAGCAGAACTTTCCGCGGAGTTCGTACTGCGCACGGTGCCGCGGCAGCTGCCTTATGTTTTTCAGGTTGCGGAGCTGGTCAATTCAGCGCCATTTCCGCTGCTGCCGGGGCCGGTATTGCTGTTCCGCCGCGGCGCCTATCTGGGCACCAACCCGCTCGAGCGGGTTCCGCAAGGCGGCAAGTTTCACCTCAGCTTCGGTCTCGAGGAAGGGATCAAGGTGAAGCGAATCGTTCTCGACGAGATCAAGCGCGACACGGGGCTCTTCAAGAACAACCAGCGCTTTCATTACTCCTATCGATACGAGTTCGAGAGTTCGGCCAAAGTGTTGGTCGAAGTCACCGAGCAGGTGCCGGTCAGCGAACTCGACGACGTGCAGGTCGAGATCGAAGACCGCACCACGCCCGGCTATGAGCGGGTGCCACTCGACGGGATCCTGCGCTGGAAGTTGTCGCTTGATGCCGGCGAGAAAACGCAACTCGACCTGGCCTTCCACGTCGACGTGCCATCGAGCTATCAAGCCGCGTTTTGATCGGTCACTCCGCTCGCGCTCATAACCGCGCGCGCGCCGCTGCCAGCGCCTGGTCGAGCCGCGCCGGGTCGCCGCTGCCCTGCGCGAAATCCTTGCTGCCGCCGCCTTTGCCGGAGAGCAGCAGCACCGCCTCCTGGAGCAGCGCGTTCAGCGCCGGGCCGTCACCTTTCGGGCGTGCGAAGCAGAGATGCGCGCGGCCTTCGTCCACCGAGGCGATGAGCGCGATGCGTCCTCGATCGGCAAGCGCAGCGGCGACGGCGCGCGCCATGGTCGCGCCGCGCTCGACTTTGGCGATTACCGGACCGGGCTGCGCTGTTTCGAGCCGCGCCGCTTCGTGCTGCGCCAGTTCATGCAGCAGCGCCTCGACGGTCTTGCGCCGCTGCTGCGAATCGGCCGCGGTGCGCCTGGCCGCTTCGGGGAGATCGTGCGCGGCGCACTTGAGCGCGTCGCTCGCCTGCGCAATTGCGCTTTCCGCGGACGTGAGCCGCTGGACGATTCGGTCCCCGCAGATGAACTCAATGCGCGCCTGGCCCTGTCCCCACCGCTGCGCCCGCAGGATGGCGATTGCGCCGACATCGCCCGTGCGCGCCGGGTGGGTGCCGCCGCAAGGGGAGGCGTCCACGCCTTCCACCACCACCACGCGGTCGCCTTTGACCGCCTCCTTGCGCAGGTCGAGCCGCGCGCGCTCTTCGGCGGAGAAGCTCTTCGCGGTGACGGCCAGATTGCGCCAGATGACGTCATTGGTCGCCGCCTCGATGTTGCGAAGCGCGCTGGATTCGAGTCTGGATATCGTAAAATCGAGATCGATCGTGCAGACCGTCTCGCCCAGATGAAATGACACCGTGGGCGCGTGCAACTCTTTGTCGAACATTGCCGACAGCAGGTGCTGGCCGTGGTGCTGTTGCATATGGTCGCGGCGACGGGACCAATCGATTGTGCACTCGAGATCGCTGTTTGTTTCGAGCGGCCGGTCGAGCAGGTGCAGCACCGCGCCGTCGTGCTCGCG